>NZ_JBHXIB010000046.1:0-58210 GCF_042723975.1 Amycolatopsis sp. NPDC058340 | reverse complement strand
TTTTTGTTTATAAGAGACCGCCCTGCGGGTGCGTCGAGAAAGCCACTTTGGGGACATCAGATGTCGCGAAAGTGGCTTTCGCGACATGCCCCCTCGAAACGCGGTGAGGGCCTGCCACCGCGCCCCCCAGCGTCCCGGACGTGACAAAAGGGGCCCTTCACCGCGGTAGATGCGGCGAAGGGCCCCTTCGGCCCAAGCGACTACGACTGAGTGACCGGGCGCACGTTCGACGACACCAGTGCCGCCAGCCGGTCACCGATCGCGTGCGTCGCACCGGGCGACGCCTGGTCGCGGGTCGCGAGGTCGAAGGCCACCGAGGCCTCGATCCGCCGCGCCGCTTCCTTCTGCCCCAGGTGGTCCAGCAGCAGCGAGACCGAGAGCACCGCGGCGGTCGGGTCGGCGAGACCCTGGCCCGCGATGTCCGGCGCGCTGCCGTGCACCGGCTCGAACATGCTCGGGTTCCGCCGCGTGATGTCGAGGTTCCCGCTCGCCGCCAGCCCGATGCCGCCGGTCACGGCCGCCGCCAGGTCGGTGATGATGTCGCCGAACAGGTTGTCCGTCACCACGACGTCGAAACGGGACGGATCGGTCACCAGGTGGATGGTCGCGGCGTCCACATGGGAGTAGGCGACGGTCACCTCCGGGTGCTCCAGCGAGACCTCTTCGACGATCCGCGACCACAGCGAGCCCGCGTACTCCAGCACGTTCGTCTTGTGCAGGAGCGTCAGGTGCTTGCGGGGCCGCGCCTCGGCCCGGTTGAACGCGTCGGTCACCACGCGCCGGACACCGAACGCCGTGTTGACGCTGACCTCCGTCGCGATCTCGTTCTCGGTGTCCTTGCGCAGCAGGCCACCGTTGCCCGCGTACGGGCCTTCGGTGCCTTCACGCACGACGACCATGTCGATCTCGCCCGCCTCGGCGAGCGGTCCGCGCACTCCCGGGTACAACCGGGCGGGGCGCAGGTTCACGTGGTGGTCGAGCTCGAACCTGAGCCGCAGCAACAGGCCACGCTCCAGGATGCCGCTCGGCACCGTCGGGTCGCCCACCGCGCCCAGCAAGATCGCGTCGTGCTGACGGAGTTCACCGAGTACCGACTCCGGGAGCAGCTCGCCGGTGGAGTGCCACCGGGCGGCGCCGAGGTCGTAGTTCGTGATCTCCGCCGTCGGTACGACCTCACCGAGCACCTTGAGCGCCTCGGAGACCACTTCGGGCCCGATCCCGTCTCCTGGGATCACCGCGAGCCGCATCCACACACCTCCGTAGACCAGGCCACCGGCAGTCCGGATGGCCCATCCGCAAGAAAACGCCAGCAGCGGAAGGTTACCGGCCGTAGCCCGGTAGCCGTAGCCGCACCACCCTTATGCCGGAACCTCCCACAGAGCGAGACAGCCGAAAGGGTGAAAACAAGAAGGGACGCCCTGGCGCGAAGCATGCCGCCAGGGCGTCCCTCACCTCATCGAACGCGGGTTATCGCACTATCGCGTCAGCCCACACCGATCGGCTGACGCCCGGTGTGCCGCCCGCCGTTGCCCGGCCGGTCGACACCCGTTTCGCCACCACCGGCGTTCGTCTGGATCTTCACCACGTTCGCCCGGTTGCCCGAGGCGTTGTGGTGCTCGATCGCCAGCAGGCCCAGCACGGTGTCCTGCGCGGCCGCGTTGCGGTTGACCACCAGCGCCGTGCCCGGCTTCGCGACGTAGCCCAGCGCGGAGTCGCCGCCGCCCTGGACCGAGTACGCGGGAGCCAAGGCGTCGAACGAAAGCGGCGTGCCGACGTAGTCGATCGTCGACGAGTCCGCACCCGGCGCCGCGTAGAACCCGGAGGTCCCGACCGTGTAGCTGATCTTGTGCGACGCGGCGTTCGGGTCGATGCCCAGCGCGGCGATGCTCACCGGCAGCACGACGACGTTGGTGTCGTACACGTTCGTGTCGACGTCGCCGAGCTGGCCGTTGATCGGCTGGATGTCCACCTGCGGGAAGCCCGGCTTCAGCGCCACGGTGACCGCCACGAGGACGTCGGTCGACGTCACCTTGGTCACATAGGTCTCGAAGTCCGGCTGCCCGTCGCCCGTGGTGTCGATGTCCACGAACGGCGAGGTGTTGCTGCCCAGGTTGGCCAGATCGCTCCAGGTGGTGAGACCGAAGGCCAGCAACGCGTTCTCCGGCTCGCCCTGAGCCTTGGCCAGCGGAGCGGTCGACGCCGCGCCGATGTAGCGCAGGTCGGCGCCCTTGGCCGTCTGGTTCAGGGTGCAGTCGGTGGTGACGTCGCCGTCGCACTCGGGCAGCTGCGGGGATTCCGCCTGCAGTTCGAGCACGCTGATCAGCGAGCGGTACCGCTGCGCACCGGAGCCCTGGTCCACGCCCTTGCCGGTCAGGTTCAGCACGGCCTGGGTCTGGCCGGCACCGAAGTTGACGTTGCCCGGGGTGTTGATGGACGAGACGGGCTTCGGCGCGGAGTACACCGAGAGCCGCAGCGGAACGGTCGTGCCGCTCTTCGGGGTGAACGCGATCCGGCCGGAGGCGTCCGCCACGAACTGACGGGCGAGCCCGACCTGCGTCGCCGCCATGGTCGGGTCCATGACCTTGCGGAGCGCCTTGGGGTCGGCGATCTTCAGGGTCACCTTCACCAGCGCGATACCGCGCGGGCTCAGCTTCACCGTCGGCTTGTCCACTGTGTACTCGACACCGGGGAGCGAGTTCACGGCTTCGTAGCCCACCGAGTACTCGACCGGCTTGATGCCCTTGTTGACCACCTTGACCGTCTTGGTCAGGGTGACCGGGCCGCCCGCTTCGACGACGCCGAAGTTGACCGAGACGAAGCCGGGGTTGTCGACGACGTAGGCCAGGACCTGGTTGTCCAGCGCGGCCTTCGCGTCGATCCGGCCGCTGCCGACGCGCTGCGGACCGTAGACCCGGCCCGAAGCGTCACGGATGTCGTGACCGGCGGTGTTGATGACCGAGGCCTTGACCTCCTCGACCGACCAGTCCGGATGCGCCTGACGGATCAGGGCGGTGATACCCGAGGTGTGCGGAGCCGCCATCGACGTCCCCGAGATGACCAGGCGACCGGCCCCGCTGCCGCTCAGCGCGGACGCGATCGAGTCACCGGGCGCCGCGACGTCCGGCTTGACGGCCGGGCCGCGCCCGCCACGCGAGGTGAACGAGCTCGGGGTGTCCACAATGGACTGATCGGTGGTCGGCACGGACACACGGCCCTTGCCGGTCATGCGGACCTGCAGCGTGCCCGCGGCGACCGCGGGACGGACCGAGGCGGTCGCGCTGCCGGTCAGCTGGAACGTCGGCAGGGCCGCGTTGCCCGCGATCCCGGCCGTGAAGTGCTCCAGCGTCGACGAGAACAGCGCGCCCTTGGCGCCCGCGGCCTGCGCGTTGTTCGACCGGGCGCCCGAACCGCAGGCGCGGGTCGCGTCGTTGTCGTCCCATTCGAGGAACACGATCTTGCCCGCGGCCTTGGCCTTGTCGGCCTCGGAGTACGGCTTGCAGCCGGCGGCGTTGTCGGCCGACAGCGTGACCACCGGCGCGGTGACGTCGAGCGTGTCGTAGGCCGCGTAGTTCTGGCTGAACTGGCCGGTCTTCGCGCCCTTCACGCCGTCGGGAGCGACGGCTTCGACGGCGTCTCGCAGGACGGACGCGTCACGGCTGCTGGCGACGGTCAGCGCCTCGGGCGTGTTGCCCGGCGCGCCGCCGACGTCGTTGAGGTCGCCGCCGTTGCCCGCGGAGAACACCGGGACGACGTTGTTCGCGGCGATCTTGCGCACGAACAGCGAGTCCGGGTCGTCCGGGGTGGCGAAGTCGCCGCCCAGCGACAGGTTCACGACGTCGAGGTGGTCGGTGAAGTCGCCGTCGCCGTCCGGGTCGAGCGACCAGTCGAGCGCCTGCGAGGTGACGTTGGTCGAGCCGTCGCAGCCGAAGACCTTGATGGCGTACAGCAGGGCCTTGGGCGCGGTGCCCGGGCCGATCTGCATCGCTTCGATCTTCTTCTTGTTCAGCTTCTTGTAGTCACCGGTGAAGGTCTTGCCCGCTTCGTCCACACCGAATCCGGCGACCGTGCCCGCGACGTGCGTGCCGTGGTGGCCGCACGAGATCGGGTTGGGGTCCGGCTTCGGGGTGTTGAGGGCCGGGTCGTCGCTGCCCGAGTCGTAGGCGTCGCCGACCAGGTCGATACCGCCGACGACCTTGTCGGTCGGGAAGGCGGGGGTGGCCTGGTCGCGGTTGATCGCCTTGTACGCCTCGGCCGTGCCCGGACCGCCGAAGGTGGCGTGGGTGTAGTCGATGCCGTCGTCGATCACGCCGACGCGGATGCCGTCGCCGTAGCGGCCGGTCTGCTGCCAGGAGGCGAGCGTGTTGGTCAGCTGGACCGCGCTGGAGTTGGTGCGGGTCTTCGGCACGACCTTCTTGACCGAGACGACGTCCGGCCGCTTCGCCAGCTCGCGGATCTTCGCCGCGTCGGCCGTGACGACCGCGCCGGCGACCGCGTTGGCGGTCTGCGTGACCAGCTGGGTGCCGGCGTCGGCGGCCTTGAGCTGCCCGACGACGGAGTTCACCGTCGCGGCGGCGTCGGCTTTGGCGTCCTTCGCGGCTTTCTTCGCCTTTTCCTTGCCTGCACCCTTGTTCTGCTCGGCGTTGAAGGCGTCGACGGCGGGCTGCTTGGCCAGCTCGACGAAGGCGGTGATCTTGCCTTGGGCGGCCTTGAGCTTCGGCTCGACCTTCCCCTGGAATCCGTTACGGTCGATCTTCGCCGGCGTGACGCCGTCCGCGAGAGGGACATCCTGCGCGGCAGCGGACGCCCCGGTCACGGACGTCACGAGCAACGCGGCGAAGACCGCGGCCGACGAGCGGATCGCCCATCGGGGTACGCGGGATCTGTTCATGAGTACGTGCCCTCACTCGAGGCCTTGACTCGGAACCTGCCTGCCGCTCCAACACACCCCCGACGGTGAGCCCCGGCGCCGCGCCGTGCCCTTGACGACGCGATGGTTCGGCCTCGCCGGAAGAACCTATCCGGGGACCAGCCCGACTTCAGTAGGCATTTTTCACCGTTATTGAATCTTGCTCTGCGATCCCGCGAACCCTGCACACACAACGAACGCATTTAGTCGACTAATCGCGAAATGCGCGTGAAGGCCCCCTTCCCTCGACTCAGCCGAGGGAAGGGGGCCTTCACGCGCTTCGCAGGTCAGCCGAAGTTGACCGCGCGGATCGTGTGCGCGCCGACGGTGGCGCCGATCGGCTCCAGCAGATGCGAGTCGACGGAACGGTCCACACGCAGCAGCATCACCGCGTCCGCGCCGTCGGTGGTCTGGCTGATCTGCGCGGCCTCGATGTTGAGGCCCGCCTCGCCGAGCAGCGTGCCGACGCGGCCCATGATGCCCGGGCGGTCCGGGTACTCGAGCAGCAGCACGTTGCCCTCGGCGCGCAGGTCGAAGTGACGGCCGTTGACCTCGACGAGCTTCTCGACCTCGTCCTTGCCGGTGACCGAACCGGAGACCGAAAGGGTCGTGCCGTCGGCGTGGACCGCGCGGACGGTGACCAGGCTGCGGAACTTGGGGCTTTCGGTCTCGGTGACCAGTTCGACCTGGACGCCCAGCTCTTCGGCCACGCGCGGTGCGTTCACGAAGGTGACCTGGTCCTCGACGACGCCGGAGAACACGCCGCGCTCGGCCGCGAGCGGCAGCACGCTGACGTCCTCGGTGGACAGCTCGCCCTTGACCACGACGGTGACCGAGGCCGGGGCCTTCGGGTTCAGCGCGGTCAGGAGGGTGCCGAGCTTCTGGGTGAGCGAGAGGTACGGCCGGACGTGCTCGCCGACCGTGCCGCCGCCCGCGACGTTCACCGCGTCCGGCACGAAGTCGCCGCGCAGCGCGAGCAGCACGGACTTCGCGACGTCGGTGCCCGCGCGGTCCTGCGCTTCGGCGGTCGAGGCGCCAAGGTGCGGGGTGACGACGACGTTGGGCAGGCCGAACAGCGGGCTCTCGGTGGTGGGCTCGGTGACGAACACGTCGATACCGGCACCGCCGACGTGGCCGGAGCTGACCGCGTCCGCCAGCGCCTGCTCGTCGATGAGGCCACCGCGCGCGGCGTTGACGATGATGACGCCCTGCTTGGTCTTCTTGAGCGCCTCGGCGCCGATGAGGCCCTTGGTCTCCGGGGTCTTCGGCAGGTGGATGGAGATCGCGTCGGCGCGCTCCAGCAGCTCGTCCAGCGTGACCAGCTCGATGCCGAGCTGCGCGGCGCGGGCGGCCGAGACGTAGGGGTCGTACGCGATGAGCTTGGTGTCGAACGCGGCGAGCCGCTGCGCGAACAGCTGGCCGATCTTGCCGAGGCCGACCACGCCGATGGTCTTGCCCTGGATCTCGACGCCGGAGTAGGCGCTGCGCTTCCACGCGCCGCCCTGGAGGCTCTGGTCCGCGGCCGGGACCCGGCGGGCGACGGCGAGCAGGAGCGCCACGGCGTGCTCGGCGGCGGAGACGATGTTCGACGTCGGCGCGTTGACCACCAGGACACCGCGTTCGGTGGCGGCGGGGACCTCGACGTTGTCCAGCCCGACGCCGGCGCGGGCGACGACCTTGAGCGAGGTGGTGGCGCCGAGGACCTCGGCGTCGACCTTCGTCGCGGACCGCACGAGCAGCGCGTCCGCCGTCTTCACGGCTTCGAGCAGCGCGGGGCGGTCCGTGCCGTCCACATGCTGGACCTCGACCTCGTCGGAGAAGACACTCAGCACGGAGGGCGCGAGCTTCTCGGCGATGAGGACGACGGGCTTGTTCGGCTTGGTCACGATACGGCTCCCACTATCTGGTCTGTGCCTGCGACTCGGGGTTGATTGGCTTCTCGACGGGAGAAAGTGCCTCGAAGCGGTTGACGGTCACGCCGTTGTGCCCGGTTGCGCCGCAGTTTAGACCTGGTGACAGGGGATTGTTAACTCGCCCGTAATCCCGCGAAAACGAGATCGAGGAGCCGTTCGAGGCCCTTGTCACCCGAAAGGTGTTCGCTGGCCCAGGAAAGCGCGTGCAGCAGCACCAGTAATTCGTGCACTGTGACGTCGGCCCGGAGCTCCCCCGAGGCCTTCGCCCTTTCCACCAGTTGGGACACCTGGTCACGCATGGCGTGGCAGGAGGCGTACAGCGGGGAGGTCTCGTCGTTGAGGACGTCGACCATCAGCTCGGGCAGCCCCCGGTAGCGCGCCGACTGTTCACCCATCCCGGCGAACCAGGCCTTCAACGCCTCCACCGGCTCCGGAGAGCCCAGCAGCTCGCGAGCCGCCTCGGCCTGCGCGTCGAAGCCTTCACGCAGCACCGTCTCGACGAGTGCTTCCCGCGCCGGGAAGTGCCGGTAGAGCGTTCCGATGCCGACTCCGGCCCGGCGCGCGATCTCTTCCAGCGACGCCTCGACCCCGTGCGCGGCGAAAGCGCGTCTCGCCTCTTCGAGGAGGCGCTCGTAGTTGCGCCGGGCGTCCGCCCGCAGCGGCTTCTTCTCGGTGTCCATCGCGCTCCCGAGCCTAGTCTCGACAAATCGGAGGCAGCCTCCGTATAGTCGGACGACGTAAGCGGAGGCTGCCTCATGTTAGCTGGGGAGACGAGAATGACCTTGATCGAAGAAACCCGGGAGCGGCTGGGCCCGGTGGGTGTCTGGCTGCCGCTCGGCATGACCCACCCGTCGCCCGGCGAGGAACTGGCGGCGATACGCCGCCTGGAGGAGCTGGGCTACCGCACTGTGTGGGCAGGCGAAGGCCCCGGCAGTCGCGAGCTGTTCGCGCACAGCGGCATCACGCTCGCGTCCACCGGACAGGTGGTGATCGGCACCGGGATCGCCAACATCTGGTCGCGGCCGGGACGCACCGCGTACAGCGGCGCACGGACACTCGCCCACGCCTTCCCCGGCCGGTTCGTGCTGGGCATCGGGATCGGCCACTCCTTCCAGGCCGCGAAGTCCGGCGTGGACTACCGGCCGCTCGAACAGACCCACGCGTACCTCACGGAGATGGACGAGGCGGCGGCCGAGTTCCCGGCACCCGTGCCGTTCCCGCGGATCCTCGCCGCCGTCGGGCCGAAGATGCTCGAACTCGCGCGGGACCGGACGGACGGCGCGCATCCGTTCGCCCAGCCCTTCGAGCACACGCCGTATTCGCGCGAGATCCTCGGCCGGGACAAGCTGCTGATTCCCACTCACGCGGTCCTGCTCGGCGACCGTGCGCAGGCGCGGGCGAACGTGGCGAAGAACATCGAGATGATGAAGCGGTTCGACGTCCAGCACTACTTCAAGGGCTGGAAACGGCTGGGCTACACCGACGCGGACATCGACGGCGTCAGCGACCGGCTGGTGGACGGGCTGACCGCCTGGGGCGACGAGGAGAAGATCGCGGGGCGGGTCAAGGAACTCGTCGACGCCGGCGCGGACACCGTGCTCGTCACTCCCGACGGGGACGACCTCGCGTCCATCGTGGACCAGCTGGAGCGGCTCGCCCCGGCACTGAAGGCGGTGACCCGGTGAGCGTCGGGATCTGGACGTTTTCCTTCGACGGCAAGGAAATCGGCGAAGTCCGGGAAGCGGCCGCGGAAGTCGAGGAGCTCGGCTTCGACACGCTGTGGTTCGGGGAGTACCTGGGCCGGGAGGCGTTCACGCAGGCCGGACTGCTGCTGGCGGCGACGTCACGGCTGACCGTGGCCACCGGGATCGCGCGGTTCTCCCACCGGGCCCCCGTCGCCGCGGCAGCCGCCGAGCGAACCCTCGCCGAGGCGTACCCCGGCCGCTTCGTCCTCGGACTGGGCGGGCATCTTCCGGGCGCGAAACCGCTGGAAGGAATGCGCGGCTATCTCGACGAAATGGACGGGACCGAACTGTCCACACCGGACTCCCCACGCCGTCGCGTGCTGGCCGCCTTGGGCCCGAAGATGCTCGCCTTGGCCGCGGAACGCACCGACGGGGCGCATACGTACTTCGTCCCCGTCGAGCACACGGCGCTGGCGCGGGAGGCCATCGGGCCTTCGGCCTTCCTCGCCGTCGAGCAGGCCGTCGTCGTCGGATCGGACCGGGAGATCGCGCGGCGGCACGTGTCGATGTACCTGGACCTGGCGGCCCACCATCGGGCGAATCTGCGGCGGTTCGGGTTCGCCGAGGAGGACTACGGCTCCGACAAGCTCGTGGACGCGCTGGTCGCCGTCGGGGAGGACGAGATCTCCGCGCGCGTCCAGGCGCATCTCGACGCCGGGGCCGACCACGTCTGCCTGCAGGTCCTGACCGGGGACGAGCGGATCCCGCTGGCCGAATGGCGGGTTCTGTCGGGGGTCGGGGGTAGCGTGCGGGAGCGTGACGTCACCGGCTGAACTCGCCTTCGAGAAGGCACGTGAACTGATCGACGCGCGAGACCTGGCCGGGCTCGCGCGCCTGATCGGCGACCTGCCCACGCTTGTCCACGCGCACGGGAAGAACGGGAACGACCTGCTCGGCATGGCCGCCGCGACCTGCGACGAGCGGCTGTGCCGGATCCTACTCGACCACGGCGCCGATCCGGCTTCCGCCAACGTGCACGGCTGGACGGCGCTGCACCAGGCCGGGTATGCCGGGCTGCCGCTGCTCGTGACGATGCTGCTCGACGCGGGTGCCCCGGTCGACGTCCCGGCCCGGGGCGACGGCGGGACTCCGCTGGTGGTCGCGCTGTTCTGGGGCCATCGCGAGGCCGCGGAGCTGCTGGCTTCGCGCAGCGTCTCCCCCGGCAACCTCCGGGTGGCGGCGGGGCTCGGCCGGGCCGACCTGCTCGACGAGCTGCTCGCGCCGGACGGCACGCTCGCCCCCGCGGCGGGCGCGCATCGCGAATTCCACCGGCCGCACAGCGGTTTCCCGGAATGGCTGCCGGGCGACGATCCCGCCGAGATCGTCGACGAGGCACTTTCGTGGGCCGCGCGGAACGACCGGTCCTCGGCTGTGCGCACCCTCGTGGAGCGGGGCGCCTCGGTCGACGCCGACGTCTACCGGGGCACGGCGCTGACGTGGGCCGCCGCCCAGGGAAAGGCTTCGGCGATCAGGACCTTGGCGGAGCTGGGCGCTTCGGTGAACCGTCAGGGCACCTTCGGCGGGCTCTCGCATGGGGAGGGCGTCACGGCGCTGCACCTGGCGGTGCAGGGCGGGCACGTGGAGGCGGTGCGGGCCTTGCTCGAGGTGGGGGCGGATCCTTCGCTGGAGGATTCGCTGTACTCGTCGTCGGCCTTGGGGTGGGCCGAGCACTTCGAGCAGACGGAGATCGCGGCGCTCGTGAGTGGTAAGGACGGTTAGAACCGTCCTTACCACTCACGAGGCCAGAAGCGTGTCCCGATCCTGACGACCGCTGGCCCGCCGGACCCTCGCCGAAAGTACGACGCTCGCCGAACAATGGACCCATGCGAGCGATCAGCCAGAACCGCCTGGGCGGCCCCGAAGTCCTCGAACTCGTCGACGTCGAAAGACCCGTCCCGGGCCCGACGCAGATCCTGGTCCGGGTGCACGCCGCCGGCGTCAACCCGGTCGACTGGAAGACCCGCGAGACCGGCGGCATCGGCCCGATGGGTGATCCGCCGTTCATCCTCGGCTGGGACGTGTCCGGCGTGGTCGAGGAGGTCGGCGCGGGCGCGTCCCTGTTCTCCCCCGGCGACGAGGTCTTCGGCATGCCGTCGTTCCCGTTCCAGGCGGGCGCGTATTCCGAGTACGTCGCCGCGCCGAGCCGTCACTTCGCGCGCAAGCCGTCCACTTTGGACCATGTGCACGCGGCCGCGGTCCCGCTCGCGGGGCTGACCGTCTGGCAGAGCCTCGTCGACACCGCGGACATCCAGCCCGGGCAACGGGTTCTGATCCACGCGGCGGCGGGCGGAGTGGGACATCTCGCCGTCCAGATCGCCAAGGCTCGCGGCGCGTACGTGATCGGGACGGCCAGCGCGGCCAAACACGAGTTCCTCCGCCGTCTCGGCGCGGACGAACTCGTCGACTACCGCACGACGGACTTCGCCGAGGAGGTCCGCGACGTCGACGTCGTCCTCGACACGATCGGCCTGGAGTACGGGCCCCGGTCCCTCAAGACGCTGCGCCGCGGCGGCAGGCTCGTCCAGCTCACCCGCACGAACGACGAGCGGTTGCCGGAGCTGGCCGAGGCCGCCGGGGTCACCGCCGGGTTCACCCTCGCCGAGCCGGACCGCGCCGGGCTGCTCGCGCTGGCCGGACTCGTCGACAGCGGACGCCTCAAGCCGACCATCGACACCGTGTTCCCGCTGGAAGAGGCCGCGAAAGCCCAAGAACTCGTGGCGGCGGGGAAAACAACGGGGAAGGTCGTGCTGTCCGTCACGACCAGTTGACCTCAGGCCGGCAGGTCGAATTCGCCGTCCCGCACGCCTTTCACGAAGGCGTCCCATTCCGCCGGCGTGAACACGAGGACGTGGCCGTCCGGATCCGAGGCCTGGCGCATCGCGGTGTAGGTGACGCCGTCGGTATGCGGTACCAGCGCGTACTCGGCACGGTCCGCCAGATTCGCGCCCTCCGGCTCCGCCCTGATCCACACCGCGTCACTCAAGTCCAGATCGGGCCGGATGTGGGCCTTGTCGTCCACCGGCTGCTCACTCATGGTGCCAACGCTATCGCTTTCCGGTACGCAAAACGAAGGGGCCCTTCGCGCGGAAGGGCCCCTTCGTGGTGACAACTAGGCGGTCTCGGTGATCGGCCGGTCCACCCACGACATCAGGTCGCGCAGCTTCTTGCCGGTCTCCTCGATCGGGTGCTGGTTGCCCTGCTCCTCGAGCTTGGTGAAGTTCGGCCGCCCGGCCTCGTCCTCGGCGACCCATTCGCGGGCGAAGGTGCCGTCCTGGATCTCGCCGAGGATCTTCTTCATCTCTTCCTTGACCGCCGGCGAGATGACCCGCGGGCCGCGGGTCAGGTCGCCGTACTCGGCGGTGTCGGAGATCGAGTAGCGCTGACGCGCGATGCCGCCCTCGTACATGAGGTCGACGATCAGCTTCAGCTCGTGCAGCACCTCGAAGTAGGCGATCTCCGGGGCGTAGCCGGCCTCGGTGAGCACCTCGAAACCGGTCTGCACCAGCGCGGAGGCGCCACCGCAGAGCACGGCCTGCTCACCGAAGAGGTCGGTCTCGGTCTCCTCGGTGAAGGTCGTCTTGATGACGCCGGCGCGGGCGCCACCGATGGCGGCCGCGTAGGAGAGCGCGAGCGCCTGCGCGTTGCCGGAGGCGTCCTGCTCGACCGCGATGAGCGCCGGGACGCCCTTGCCGTCGACGAACTGGCGGCGGACCAGGTGGCCCGGGCCCTTCGGGGCGACCATGGCGACGTCCACGTTCGACGGCGGCTTGATCAGGTCGTAGCGGATGTTGAAGCCGTGCCCGAAGAAGAGCGCGTCGCCGTCCTTGAGGTTCGGCGCGATGTCCTGCTCGTAGATGAAGCGCTGCTTCGTGTCCGGCGCGAGGATCATGATCAGGTCGGCTTCGGCGCTGGCCTCGGCCGGGGTGAGCACGCGGAGACCCTGCTCCTCGGCCTTGGCCCGCGACTTCGAGCCCTCGGGCAGGCCGATGCGGACGTCGACGCCGGAGTCGCGCAGGCTCAGCGAGTGCGCGTGGCCCTGGCTGCCGTAGCCGATCACGGCGACCTTGCGACCCTGGATGATCGAAAGGTCCGCGTCGTCGTCGTAAAAGATTTCCACTGCCATGAGGGGTACTACTTCCTTTCCTGACTTACAAATTTAAGAAGATTCAGCGGGCGGAGGTGGCGGTGATGGACCGGGCGCCCCGGCCGACCGCGACCATTCCGGACTGGACCAGTTCGCGGATGCCATAGGGCTCCAGCATCCGCAGCAGGGCACCGATCTTGTCCGACGTCCCGGTGGCTTCGATGGTGAGCGCCTCGGGCGACACGTCCACCACCTTCGCGCGGAACAGCTGCACTGTTTCGAGGACCTGGCTGCGCACGGTGTTGTCGGCCCGGACCTTCACGAGCAGCAGTTCACGCTGCACGGCTGTGGACTTTTCCAGTTCCACGATCTTGATGACGTTGACCAGCTTGTTGAGCTGTTTGGTCACCTGTTCGAGCGGTAGCTCCTCAACGGCGACCACGATCGTCATCCGGGACACCTCGGGATTCTCCGTGGGCCCGACGGCGAGGGATTCGATGTTGAAACCACGCCGGGAGAACAGTCCGGAAACCCGCGCGAGGACACCGGGCTTGTTCTCGACCAGAACGCTCAGGGTGTGCACGCTCATCGGGCGTCTCCTTCTGCCGCCGCGTTGATCTCCGCCTCGGCGGCGACTTCGTCGTCGTCGAAGAGCGGGCGGATCCCGCGCACGGCCATGATTTCGTCGTTACCGGTGCCCGCGGCCACCATGGGCCACACCTGGGCATCCTTCCCCACCACGAAATCGATCACGACGGGGCGGTCGTTGATCTCCATGGCACGCCGGATGGTGGCGTCGACGTCCTCCTTGGTCTCGCAGCGGAGCCCGGCGCAGCCGAGCGCCTCCGCGAGGAGGGTGAAGTCGGGGATGCGGTGCTTGTGAGTACCGAGATCGGTGTTGGAGTACCGCTCGGAGTAGAAGAGGTTCTGCCACTGGCGGACCATGCCGAGGTTGCCGTTGTTGATGACGGCGACCTTGATCGGCGCGCCTTCGATGGCGCAGGTGGCCAGTTCCTGGTTCGTCATCTGGAAACAGCCGTCGCCGTCGATGGCCCAGACCTGCTTGTCCGGCACGCCGAACTTGGCGCCCATCGCGGCGGGGACGGCGAAGCCCATCGTGCCGAGGCCGCCGGAGTTGATCCAGGTGCGCGGGTTCTCGTACTTCACGAACTGCGCGGCCCACATCTGGTGCTGGCCGACGCCCGCGGTGTAGACCGCGTCCGGGCCGACGAGCGAACCGATGCGCTCGATGACGTACTGCGGCGAAAGCGTCCCGTCCTCGGGCCATTCGTAACCGGCCGGGTAGTCGTCACGCCAGGCGCTCGCCTGCGTCCACCAGTCCTTCAGATCCGGCTTCGCGGACTTGTCGGTCTCGGCGCGGACGGCCTCGATCAGCTCGGTGATGATCTCCGCGCAGTCGCCGACGATCGGCACGTCCGCCTTGCGGTTCTTGGAGATCTCGGCCGGGTCGATGTCGGCGTGGACGACGGCGGCGTCCGGCGCGAACGAGGACAGCTGCCCGGTGACGCGGTCGTCGAAGCGGGCGCCGAGGGCGATCAGCAGATCCGCCCGCTGCATCGCGGCGACGGCGGCGACCGAACCGTGCATGCCCGGCATACCGAGGTGCTGCGGATGCGAATCGGGGAACGCGCCGCGCGCCATCAGCGTGGTGACGACGGGGATCCCGGTCAGTTCGGCCAGTTCCATCAGCTGGCGCGAGGCGTCGGCCTTGACCACACCACCGCCGACGTAGAGGACGGGGCGCCGCGACTTGCTGATCAGCCGCGCGGCCTCGCGGACCTGCTTGCCGTGCGGGCGCAGCGTGGGCCGGTAGCCCGGCAGCCGCATTTCCGTCGGCCAGGAGAAGGAGGTCATCTCCTGCAGGACGTCCTTGGGGATGTCCACCAGGACCGGACCGGGGCGGCCGGTCGAGGCGAGGTGGAACGCCTCCGCGATGGTGCGCGGGATGTCCGCCGGGTCGGTGACCAGGAAGTTGTGCTTGGTGATCGGCATCGTGATGCCGCAGATGTCGGCTTCCTGGAAGGCGTCCGTGCCGATCAGCGCGCGGGACTGCTGACCGGTGATGGCGACGACCGGCACCGAGTCCATGTTCGCGTCGGCGAGCGGGGTGACCAGGTTGGTCGCGCCGGGGCCGGAGGTGGCCATGCACACACCGACCTTGCCGGTCGCCTGCGCGTACCCGGTGGCGGCGTGGCCGGCGCCCTGTTCGTGACGGACCAGGACGTGGCGGACCTTCGTCGAGTCGAGCAACGGGTCGTACGCCGGGAGAATGGTGCCGCCGGGAATACCGAACACGACCTCCGCGCCCACCGCCTCGAGCGAGCGGACGAGCGACTGCGCGCCCGTGACCCGCACCGGGGTCCCGGCCGGCGGCGCCGGCTTGGGACGAGCTCCAGAGGTGTTCGCTTCTGCTCGCGAGGTGGCACTAGTCATCGCTGTTTGCCTCGTCTTGTCTAGTCACTCGTTCGGGTATTCATTGGCTGGTCGGGCAGTGAAATTGTTCCAGGCAACAAAAAACCCCCGCCGACCGGAGTGGTCGCACGAGGGTCGCGCGTCGACGCAGCGGAGACTTCCCTAAGCGTCGACGCGCTTGGGAAGTACGAGGCCGGTCTGCGTTGTCACGAGAGTGAAGCTAGCCGGTCGCCGTCAAGAGTGTCAACTCTGCGGGACGGCGATTCCGCATGCTGGACACCTTCGGTGCGTGACGCGACCCGCGTTCGGGGCCGCGAAGGCGGCGGTGCACCATCTTTGACGTGGCAGAAGAAAAGCAGTCGGAACAGGCGAACGAGGACCGCAAGGCCGTCTTCAAGATTCCGAACACGGCATTGCTCGCGATCGCTTTCCTCGTCGTTTGTGTGACGCCTGTCGCGTTCGGCGACGTGCCGTATCTCCAGTGGCTCTACCTCTTCCCGATCGCGCTGGCGGTGTTCGTCATCCGGACCCGCACGACGGCTACGGCCAAGGGGCTGGAGGTGCGGACGATGTTCGGGCGCAAGGACCTGCCGTGGACCTCCCTCAAGGGCCTCGCCATCACTGACAAGGCGAAGGTGCAGGCGGTACTGAAGGACGAGACCAAGGTCGCCCTCCCCGCCGTGCGCACCCGCCATCTTCCGGTGATCTCGCTGGTCAGCGCGGGCCGGATGGCCGATCCCTCCGGGCTCACCGACGACCTGGCCGAGGCTCCGGAGAAGCGCGACGATTCCGGGGAGTAGGATTGGTAGGACCAGTTTGGCGCTCGTTCGCCCTGGTCCCCATCCCGAACCTTGGAGTCAGCCGTGCCTCAACTCCGTTCCCGGACCACCACCCACGGCCGCAACGCGGCGGGCGCCCGCTCGCTCTGGCGCGCCACCGGAATGACCGACAGCGACTTCGGCAAGCCGATCGTCGCCATCGCGAACTCCTACACCCAGTTCGTGCCGGGGCACGTGCACCTCAAGGATCTCGGCGAGATCGTGGCCGGTGCGGTGAAGGAGGCGGGCGGGGTCGCCCGCGAGTTCCACACGATCGCCGTCGACGACGGGATCGCCATGGGGCACAGCGGAATGCTGTACTCGCTGCCTTCGCGCGAGATCATCGCCGACTCCGTCGAGTACATGGTGAACGCGCACCAGGCCGACGCCCTGGTCTGCATCTCCAACTGCGACAAGATCACCCCGGGCATGCTGAACGCCGCCATGCGGCTGAACATCCCGGTGGTGTTCGTCTCCGGCGGTCCGATGGAGGCCGGGAAGGCGGTGGTCGTGGGCGGGGTCGCGCAGGCGCCGACCGACCTGATCACCGCGATCGCCGCGTCGGCCAGCAGCGAGGTCGACGAGGACGGGCTGTCCATTGTGGAGCGCTCGGCCTGCCCGACCTGTGGTTCGTGCTCGGGGATGTTCACCGCGAACTCGATGAACTGCCTCACGGAGGCGCTCGGGCTCTCCCTGCCGGGCAACGGCTCCACCCTCGCCACGCACGCCGCCCGCAAGGCGCTGTTCGAAGACGCCGGGCGCACGGTCGTCGAACTGTGCAAACGCTGGTATGAGCAGGACGACGAGTCCGTGCTCCCGCGCTCGATCGCGTCGAAGAAGGCCTTCGAGAACGCGATGGCCCTCGACATGGCGATGGGCGGCTCGACCAACACGGTGCTGCACATCCTCGCCGCCGCACAGGAGGGCGAGGTCGACTTCACCATCGACGACATCGACGCCATCGGCCGCCGCGTGCCGTGCCTGTCGAAGGTCGCGCCGAACTCGGATTACCACATGGAGGACGTCCACCGGGCCGGCGGCATCCCGGCCATCCTCGGCGAACTGCACCGCGGCGGGCTGCTGAACACCGACGTCCACTCCGTGCACTCGCCGGATCTGGAGTCGTGGCTGTCCACTTGGGACATCCGGGCGGAGAAGCCGTCGGAGCGGGCGATCGAGCTGTTCCACGCGGCTCCGGGCGGGGTCCGCACCACGGAGGCGTTCTCCACCGAGAACCGTTGGTCCTCTTTGGACACCGATGCCGTCGGCGGCTGCATCCACGACGTCGAGCACGCGTACACCAAGGACGGCGGGCTCGCGATCCTGCGCGGCAACCTCGCCGAGAACGGCGCGGTCATCAAGTCGGCGGGCATCGACGAGGAGCTGTGGCATTTCGAGGGCCCGGCCCGGGTGCTGGAGAGCCAGGAGGAGGCGGTTTCGGCCATCCTCAAGAAGGAGATCCAGCCGGGTGAGGTGCTGGTGATCCGCTACGAAGGCCCGGCGGGCGGCCCGGGGATGCAGGAGATGCTGCACCCGACGGCGTTCCTCAAGGGCTCGGGGCTGGGCAAGAAGTGCGCGCTGATCACCGACGGCCGGTTCTCCGGCGGCTCGTCGGGCATCTCGGTCGGGCACATCTCGCCCGAGGCCGCCGCGGGCGGGGCGATCGGCCTGGTCCAGAACGGCGACCGGATCCTGCTCGACGTCCACGAGCGCCGTCTCGAACTGCTCGTCGACGAGGACGTGCTCGCCGAGCGGCGCGCGAAGATGGAGGCGAGCGAGCGGCCGTGGCAGCCGGTCTCGCGGGACCGGAAGGTCACCGCCGCGCTGCGCGCCTACGCGCGGATGGCGACCTCGGCCGACACGGGCGCCGTCCGCGACCCGAACAAGTAGGTCGCTCCGGCTGCTGTGAAAGGTCCTTTCCTGGCAAAATCTGCGAGGAAAGGACCTTTCACAGCACGCCCCGATGGGCGAATACCGCACTTAGAGGACTAAGACCTGGTGATCAACCCCTGATCCCGTCCCGACCAGCGCCGCGCGGTCCGGGTGGGCGGCCCGGATCGATGACCGTGCCGCGCTAGAGGGGATCTTGTTCGTGCTCGACTGGACCAGAGGCTGCATCGACGCGGTGTCGGTGCGGTCGAACGAGCACTCTCGTCGGGAAGTGATGGGGCCGCCTCTTCAGAGGCGTTCGATGCGGTCGGCCTGCGGGCCCCGGTCGCTCTGACGCACCGCGTACCGGACCCGGTCACCCTTCTGCAGCGGCTCCGACCCCATGATCACGGACGCGTGGGCGAAGAGATCGTCGCCGCCTGCGTCCGGGGTGATGAAGCCGAAGCCGCGGTCGGCGTCGTAGCGCGCGACGACGCCCTCGCCGCCTCGTACGGGCACGTCCCTCGCCGCCGGCCCCGCGGCCGCGGCAGGTGCCGTCCGCTGCGGCGCCGTCTGGGGCTCGGCGCCCCGGACCAGGTGCACGTCGCGGGCCTGCGGGCCCTTGTCCCCACTAGCCACCTCGTAGGCGACGCGGTCGCCCTCCGCGAGCCACGTCAGCCCCTCGGCCAGGGCCCGGGCGTGAACGAAGACGTCCCCGGCGCCGGAGTCGGGGTTGATGAAGCCGAAGCCCTTGTCCTCGTCGTACCAGGCCACCGTGCCGTCGGCACCGTCGGCGACACCAGCCGCAGCAGGTGCGCCGGCCCCTGCTCCCAGCGGGATCACGTGCCCGGCCTGCGGGCCGCGCTCGCCTTCGACGATCAGGAAGGCCACCCGCTGCCCCTCGGTGACCACGCCGCCGGTCACGATGGCGGAGCTGTGCACGAAGATGTCGGCGCCGCCGCCGTCCGGCGACGCGAAGCCGTACCCCTTGCCCGGCTCGTACCAGTTGATGGTGCCGAGCAGGCCCACGGCGCTGCCAGCGGCCGCATCGGCGGTGACGCGAACGCGCAGCGCCTGGGGCCCGCGGTCGTTCTCGCCGACCTCGAACACGACGGCCTGCCCCTCGCGGAGCACTTTCGCGCCGCCGTCCCCGACGATCTCGGAGGCGTGCACGAACACGTCCGGCGAGCCGTCCTCGGGCGCGAGGAAGCCGAAACCCCGTTCGGCGTCGAACCAACGGACAGTCCCTTGCGGCATCAAAAACTCCAGGTCGAGAGGGCGGGCACTGGCCCCTAGTCTCCCTGACAGACCTCCGGTCCGTCGGGCCGGGCCCACAGGCGGGCGGTGCGGAGCCAGGGGCGGGCCTGTGGTTCACCTAGCGACACGCCGAGTTTTGAGACCAGGTCCGAAGGCGAGCGGTCAGCGGCAGAGGACGATCACCACGACCGAGGCGGCCGCGGCCAGCAGCAACCCGATCAACCCGAACGAAAGCGGCCGCTTCCGCCACGGGGTGTTGACGTCCAGCGCGATCCGCCCGGAGCCCGCGAGCAGGACGGTCAGCGAAGCCGCGGCGAGCAGGAGTTCGAACTCGAAGCCCTGCCCCTGCTTCTGGAAGAACCCGCCGCCGAACTTCACGTAGACGATGTTCGCGCAGACACCGAGCAGCGCGGCGGCGCCGATCGGGGTGAACAGGCCCACCAGTACGAGCGCGCCGCCGACCACTTCACTGATCCCGGTGATCCACGAAAGCAGCGTGGTCTGGCTGGTGTAACCGAATTCGCCGAGTGCCCTGGCGAAGCCGCCGACCCCCGGGCCGCCGAAGGCACCGAAGAGGTGCTGGAGCCCGTGCGCGCCCATCGTCACGCCGAGCACCACTCGCAGGACGAGCAGACCGAGATCGATCCCGCCCCTGGTCTCCGCCGGGGCGGGGCCGCTGTCGGCGTCGGCCACGTCCGAGATCATGCTGGTCTGATAGTCATCGCTCACGCGCGAAGGGTAGGGGAAACCGGCTCGTCAGGCGACCGAACCGCCGGACGTCCCCGTGTCGGGACGGACGGCTCGCGTGATCGGACGGACGACACGCGTGTCGGAACGGACGGCTCGCGTGACTGGACGGACGACACGGCGACGGAACCGGCCTCGAGGTGTGTCGTCCGTCCAGTCACGCGTGTCGTCCATCTGGACACGTGTGTCGTCCATGACGGCTCAGAACAGGGTCGCGGGCTCGATCGGTTCGGGCTCGGGCAACGGGTCGAGAGCGGGCACCAGGGCGCGCACGTCGTCGTGGAAACGGCGGGCGAGCGCGGGTGCGTCGTCGTTGTCGGGGGTGTGCACGAAAACCGTCGGCGACCGGCCCTCGCGCAGCCAGCCGGCGACCACCTCGGCCCACGGCCGCCATCCCGCGACGGTCTCCTCGGCCGCGTCACGGCCCAGATAGCGGACGATCGGCCGGTCGGTCAGCGCCCGCGTCCGCCGCGGCAGCCGGGGTTTCTTCGCCCAGGCGTCCTGTTCGGCCTCGCTGACCGGCGGACTCGCGAAGAAGACCTCGGTGTCGAACGGCACCCACTCGGCGTCCGCGTCGGCGAGAGTCCTCTCCAGCAGTGAGGTCGCTTCGGTGTAGAACGCCGGGTGACGCACCTCGACGGCGCGCCGGAGTCCGACGGGGAGGCGGCGCAGGAACCGGCCGAGGGCGTCGACGTCCGGTGGGCCGAACGAAGCGGGCAGCTGGGTCCACAGGACCGCCCGTTCGCCGAGCGGTTCGATCGCGTCCAGGAAAGCCCGCATCTCCGTCTCGACACCGGCGAGCCGTTTCTCGTGCGTGACGACCTTCGGCAGCTTGACCACGAACCGGAAGCCGGGACCGGTCTGCCGCGCCCACGTCTCGACGGTTTCCCTGGCCGGGGTCGCGTAGAAGGTCGTGTTGCCCTCGACCGCGGTGCACCAGCCCGCGTAGGCCCGCAGGCGCTCCCCGGCGGGCAGCGACCGCGGCAGGAACCGGCCCGCCCACGCCTTGTGCGTCCACATCGCGCACCCGACACGAAGATTCGCCACGATGCTCAGTATTCGCCGTGAACCAGGTTCTTCGGCAGCTCCCCGCCCAGATAGTGGCTCAATTCCCGCACCACCACCGCGTAGGCGCGCTGCCGCCGCCCGCTCACCGCGCCCGCGACATGCGGTGTCAGCAGCAATCCCGGCACGTCCCACAGCGGATGCCCCTCGGGCAGGGGCTCCGGGTCGGTGACGTCGAGGGCGGCGCGCAGCCGTCCCGACGCGAGTTCCGCGACGAGCGCGTCGGTGTCCACGACCGGGCCCCTCGACACGTTGACGAGGATCGCGTCGTCCGGCATCGCGGCCAGGAACGCCGCGTCGGCCATGCCCCGCGTATGCGGCGTGAGCGGCACCATCAGGACGGTGATGTCGTGTTCGGGCAGGAGGACGGGGAGTTCGTCGTTGCCGTGGACGCCCTCGCGGGCCGTCGCGCCCACCATCGTGCAGCGCACGTCGAACGTCTCCAGACGGCGGCGCAGATGCCTGCCGAGGTCGCCCGCGCCGACGATGAGCGCCCGTTTGCCCTGCAGGGTGTCGGTGATCCGGCGTTCCCAGTGCTTCCGCCGATGGCCGTCGGCGAAACCGCCGAGGTCCCGGTAGATCGTCAGGAGGACCGCGACGACCCACTCGGCCGAGCTTCCGCCGTGCGCGCCCCGGCAGGTCGAGAGCAGAACACCGTCCGGCACCTTGCCGACCCAGTCCTCGGCGCCCGCCGCCAGCAGCTGCACGAGTTTGATGTTCGGCAGTTCGCGCCAGAGTTCGTCGCTGGGCCCGTCACCGGTCACGAGGACCTCGGCCTCGGCGGCTTCGGCGGGCGCCGGCTCGCCGCGGCGGTACACCACCGGACGCACGCCTTCGATCTCCGAAAGCGCGGCCACTCCCTCTTCGTCGGGCACGAGAACGGTCACTGTCATGATCACCACGGTATCCAGTGGCTCTTACCCGTGGCTCACGTACGCCCACCTAGGCTGGGCCCGTGCGTACCCGGTACCGGCGGAAATGGACCGCGCCGCTGGCCATGCTGGCCTGCGGCGCGCTGATGCTCTCCGGTTGCGCCGAATTCGACAACACGGCCGCCGGGCAGAAGTTCACCCCGGTCAACCCGCCGTCACCCGAGGTCCCGCCACAGATCGGGCCGGGCGGTGAAGCGGGTGACGCCGGCCCCGGCCGGGGAAACGGGCCGAATCAGGCACCGACGCCCGTCCCGCCGCCGCAGGGCTGCAAGGACTTCGACAAGGCCGTCATCGCGACCTGTCTGGACACCGTCGCCGCCGTGGCCGCGATCCCCGGCGACGGCACCGCGCCCAGCGCCCTCGCCGGAGAACGCAAGAGCGGCCGGATCCTGCTCGCCGCCGCGGAGAAGGACCCGGCAGACTGGGCGACGGTTCCCGTGGACGGCTCCGGCGACGGCGGCCTCACGTCGCTCGCCCTCTCCCCCGGCTTCGCCGAAGACCAGCTCGTCTTCGCCTACATCACCACCCCGACCGACAACCGGGTCGTCCGCCTGGCGAAGGGCCAGGCGCCGAAACCGGTGCTGACCGGGATCCCCAAGGGGGCCACCGGCAACCGCGGCGCGATCGGCACCGACGCCAAGGGCGCGCTCCTGGTCGCCACCGGCGACGCGGGCAACCCCGGGCTCGCGGCCGATCCGGCGTCGCTGGCCGGGAAGGTGCTGCGCATCGACACCTCCGGCAAACCGGCGGCGGGCAACCCCACCGCCGGTTCGGCGGTTTTCGCCAGCGGCGTGCACTCCCCCGGCGGGATCTGCCGCGACCAGGCCGGTTCCCGCGTCTGGCTCACCGACAGGCTGGCCGACAAGGACGTCCTGTACCGGCTTCGCGGCGGCCAGCCGCTGAGCACCCCGGCGTGGAGCTGGACCGACAAACCCGGTGTCGCGGGTTGCGCCGATTTCGTCGGTGCCACCGGTCATCTCTCGATCGCGACCTCGATCGCGGGCAACCTGCAGAACCTGCCGGTCACCCCGGACGGGGCGGTGACCGGCAAGCCCAACGTCGTCATGGACGGCAAGGTCGGCAAGCCGCCGAAGACCTTCGGCAGGCTGTCCGCGATGAGCATGGTCAACCCGCAGATCGCGCTCGCCGGGACGATCAACAAGGACGGCGGTTCCCCGGTTTCGAGCGACGACCGCGTCGTCATCATCACGCCGTCGGCCAGCTCCGGCGGGGGCGGCAAGGACTGAGCGGTCCTTACCTGGACGGCCGCGGATGCGGCGCCGGGGTGAACCGCGTGAACGACGGCGCCATCGCCTTTTCCTTGGCCTGCGGGTCGAACAGCTCCGGCACGAGCCGGTAACCGTCCCCCAGCGCGTTCGCGGCGGCGGTGAGCCGGTGCGGTTCGGTGGACGGCCAGCGGCCGGTGTCCACCCGGGTCAGCAGGGTGCGCAGCAGCACGATCTCTTCGGCCGCGTTGAACGAGCAGTGGCCGCCTCGGCTCACGTAGGTCTGCCGCAGCAGCGTCGGATCGCCGTTGCGCCGGACCTGGTCGCCGTACCAGCGGGCCTGTCCCGCGACGGCGCCGCCGTCACCGGTGGTGTGCGTGGTCAGCACGGGCGACGGCGTGGTGCCGCGCGCCACGGTGTGGCGCTGCATGTAGGCCTGCGCCTTCGGATCCGCCGAAATCCGCGGAGCATCGGCGAGCCGGTTGAGGTCGGCTTCCAGATCGACGCCGCCCGTCCGGTAGGCCTGCCGCACCAGGTCGAGACCTGCGGACCGGGCGAGCTGACGCCGGTAGTCGATGCCGGTGTTCGACGACGGGTTCCCGCCTGCCCGGTGCTCGATCTCCGGGCGGGTGCCCGGTCCGTAGCCGAACAGGTAGGCGCCGGCGACCCACATCGCCTGCTGGGCGAGGCGATCGGCCAGTGCCGTCGGCTCCGGCTCGTGTGCGAGCGCCCAGCCCGGGACGGTGCCCAGCGCTCCGGCCAGCGCGATCCGCGCCCTGCCCGCGTCGGTCTTCTGCGCTTCGGCCACAGCCGCTTCGAGTGCCGCCTTCGAGGCCTCCGGGTCACGAGGCCGGACCAGGTCGATGTCCGCGTCCGGCGCCAGCAGGGTCTTGAGGGCGAAGAGGACGTCCAGCGCGGTGTTCCAGGTGCCCTGCGCGTCGTACTCGCCGCATTGCGCCAGGACGCCGTCGAACCGGCCCGGGTTGTCCTCGGCCAGCTTCAGGGAGATCACGGAGCCCATGGACATTCCGCTCGTGATGGTCCGCCGCGGCTCGCCCACGTTGGCCTCGAACCAGTCCAGCAGCGCGATCTGATCGGTCAAGGCCTCCTCGATCACGTGCCCGAAGACGCCCTTGTAGTTCGACGCGGCCAGCGCGTAACCCTGATCGAGCAACCATCTTTCGGTCTCCGGCCGGGTGGCCAGCATGATCTGCGCCGGCTTCCACGGATCCACGTAGAGGCCGTGGCTGTAGAGCACCAGCGTGCCGTTCCAGCGTTTCGGCACTTTGACCAGGTAGTCGGCGCCGTCGATGGTGCCCTCGTGGGTGCGCCAGCGCTCTTCGGCGGCCGCCGGGGCGGCGGTGAACAGCGCGCCGAGAAGGATTGCGACGAGCACGGTGACGAGTGTCCTGCGTGAAGTGGTCATGCAGGACAAAATAGGTGACCAAATGGTCACATGTCAATGCGGTACTCCGTCCGCCTCCCGCACATCCCGTAGCCGTCCTCCTCGGAAGGACCGGCGATCCGCACACCGGAGTGCTCCAAATGGCTCGCGTCGCCGTTCGCGAGCGCCCTCAGGTGTTCGCCGGTCAGTTCGGCGGCGGCCAGCGCACCGGCCCGCCAGCGCGGGAGCCAGGTCTCGACCTTCGGCGCGACCAACGCGACGGCCGCGCGATGGAAATCCCTCAGCGGGCCCGGATCTCCCGCGACGAGCGCGTCCCGGATCGGCAGGTAGCCCTCGATCGCGAGATCACGGCGACGGCGGGCCGCGTCGTCGTCCGCCGGCATCGCGGCGGCTTCGGCGTACGCGTCCGGGTCGGCAAGAACCGGCGGCGGGAAGGTGAAGACCGCGTCGCCCGCTTCGGGCAGCCCGCTGTTCTGCATGAGCACGGTGATCCGCAGATCGTCGCGTTGCACCATCCGGTGGACCGTGCCGGGCGCGAACCACACGACGACACCGGATTCGAGTTCGGTCTCCCGGTAGCCGCCGACGTCGAGCGTCTGCACGGCGCCACGTCCGCCGGTGACGACGTAGGCCTCGGTACAGGCGAGATGCAGATGCGGGCTGCCTCCGCACACCCCGTCCGCGGCTTCCCATTCATAGGCGCACAGGTGGGAAAGTCCGATACCACCGGGAAGAGGGAACACGATGACCTCCTCAAAGAAAGCGCTTTCTCATTGCCCTGTCGCATTTAGAGGACTAAATGCGGGAGAGGAATCAGGGACGACGGGTGCGGGTTTCGGCGCGGAGCACGCGGACGTCGAGGAACGCCACGACGACGGAGACCACTGCGGCCACCAGGCCGAGATAGCGGCCCAGGCCGGTCCCGATCTCGATACCGGCGGCGGAGAGGATCCCGCGCTGGTCGGCGTCGAACTGCCAGTCGAGGGTGGTCCAGCCGAGCACCATCAGCAGCAGCGCGCCGATGGCCGCCATCAGCCACAGATGCGGCAGACCCGCCCGGCGGACGGCGTCGACGCGGCCGAACAGCACGACCGCGAGGCCGGGCAGGAACAGGAGGAAAAGCGGCGCCCAGGCGAGGAAGCCCGAACGCCACGCGTCACGTGTGACGTCGGTGGCGGGCAACGTCCTCAGCACGTCTTCGATCTCCGGGCGCGAGGCGGTCAGCGTCGTCCACGGAAGGAACAAGGCCACCAGCGCGAGCAGCCCGGCCGCGAGGCCGAGCCACTCACGCCAGGTGGCCTTCTTCAGTGACAGCACAGCGAGATCAGGCACCGACTCGCTCGACGATCAGTTCGCGCACGCGTTTGGCGTCGGCCTGGCCCTTGGTGGCCTTCATGACCGCGCCGACGATCGCCCCGGCCGCGGCCACCTTGCCGCCGCGGATCTTCTCGGCGACGTCGGGCTGCGCGGCCAGCGCCTCGTCGACCGCCGCGATGAGCGCGGAGTCGTCGGAGACGACCTTCAGGCCGCGCTTCTCGACGACCTCGGACGGCGAACCCTCGCCGGCGAGAACGCCCTGCACGACCTCCTTCGCGAGCTTGTTGGTCAGCTCGCCGGCGTTGACCAGCGCGATGACCTCGGCCAGCTGCGCCGGGGTGATCGCCAGCTCCGCCAGCTCGATCTCGCGGGAGTTGGCCTCCTGCGCCAGCGTGTTGACCCACCAGCTGCGGGCCTCGTCCGGCGTGGCGCCCGCCTCGACGGTCGCGGCGACCAGGTCGACCGCGCCGACGTTGAGCAGGTCGCGCAGCGCCTCGTCGGTCAGGTTCCACTCCCGCTGGATGCGCTTGCGGCGCTCCGACGGCATCTCCGGCAGCGTCTTGCGCAGCTCCTCGACCCATTCGCGCGACGGCGCGATCGGGACCAGGTCGGGCTCCGGGAAGTACCGGTAGTCCTCGGCGGTCTCCTTGGTGCGGCCCGGCGACGTGGTGCCGTCGGCCTCCTGGAAGTGCCGCGTCTCCTGCTTGATGGAGCCGCCCTCGGCGAGGATCGCCGCCTGGCGGGTCATCTCGTAGCGCACGGCGCGCTCGACGCTGCGCAGCGAGTTGACGTTCTTGGTCTCGGTGCGCGTGCCGAATTCGGTCGCGTCCTTGGCCATCAGCGAGACGTTCGCGTCGCAGCGCAGGGAACCCTGGTCCATGCGGACGTCGGAGACGTCCAGCGCGCGCAGCAGATCCCGCAGGGCGCTCACGTACGCGCGGGCGACCTCGGGGGCACGGCCGCCGGTGTGCTCGATCGTCTTGGTGACGATCTCGATCAGCGGCACGCCCGCGCGGTTGTAGTCGAGCAGCGAATGCTCGGCACCGTGGATCCGCCCGGTGGCGCCGCCGACGTGCAACGACTTGCCGGTGTCCTCCTCCATGTGCGCGCGCTCGATCTCGACGCGCACGACCTCGCCGTCGTCCAGCGTCACGTCGAGGTAGCCGTTGAAGGCGATCGGCTCGTCGTACTGCGAGGTCTGGAAGTTCTTCGGCATGTCCGGGTAGAAGTAGTTCTTCCGGGCGAACCGGCACCACTCGGCGATCTCACAGTTGAGCGCGAGACCGATGCGGATCGCGCCCTCCACCGCCTTGCCGTTCACGACCGGCAGCGAACCGGGCAGGCCGAGACAGGTCGGGCACACCTTGGTGTTCGGCTCGCCGCCGAACTCGTTGGCGCAACCGCAGAACATCTTGGTGTTCGTGTTCAGCTCGACGTGCACCTCGAGGCCCAGCACCGGGTCGAACCGCTCGATGACGTCGGCGTAGTCCATGAGTTCCACTACGGCGGTCACTTCTTTCCTCCCAGCTCCGGAACCTCGTGCACCAGCGAGCCACCGTTGGCGGCGTCGCGCGCGACCTCGTACGCGGCGCCGACGCGGTACAGCCGGTCGTCGGCCATCGCCGGGGCCATGATCTGCAGGCCGACCGGCAGGCCGTCCTCATGCGACAGTCCACTCGGGACACTCATCGCGGCGTTGCCGGCGAGGTTCGACGGAATGGTGCAGAGGTCCGCCAGGTACATCGCCATCGGGTCGTCGACGCGCTCGCCGATCTTGAACGCCGTCGTCGGCGTGGTCGGCGAGACCAGCACGTCCACCTTTTCGTACGCGGCTTCGAAGTCCCGCGTGATGAGCGTGCGGACCTTCTGCGCCGAGCCGTAGTAGGCGTCGTAGTAGCCCGAGGACAGCGCGTACGTGCCGAGCATGATGCGGCGCTTGACCTCGGGGCCGAAGCCCTTCTCGCGGGTCAGCGACATGACCTCTTCGGCGCTGTGCTCGCCGTCGTCGGAAACGCGCAGGCCGTAACGCATGGCGTCGAACCGGGCGAGGTTCGACGAGCACTCGCTCGGCGCGATCAGGTAGTACGCGGGCAGCGCGTAGGTGAAGTTCGGGCACGAGACCTCGACGACCTCGGCACCGAGCGCGCGCAGCTGCTCGACGGCGGCCTCGAACGACCGCGACACGCCCGGCTGGTAGCCGTCGCCGGCGAATTCCTTCACCACGCCGACACGGACGCCCTTGAGGTCACCGGTCAGGCCCTGGCGGGCCGCGGCGACCACCGGCGGGACCGGCGCGTCGATCGAGGTCGAGTCCATCGGGTCGTACCCGGCGATGACCTCGTGCAGCAGAGCGGCGTCGAGCACCGTCCGCGCGCAGGGACCGGCCTGGTCGAGCGAGGAGGAGAAGGCGACGAGACCGTAGCGGGAGACGCCGCCGTACGTCGGCTTCACGCCGACGGTGCCGGTGACCGCTCCGGGCTGGCGGATCGAGCCGCCGGTGTCGGTGCCGATCGCGATCGCGGCCTCGAACGCCGCGATCGCCGCCGAGGAGCCACCGCCGGAACCGCCGGGGATACGGGCGTGGTCCCACGGGTTGTGGGTCGGGCCGAACGCGGAGTTCTCCGTGGAGGAGCCCATCGCGAACTCGTCCATGTTGGTCTTGCCGAGCACCACGACACCGGCCTCGCGCAGTTTGCGCGTCACGGTGGCGTCGTACGGCGGGAGCCAGTTCTCCAGGGTCTTCGAACCGACCGTGGTCGGGATGCCCTTGGTGGTCAGCACGTCCTTGAGCGCCAGCGGGACACCGGCGAGCGGCGACTTCGGCGCCTTGCCCTCGGCGACGTCGGCGTCCACCGCGCGGGCGGCTTCGAGCGCGCCCTCGGTGTCGACGTGCAGGAACGCGTGGATATGGTCGTCGACCTCGGCGATCCGGTCCAGGTGGGCCTGTGCGACCTCGACGGCCGACACCTCACGGGACTGGATCTTCTCCGCCAGCTCGGCGGCGGTCAGCTTGATGAGTTCGGTCACTGTTCTTCTCCCAGAATCCGCGGCACCCGGAAACGACCCTCTTCGCTGGCAGGCGCACCGGCCAGCGCCTGCTGCTGGGTCAGCCCCGGTCGGACCGTGTCCTCACGGAACACGTTGGTCAGCGGCACGGCGTGCGACGTGGGCGGGACATCCTCGCCTGCGACCTCGCTCACCTTGGCCACCGAGTCCAGGATCTGGTCGAGCTGGCCTGCGAAGACGTCCAGCTCCTCTTCGGTGACGGCAAGCCTGGCCAGCTTGGCGAGGTGTGCGACCTCGTCGCGGGAAATGTTGGGCACGCGGGTGACTCCCGGGGTGTGCTGTGCGGGTTCTGTCGGAAGCTGCAAGTCTATGGTGGCGGCGTCGGCGGACTCGACTGGGTTATGCCGCGGCCTGCGCTCCCATGTCGGGTAAGGAGTGCCTGGTTCGTTATCCCGCGTCCCGGACGTCGTGCCCCATTACCTCGTCCGGTCTGTCACAATCGGCGCCCGGCGTAGCGCGTTCCACGGCGAGGCTGGGACGCCTGAGGCGAGAGGGGCGCGTGTGTCGTTCCTGATCCGGGTCCAATTACCGGACACCCCGGGGACCCTCGGCGCGGTCGCCACCGCGCTCGGCACCGTCGGCGCCGACATCCTGAGCGTGGACGTCGTCGAACGGGGCGGCGGTGTCGCCATCGACGACCTCGTCGTCGAAATCCCCTCCGGCAGGCTGCCGGACGCGCTGATCACCGCCGCCGAAAGCGTCGACGGGGTCGAGGTCGACGCCGTCCGGCCGTACGCCGGGGTGCTGGACACCCATCGTGAACTCGAACTGGTCGAGGAGATCGCCGCGAAGCCCGCTTCGGGGCTGGAGATCCTCGCCGAAGGTGTGCCGCGGATCATCCGGGCGGGCTGGGCCGTCGTCGTCGAACACGCCGAGGCCGGCGCGATCCGGCTGGCGTCGTCCAACGCCGCGCCCGAAACACCCATCACCGACCTGCCGTGGCTGCCGCTGGAACGCGCCACCATCCTCGACGCCGAGGAGGCCTGGGTGCCGGAGACGTGGAAGGAACTGGGGACCGAACTCGCGGCGACGCCGCTGGGGAAGCCGGGGAAGGCGCTGCTGGTCGCCCGTCCGGGCGGGCCGAACTTCCGGGCGGCCGAGGTGGCGCGGCTGGCGCACTTCGCGGGGATCGTCGCCGTCGTGCTGGACAGCTGACCTTCGCGTTTCGTCCTCTGAATGCGGTCGTTGCGCGTGCAAGTACCGCATTCAGAGGACTAAACGCGGGGGTCAGGAGTCGAAGATCGCCTCGGCCCGAAGCCCTGGGACGACCTCGGCGATGCGCACATAGTCGACGTCCTTGTGGATCAGCACCGCCTTGTGCCGTACCGCCACCGCCGCGATGAGGCAATCCGTCGCGGAACGGACCCTGTGCCCATCCGCACGGACGGCGCGGGAGATCTCTGCCGCGCTCCTGAAGTCGATCGCGGGATCGACGCCCAGGTTCACGAAGCCTGCGAGGGTCCTCTCGAGACGCGGGAGCGCCTCGGCGCTCGCTCCCGCGAGCAATTCCATGACGATCGGCTCGGAGGTCACGATCATCTTCGGCTGCGCGGCCAGCTCGACGACCCGATCCCTCGCCCGGGTGGCACGTTTGCGAAGGAAGTCGATCCACACCGAACTGTCGATCAGGCAGCGTTGTTCAGGAGGCATCGCGCCACTTGCGATCCGCGGAGTCGTCGCGTAGCTCGTCCAGATCCGCTTCCCAGCCGATCCCTTCCAGCTCCAAGATGTCTGCGGTGGTGATCACCGGCGCCGCTTTCCGCAACGCGAAATCCACCGCGTCCTTCTTGGTCTTGAACCCATAGCGATGCATCACGGCAGCGACCAGCTCGTCATCTATGTCGATATTGGTCCGGCTCATACACCAACGATACACCAACTTGGTGTATGACTTCAGAGCTCCAGGCGGTACGCGATCAGGGTGATCCCGGGATGCGGCTCCCAGTCCCGCTCGGGCAGCCGCACGAAGCCGAGCCGCTCGTAAAGCCGGTGCGCCCGCTCCATCGTGACCAGGCTGCACAGCACCACCCTCGCGGCGGCGAGTTCCCGCGCCCGCGCGATGACCGCCCTGGTCAGGGCCTCGCCGATACCGCGCCCGGTCGCCGAGGGCAGCACCCCGAGCATGCGGAACTCCAGCTCGCCGTCGCGGGACAGCTCGGCGAAGGGCGTTCCCGGGTGGGCGACGGTGACCGTGCCGACGAGCGTGCCGTCCCCGTCCACCGCGACCAGCAGCTCGGCCAGCTCCGCCCGCCGGGCGGCGTCGAGCAGTTCGGTGGCGTAGCCCACGCCGTCGACGAGGCTCCGGTCCGCGGAGTACGCGGCCAGCGTGAGCTCCCCGACGGCCGTCAGCTCCTCCGGCCGCGCGGGCCGGATCTCCAGGTCACTCACCGCTCTCCTCCTCGCCGGTCGGCAGGGCGAGCTCGGCCGCGGCCTCGGGCCCGTCTTCCAGCAGCACACGGAAGCCGTTCTCGTCGAGCACCGGCACCTTCAGCTGGACGGCCTTGTCGTACTTCGTGCCCGGCGCGTCGCCGACGACGACGAACGCCGTCTTCTTCGACACCGAACCGGCCGCCTTCCCGCCGCGGGCCATGATGAACTCCTTGGCCTCGTCACGGGAGTAGTCGTTCAGCGAGCCGGTGACGACGATGGACAGGCCTTCGAGGTTGCGCGAGACGGACTCGTCGCGCTCCTCCTCCATCCGCACGCCCGCCGCACGCCATTTCTCGACGATCTCGCGGTGCCAATCGACCTCGAACCATTCCTTCGCGGCGCGCACGATCGTCGGGCCGACACCGTCGACGGCCGCGAGCTCCTCCTCGGAGGCGTTCTCGATCCGTTCCAGCGAACCGAATTCCCGCGCGAGCGCCTGCGCGGCCGTCGGTCCGACGTGCCGGATCGACAACCCGACGATGACCCTCCACAGTGGACGATCCTTGACCGTTTCCAGGTTCTCCAGCAGTTTGCGCCCGTTGGCCGAGAGCTCCCCCGCCTTGGTGCGGAACAGCTCGACCTGGAGCAGCTTCTCCTCGTCCAGGTCGAAGATGTCGCCCTCGTCGTGCACGACACCGGCGTCCAGCAGCGCCACCGCGGCCTCGTACCCGACCACCTCGATGTCGAAGACGTTCCGGCTCGCGAGGTGGAACAGCCGCTCCCGCCGCTGCGCGGGACAGAACTGGGCGTTCGGGCAACGGATGTCGATGTCGCCCTCCTTCTGGTACGCCAGCTCGGTGTCGCAGTTGGGGCAGCGCAACGGCATGACGAACTCGCGTTCCTCACCGGTGCGCGCGTCGGCGACCGGGCCGAGCACCTCGGGGATGACGTCGCCCGCCTTGCGGATGACGACCTTGTCCCCGATCAGCACGCCCTTGCGTTTGACCTCTTCCTGGTTGTGCAGCGTCGCCATCGCGACCGTGGATCCGGCCACCTTCACCGGCTCCATCACCGCGAACGGGGTGACCCGCCCGGTGCGGCCGACGTTGACCTGGATGTCCAGCAGGGTGGTGATCGCCTCTTCCGGCGGGTACTTGTAGGCGATCGCCCAGCGCGGCGCGCGCGACGTCGTGCCGAGACGGCGCTGCAGCGCGACCTCGTCGACCTTGATGACGACGCCGTCGATCTCGTGCTCGGCGTCGTGCCGGTGCTCTCCCCAGTACTGGATGTGCTCCAGCAGCTCCTTGCCCGAAGTCAGCACCTTGCTGTGCGGCGAGACCGGCAGGCCCCACGCGGCGAGCGCGTCGTACGCCTCGGACTGGCGCTTCGGCTCGAAACCCTCGCGTTTGCCGAGGCCGTGGCAGATCAGCCGCAGGTTGCGCGACTTCGTGATCTTGGGATCCTTCTGCCGCAACGACCCGGCGGCCGTGTTGCGCGGGTTCGCGTACGGATCCTTGCCCGCCTCGACCATCTTCGCGTTCAGCGCCAGGAAATCCTCGACGCGGAAGAACACCTCGCCGCGGACCTCGACCAGGGCGGGCACCGGGAACTCGTCCGTCGCGGTCAGCCGCTCCGGCACCTGCTCCAGCGTGCGGACGTTGAGCGTGACGTCCTCGCCGGTGCGGCCGTCGCCCCTGGTCAGCGCGCGCGTCAGGCGGCCGTTCTCGTACAGCAGGTTGATCGCGAGCCCGTCGATCTTCAGTTCGGCGAGGTACTTCGTCGCGCCGATCTCCTTCTGGACCCGCTCGACCCAGGCCTCGAACTCTTCGGTGTCGAAGACGTTGTCGAGGCTGAGCATGCGCTCGAGGTGGTCGTGTGCGACGAACTCGGTGGAGAACGTGCCGCCGACGTTCTGCGTCGGCGACTCCGGTGTCACCAGCCCCGGATACTCGTCCTCGATGGCCTGGAGTTCGTTGAGCAGCTCGTCGAACTGGCCGTCGGACACGATCGGTGAATCCAGCACGTAGTACCGGAACTGGTGGCCGCGGATCTCCTCCGCCAGCTGGGCATGCCTTTCGCGGACGTCGGCTGGCACGTCCGTGACGTCCTGTGCGGGCTCGGGGTTTTCGGGAAGTTCGCTGCTCACGGGGGTAACCCTAGTCGGGGGTACCGACATTTCCGGACAGCCTGCCGACCACCTCGCGCAGTTCCAGCAGGGTCAGTTGCCCGTCCTGGGCCTCGGTCACCAGCTCGACCTTGCCCAGCCGCTCGGCCGCGACACGCTCACCCAGCGTGGCGTCCAGCGGCAGGAAGGTCATGGTCGTCCGGGTCTCCGGCGCGAGCTCGTCGATCAACGGATGGAAGACGGTCACGTCCACCCGTCCGGCTGATTCGTCGACCTTCGCGGTCACCCGGACGTCGGCGAGCGCGATCCGGGTCTCGCCGAGGTTGACGGTGACTTCACTCGGATCGGGGACGGGCGGCACGGAGTCGTGGTACTCCCAGATCGCGTCCTCCGGCGGTGCCGCGGCCTTCCACGCATCGGTGTACGGGCGCAGTTCCGGATCCTCCTGGCCGGTCAGCACCAGCGAGTAGATCGCCCGGTGCCCGCGATCGAGGGAGAAGTGCAACCGCGGGTGCAACGCCTCGACGATGGTGCAGAGGTCGTGTTCCACTCGATGCGGTTCACGGTCGCCGAGGGCGGCGCTGACCTCAGGCAAGAGCGCGAACCACGCCTCCCAGAACGTCGCCGCCGCGGCGGCCGCGTCCTCGGGGACCGGCTGCTCCGGCCAGGCGGTGCGGGGGTCGGGAACGTCCTCGGATTTGCGGGAACGGCGGAACAAACGCATGACGGGCACGCTACCGCGCCGCTCACCAGCCTTCAGGCGGTTCGGTGAAAGCCTTGCCGGCCTCACGGCTGAGCGTGAGCGCGCGGCGCATCCACTCGGGAGTGGCACTCGCGAGCCCGCACGCCGAGGTCGGCACGACCTGCTCCGCGAGGATCTCGCGGCGGAAACCGAGCCGGTCGACGAGTTTGAGCACGGGCGAGACCACGTCGCGCAGCTCCACCGGAACGCCGGGGTCGGTGGTGGGGACGAGGCCGAGCATCAGCGTCGTGCCGGAGTCCAGCGTCTCGCCGATTTCGTCGAGCAGCGCGGGCGAAGCACCTTTCAGCAAGGCGAAATCGAACGCGATCGCCTTCGCCCCCGCCGCGCGCAGCAACGAGATCGGCGGCTTTTCGGCGCAGCAGTGCACCGCGACCGGCTGACCGGTGATGCGCTCCGCTCCTGAGATCACCGTCGACAGCAGTTCGCGGGCCTCCGGCGCGGGCACGGCGGGAACGGTGCCGTAGCCGGACGCCGTCGGGAGGTCACCGGCGAGGACCGCGGGCAGCGACGGTTCGTCGAACTGGATCACGACGGGCGAGCCGATGCGCGACTTCAGTTCCTCGACGTGCCCGGCCAATCCGTCGAGCAGCGACGCGGCGAAATCACGCAACGCGCCCTTGTCGGTGAGGACGCGGTGCCCGCGCGGCAATTCGACGTTCGCCGCGAGCGTCCACGGGCCGGCCACCTGGATCTTGAAGGCGGGCGGCGCGGCGCCCGCCTTCTCCCTCGCTTCCTGGACGGCGTCGAGGTCCCAGTTCATCAGGTCGACGGCCCGACGGTGATCGTGCCCAGGACGGGCGGCGACCCGATAGCCGCTCGGCACCACCTCGACGGCGAGGTCGACCAGCAGCGCCGCCGTGCGGCCGATCATGTCGGCACCGACGCCGCGGGCGGGAAGTTCGGGCATACAGGGGAATTCGGGCAGTTCGCCGAACACGATCGAAGCGGCCTCGACCGGATCGGTACCGGGCAGGGAACCGATCGCGGTGGCCGCGCCAGGGGGCCAAGGTCGTTCGTTCACACCCGGATTCTCCCCTTGGTCCGAGTGTGTGAGGAGGCGGGGCACGCCGAGGACACGGACATTCGACGCAATTGCCGTCGACGAGCCCGCGACGGCACTGAGCGCATTACGCTGACCTGCCATGACGAGCTCTCCACAGCCCGCCGGCTGGTATCCCGACCAGCAGAACCCCCGGGTGTACCGGTGGTGGGACGGGCAGGCCTGGACCGCGAACACGCGGCCGTCGCACGACGCCGAGATGATCGAGCTGGACATCGAAGGCGCGCCCGACCCGGACAAGATCCGGGCGCAGGCGGCGAGGGGCACCCAAGGCCGGGCCACCGGGGTGGTCGGCGGCGGAACGCTGTTCTCCGAACCCGTGCTGGTGGTCAACCAGCGCGCGAAACTCATCGAGATGTCGAACGAGTTCGGCGTGTTCGACCAGAACGGCAACCGGCTCGGCGGCGTCGTCCAAGTCGGGCAGAGCACGTTGAAGAAGGCCATCCGGCTGCTCACGAACTACGACCAGTTCCTGACCCACCGCTTCGAAATCCGCGACGCGAACCACAGCACCGTGCTGAAGGTGACGCGGCCCGCGAAGGTGTTCAAATCCCGGTTCCTGGTGACGAAGGCCGACGACTCCCCCATCGGGGAGATCGTGCAGGAGAACGTCTTCGGCAAGATCCGGCTGGGGTTCGTGGTGAACGGCCAGAAGGTCGGCGGGATCTTCGCGGAGAACTGGCGGGCGTGGAACTTCGCGATCAAGGACCACGCCGACGTCGAGATCGCGCGGATCACGAAGACCTGGGGCGGTTTCGTGAAGGCCGCGTTCACCACCGCCGACAACTACGTCGTCGAGATCCACCGGCCGCTGCGGGATCCGCTGGCGTCGATGGTGGTCGCTTCCGCGCTGACCATCGACACCGCGCTGAAGCAGGACGACAAGGGCTGAGGATGCGCCTCGTGAGTGGTAAGGACGGTTAGAACCGTCGCTACCACTCACGAGGCCCCAGACCGAACCGGACGCTTCGCGCGTCTGAGTTGGACGGCACGTGTGATCAGACGGACGACACGCGTGACTGGAGGGACGACACGTGCCCGCAGCCGGGTCCGCCGCGCGTCGTCCTCCTGGACACGTGTGTCGTCCATCTGATCACGCATGTCGTCCCGCCAGACACGCGAAACCACCCTTCCGTAGTGACCGGGGTCTCACCCCGCTCAAGTGGACACTCGGCTTCCGGCGGCACAAAGTGGGGGGACTGGGCGGCACAGCGGAGTGCGTCCGGGACGGAGGTCACCATGGAGCCGTTGCCCGAAGACGGCGAACGGGACTGGGCCGAGCCAGGCGTCTACACGGTTTCGCCGGGGATCCACCGGATCCCGCTGCCCCTGCCGCAGGACGCACTGCGCGCGGTCAACGTCTACGTCGTCACCGACGGCACCCGCCTGGTCCTCGTGGACTCGGGCTGGGCGCTGGAGTCGGCGCGCGAGCGGCTTTCGCGCGGGTTGAAGGCGCTCGGCGCGGATCTCGGCGACATCGACGAGTTCCTGATCACCCACGTGCATCGCGATCACTACACCCTCGCCGTGGAGCTTCGCCGCGAGTTCGGCGGCAAGCTCGGGCTCGGGAAACGGGAAGAGCCGTCGCTGGTGCGCTCCGGCGATCCGGACCGGTTCCCGATGGAAGCGCAGGTCGGCCTGCTCCAGCGTTGTGGCGCGGACCCCGTCGTCGAGGAGCTCGCCAAGGCCTTCGGCGGCGTCCGGCACACCGAGGCGCATCTGTGGGAGCAGCCCGACGAGTGGCTCGTCCCCGGCAAACGCGCGATCGTGCCCGGCCGCGAATTCGACGTCGTGCACACGCCGGGCCACACGGACGGCCACGTCGTCTTCGTCGACGACGAGGCGGGGCTGGTGTTCTCCGGCGACCACGTGCTGCCGCACATCACGCCGTCCATCGGCTTCCAGCCGGTGCCCACCGAACTGCCGCTGAGCGACTACCTCGACTCCCTGCGGCTGGTCCGCGAGATGCCGGACCGGCGCATGCTCCCCGCGCACGGCCCCGTCACCGGCAGCGTCCACGCCCGCGTGGACGAATTGCTGGAGCACCACCGCGACCGGCTCGAAGTCATGGGCGCCGAGATCACCGAGGACGTCACGACGGCGTACGAGGTCGCGCTGCGGCTGGGCTGGACGCGCAAACAGCGCAAGCTGCCCGACATGGACCCGTTCAACCAGATGCTCGCCGTCCTCGAGACCGGTTCGCATCTGGACCTGCTGGTGGCGCAAGGGAAACTCACCGCGACCGAGACCGACGGGGTGCGACACTACGCGTCATGATCATCCGTCAAGCACGCCGGGAAGACGTCGCGGCGATCGTCGGGATGCTCGCCGACGACCAGATCGGCAGCACCCGTGATTCGGCCGACGACCTCACGCCGTATCTGAAGGCCTTCGAGCAGATCGACGCCGATCCGGCGCAGCTGCTGATCGTCGCCGACGACGACGGGGAGGCCGTCGGAACGCTCCAGCTGTCGATCATTCCCGGCCTGGCGAGGAAAGGCGCGCTGCGCGGGCAGATCGAGGCCGTCCGGGTGCGGGCGAGCCATCGCGGTTCCGGTCTCGGCGGCGAGCTGATGGCGTGGGCCATCGACGAATCGCGGCGGCGGGGCTGCGCCCTCGTGCAGCTGACGTCGGACGTGAAACGCGAGGACGCGCACCGCTTCTACGAGCGCCTCGGCTTCGAGGCGACGCACACCGGCTTCAAGCTGAAGTTCTGACTTCTTCCACCTCGGCGCCCCGGAACTTCCTTGATTCACTTGCAGGGTGACCTGCCGACCCGCCAGGTCGCACCTCTGCGCAGCCTATTGCACCATTCAAAGGGTACGAATACACTTTCATGTGTGGACGATACTCACCTTGGCGAGAGTAGCTGGCTCCTCGACGACGAAGAGGTACTAACCCTCGAACGCATCGGGAGCACGTTGCGGCGCGGCGATGGCCACGTCTTCATGCGTGAGGGCGAGGCGAGTGACTTCCTGCTGCTCATCAAGAAGGGGCACGTCAAGGTCACCACCGGCCAACCTCCTCGGATCGTGGCCCTTCGAGGCCCCGGGGAGACGATCGGCGAACTGGGCGTGATCGATGATCAGCCACGGTCAGCGACAGTGATCGCCTGGGGCGAGGTTGAAGCACTTCACGTCCCGGCAAACGAACTGCGAGCCTTCCTTGATCAGAACCGCAGGGCGGAGCGAGCCTTGCACGCGGCAGTCCGCAAGCGACTCGGGGAAGCAACCCGCAAGATCTCCGATTCCGATCTGATGATGGAACGTCGGCTGGCGAAAGCAATAATCGAGCTTTACCAGAATGGGCTGTGCGAAATCATCGACAGCGTTCCGACCATTCGCCTGAGCCAGAAGGACCTAGCTTCGATGACCGGCGCCTCGATCGAAGCGACAAAGAAGATCATCCGCGTCTTCAAGGAAAGCGGACTGGTCAACACCGGACGATTTCAGCTCCGCTTGACCGACGCCGACGCGCTGCGCAAAATAGCCGACGGCAATCCCACCTCATCGTGGTGATTGCTCGTGTCGTTCATACTGGAGCACGCCACGAACGCATGGGCCATCATCATCCCCGTGATCGGTTTGATCGTTCACCAGCTCATCAGGTTGATGATGTTCAAAGCAGCCATCAAGAACAGCAAACCGGCGGAGCGCCCAAAGATCATCCTGGCGATGCGTGGCCTGATCGGCCGAAGGTCGACATCACAACTCGACGACAAGGAACAGCCGTGACCACGATCGCCGAGGCAGCACAGGTGTGCGACAACGAGCTGATTCACGAGCTCATGGAACTGGAGCTCGACCCGGACCAGTTCGTCATATTCGGGAGCGCACCCTTGCTCGCTCACGGACTACGGGCGATCGTTCACGACCTGGACATAGTCGCCCGCGGCGCTGTCATGGACTTTGCGAGGAAAACTGGCACCCTGGGAGTAGGCAGATACAGCGGCGATCCCGTTTGGCACCTGAACAATGGCCGCCTCCAGTTCTCCGCCGGATGGATCACGAACCACTGGGACGCAAATCAATTGATAGACAACGCAGAGGTAATCGGGAGTCTTCGGTTCGCCCGCCTGAGTGACGTACTTAGGTACAAGCAGGAACTACTGCGCAAAAAGGATCTGACAGATATCACCAGGATTCAATCCTATCTACGTCAATAACGTGCCGACAGGAGTAGTTGCACGCGCAAGGACCGCATTCAGAGGACGAAATGCGGGGGGTCAGCGAGTGCTGGAGATCTTCGCGCTGCCGAGCACAAGGTCGCCTTCAGCGGCATCGGTGCGGTACAGCACGACGACCTGCCCCGGCGCGACTCCGCGCAGCGACTCGCGCAGCTGAATGGTGACCGAGTCGCCGGAAACCTCCGCGACGGCCTCGACGATCCCGCCGTGCGCGCGCACCTGGACGACACATTCGGTCGGGCCGTCCAGCGGCCGCTCGCTGGGCCAGATCGGGCGGTCCGCCTCGATCACGTTCACGCCGAGATCCCGCGCGGAACCGACCTTCACGGTGCCCGAGACCGGCTCCAGCGACAGCACGTAGCGCGGCCGCCCGTCCGGCGCCGGCGCCTCGATGCCGAGGCCCTTGCGCTGGCCGACGGTGAAACCGTGCACGCCGGTGTGCTCGCCGAGCACGGCGCCGGTCTCCGCGTCGACGAGCTGTCCGGGACGCTGCCCGAGCCGCTTCTCCAGGAAGCTCTTCGTGTCGCCGTCCGGGATGAAACAGATGTCGTGGCTGTCCGGCTTCTTCGCCACCGACAGGCCACGGCTCGCGGCCTCGGCGCGGACGTCGGTCTTCCACGAATCGCCGAGCGGGAACAGCGAATGCCGCAGCTGCTCCGGGGTGAGCGAAGCCAGCACGTAGGACTGGTCCTTGCCGGTGTCGACGCTGCGCCGCAGCTCGGGTACACCGTCCACAAGGGACAGACGGGCGTAGTGCCCGGTGGCGACGGCGTCGAAGCCGAGTGCCATCGCCTTGTCCAGCAACGCCTCGAACTTGATCTTCTCATTGCAGGTGACGCACGGGTTCGGCGTCCGGCCGGCGGCGTACTCGCCGACGAAGGTCTCGATGACCTCTTCGGTGAAGCGCTCGGCGAAGTCCCAGATGTAGAAGGGGATGCCGAGGATGTCCGCCGCCCGTCGCGCGTCGCCCGAGTCCTCGATCGTGCAGCAGCCACGGGATCCGGTGCGCAGCGTGCCGGGCTTCGCCGAAAGCGCCAGGTGCACGCCGACGACCTCGTGCCCGGCGTCCACGGCGCGCGCGGCGGCCACCGCCGAGTCCACTCCCCCGCTCATCGCGGCCAGTACGCGCATCTTCCTCACACCTCTTGCTTCTGCGTCTGCTTGCGCATTCCGGCGAGTCCCGCCTGCCTCGCCCTGTCGACGACGCCCGCGATCTCCCTCGAAACCGCTTCAACGTCTTCCGGCGCCGAGGTATGCCCGAACGAGAACCGCAGCGACCCGCGCGCGGCCGCGGGTTCGGCACCCATGGCCAGCAGCACGTGGCTCGGCTGCGCGACCCCCGCCGTGCACGCCGATCCGGTGGAACATTCGATGCCCTTGGCGTCCAAGAGCATCAACAGGCTGTCACCCGCGCAACCGGGGAAGGTGAAATGGGCGTGCGTGGGCAGGCGCTCGCCCTCGCCGCCGTTGAGCACCACGTCCGGCACCTCGCGCCGGACGGCCTCGATCAGGTCGTCGCGCAGTTCGGCGACGCGTTTCGCGTACTCCTCACGCCCGTCGACCGTGGCCTTCACCGCCGTCGCGAACGCGATCACCGCAGGAACGTCGAGCGTGCCCGAACGCACGCTGCGCTCCTGGCCGCCACCGTGCAGCACCGGCACGCACGCCGTGTCACGCCCGAGCAGCAGCGCGCCGACGCCGTACGGGCCGCCGAGCTTGTGCGCGGTGAGGGTCAGCGCCGCGGCGCCGCTTTCGGCGAAGTCGACGGGCACCGCGCCGACGGCCTGGACGGCGTCGGTGTGCAGCGGGATCTCGTGTTCGGCGCAGACGGCGGCGAGCGCGGCGACCGGATTGACCGTGCCGACCTCGTTGTTCGCCCACATCACGGTGACCAGCGCGACCGTCTCGGGGCTTTCGCCGATGGCGGTGCGCAGCGACTCCGGGGTCACCCGGCCGACCTCGTCGACCTCGACCCAGACGATCTCGGCGCCCGCGTGCTGCTCCAGCCACTCGACGGACTCGAGGACGGCGTGGTGCTCGACGGTGCTGCACAGCACCCTGTTCCGCTTCGGGTCCTCGCCGTTGCGGGCCCAGAAGATGCCCTTGACCGCGAGGTTGTCGCTCTCCGTGCCACCGGCGGTGAAGATCACCTCGGACGGCCGGGCGCCCAGCGCCTCCGCGATCACCTCGCGGGCTTCTTCGACCCGGCGGCGGGCCCGGCGTCCCGAGGAATGCAGCGCGGAGGCGTTGCCCACTGTGGACAGCGCCTCGGACATCGCCGCTACGGCTTCGGGCAACATCGGGGTGGTCGCCGCGTGGTCGAGATAGGTCATCGCATCCTTCAGGGTAGCCCGTTCCGGGGCGTGACCAAGCCCACCCTGGTCAGCGGGTGGCGGCGCTCATATCCGACGGCCACCGGCCGGTCACCCGCACCCCGAGCAACGCGATGCCGGTCAACACCACCGAAAGCACCACGATCGCCACCGAAGGCTCCTTCGCCGAGGCCAGCGAAGCGAGCAGGACACCGCCTAAACCGATGGTCAGGGCCGATCCGACCCAGTCGCCGAGCTGCAGCGCCGAGGTGTTGAACCCGCGTTCCGCCTCCGGCGAGTACCGGAGCAGCAGGACCGAGATCGCGGGCATCGCGATGCCCATCCCGGAGCCGCCGATCGCCGACGCCACGAACGCCATCCAGCCGGGGAACGAGGGCAGCGGGACGAAGACGAAGATCGCCAGACCGGCCGCGACCAGCGCGAACCCGGTCCGCAGGGACGCCTCGCGCGACCAGTCGAGCATGCGGCCCTGCAGCATCGACCCCGCAGACCAGCCCAGCGCGGTCACCGTCAGCGGCAGCCCGGCCAGCGCGGGGCTGTAGCCGTGGACCTCGGTCATCGTGAGCGGCAGGTACGCCTCCATCCCGGCGTACGCGCCCGCGATCAGCGCGCGTGAGGCGATCACTGTCGGCAACCCCGGCCGCGACGACAACGTCCCGGCGGGCAGGAGTTTGCGGAGCGCGTACGCGAGGGCGATCAGGCCGGCGCCGCCGTAGGCCAGCGCCGCGAGGGACGGATGCTGCGCCGCCCAGGTGAGCGCGGCGACACCGAGCGCAGCGACCACCGCGGGTACGACCCCGGCGCGGCGCGCGGACTCGGCGGGCTCGTGCCGGGGCAGCTTGCGGGTGACGACGATCAGCAGCGCGAGCCCGATCCCGGTCAGCGGGATCAGCCCCAGGAACACCCATCGCCAGCCGACGCTCACCGTCACCACGCCCGCGACCGACGGCCCGATCACCGCCGGCAGCACCCACGCGGCGGCGTTGGCGGCGTAGATCACCGGGCGTTCCCGGTCGCTGAAGGTGAGCGCGATCAGCAGCGACACCGAGACCAGCAGGAGCCCGGAACCGAAGCCCTGCAACGCCCTGCCGAGCAGGAGCAGCGGCATGTCGTGCGCGAGCCCGGCGACCAGCAGCCCGGCGGCGAACAGCGCGGTGCCGGCGAGCAGCGCGGGAGCCGGGCCCTTGCGGTCGCCGAGCCGTCCGGAAAGGACGGTCGCGACCACGCTGGCCACCAGGAAGGTGGTGAACGGCCAGGCGTACAGCGCGAGACCGTCGAGATCGGCCACCATCGTCGGCATCGCGGTGGCGACGCCCATGCTTTCGAACGCGATGAGCGTGACCATGAGCAGCAGCCCGATGGTGGTCACGCGGTGCTCAGGTGTCCAGAGCACACCCTTCGGTTTGGCCTTGCCCCCAGTGATCGTCATACGACGAGCCTGCAACCTCCACTCCGGTGGAGGTCAAGCGCCGACGGACTCCAGGCGCAGCTCACGCGCCAGCACGGCGGCCTCGCCGCGAGAGCTGACTTCCAGCTTCCCCAGGATCTTCCGCACGTGGAACTTCACCGTGTGCTCGGTCAGCGCCAGCTCGTCGGCGATCTGCCGGTTGCGTTTCCCGCGCGCGATCCCGGCGAGGACTTCGAGTTCGCGCGGGTTCAGCCGGTCGAGCGGGCGCAGTTCCGGCGTTTCCTGCACACCCAGCGGCAGGACGGCGGTGATCGTGGCGCCCCAGTCCGGCACGGCGTCGACCTCCCAGCGGCCGCCGAGCGGCGTGATCCGCTCGGTGAGGCCGGTGGCGGGCACGGCGCGGGCGACGTCCGGGCCGTCGTCGCGCACGGTGACGCGGAGGTTCTGCCCGTCGATACGCCAGGACGCCCGGACCCGGCCGCTGCCCCGCTCCAGCGCGGCGAGCACCAGACCGCGCGAAACCGTGCGGGCGGTGTGCGCGATGTCCTGTGGGAGCGGCCGTTGGTCGTCCGGACCGGCGAGGTCGACGGTCACGTCGCCATGGCGTACCAAGGGATCCAGCTGCGCGACGAGGGTGTCGAACGCCGCGGACGCCGGCTCCGCCGAGAGTTCCTGGTCGCGGTCGGCGATCGAGCGCAGTTCGACCAGCGCGGTCGCGGCGAGGTCGGTCGCGGTCTGCCGGGCGGCGGCGTCGCCGAGCTTGCGGGACCGCAGCACCGAAAGCAGCGAGGTCAAGGTGGTCGCGTGGGTCTGCCCCAGATCGGTGATCGCCCGCGCCCGCGCGGTCGCCGCCGCGATGTTGCTCTCCAGGACCGCGGGCTCGGGATCGGTGGCGCGCTGGGCGGCGTTCACGCTGACGATGTCCCACAGTTTGGCGACGAACTCCAGTGCGCTGTCCGCTGGCTCGTCCTCGGTGGGGACGAGCGCGATCATCGCGCCCTTGCCGATCACCGGTGCCGAGGTGAGGACGACGAGCTTCCGGCGCTTCCCGCCGAGCGTCTCTTCGGCCACCACGGCCTGGCCCGGGACGCCGAGCGCGGCGAGCCGCTGAAGCTCGGCGCTCGTGACCGCGCCGGTGATCTCCGCGTCGCCGTGGACCTTGATCGGCAGGCGCGAGCAGTCGCCGGTCTCCATGGCGGCGGCGCGATGCGGCAGGACGGCCGCGGCCGTCGCGGAGAAACGCGGCAGGAGTTCGGGGCGCGGAGCGGCGAGCACGTACTCGACCTGGCTCAGCACTTGCAGCGGATCCATGACTCCACAGTAGGCGCGTCCCGGCGCGGGGACGCTGCTCTCCCGGCTAGTGAACACTGCTCGTCCGGCTGGTTCGGGCGGGGTCCGGGCGCCGGTTGACTGATCGCAGCGAAGAAATCCGATAGGAGTGAACATGCGAGCGATCACCATCACCCAGTACGGCGAACCCGACGTCCTGCGGCTCGACGAGGCCCCGCTGCCGGAGCCCGGCCAGGGCCAGGTGCGGGTGGCGGTCAAGGCCGCCGGCGTCAACCCGATCGACTGGAAGATCCGGTCCGGTGCCATGGCGGAGGTCCGGCCGGTCGAATTCCCGCACATCCTCGGCCTGGAACTGGCGGGCGTGGTGGACGCGGTGGGCGAGGGCGCCGATTTCGCCGTCGGGGACGAGGTCTTCGGCTGGTCGGACACCGGCGCGTATGCCGAATACGCGCTGGCGAGCAAGGTCATCCGCAAACCCGCCGGGCTGTCGTGGGCCGAAGCCGCCTCTCTGCCGATCGCCGGGGAAACCGCGTTGCGCGTGCTGGGCGAACTGGAGGTCAAGCCGGGCGAGACCGTGGTGATCCACGGCGCGAGCGGCCAGGTCGGCCGGATCGCGACGCAGGCCGCCGTCGCGCTGGGCGCCACGGTCGTCGGGCTCGCCGGGGCGTCGTCGCTGGACGAGGTGAAGGCGCTCGGCGCGGTGCCGGTCCAGTACGGCGACGGCTGGGTCTCGCGGGTCCGCTCGGTCGCGCCGGACGGTGTCGACGCGGTGTTCGACGCCGCGGGCTTCGGTGTCCTGGGTGATTCCGTCGAGCTGCTCGGCTCACCCGACCGGCTGATCACCATCGCGGACCCCGCGGCTTATGCGCAGGGGCTGAAGTTCTCGGCGGGCGGCTCGGAAACTCAAGCGGTTCTTGAGGATCTGGTCGCGCGAGGGCTGAAGTTGAAGCTCGGGTCGAGTTACGCGCTCGCCGACGCCGCCGCGGCGCACCGGGAAAGCGTTACCGGTCACGCGGGCGGGAAGATCACGCTGACCTTCGGCTGAGCAGGCCTCGTGAGTGGTAAGGACGGTTCTAACCGTCCTTACCACTCACGAGCTGGGCACTTTCGGGACCTCCACAGCCGCCGGAACCGCTGCCGGTGCCGCGGCCGCGCGACGCCGCCGCTGCACCGGGATCTGCACCCGGCCGAGCGCCGCCTGCACCGCGGATTCCGCCAGTGCGGCCAGTTCCCGCCGGTCCGCGGCGCGGCCCGGCGCGATCTCCGGGCACACGTGCACCTCCAGCACCAGACCGCGCAGAGCCGCGACCCGCCGCAGCGAGGCGATCAGCGACTCCGGCCCGATGAACGCCGGCTGCGTCGTCTCCCGCCCGTCGGCGAGCCGGAACCGCAGCGCGAGCGGCCGCACCGGGACACCGCCGTCGATCGCGGCCTGGAAGGTCGCGGGGCGGAACCGGCCCGAGCCGAGACCGCACCAGGTGGTGCCTTCCGGTGTCACGCTGACGAGTGATCCGCCGCGCATGGCCTCGGCGAGTTCGTCCATCGTCGCGGGGAGGCTCCGCAGGTTCTCCCGGTCGAGGAAGATGCTGCCGCCGCGGCGCACCAGCAGGCCGAGCACCGGCCAGGCGCCGACCTCCTTTTTCGCGAGCGCCCGCATCGGCTGGACGGCGTTGATCGCGATGATGTCCAGCCACGAGATGTGGTTGTTCACCACGAGCGCGCCTCGGCCGGGCACGGCGCGGAACCGCTGGTCGCCGAGCACACGCAGCTTCACCCCGAACGACCGAAGGATCCCGGCGAAAAGCAGGCGCACCAACCGTTCCCGGGGCATGCCGCGGAGCACGAGCACCAGCGGCGCGCTCAGGAAGGCACCGAAGACGACGCCGATCGCCGCGGTGAACCGCAGGACCCGCCGGCCGAACGCGACCGTCGGCGCCCCTTCGGTCAGGCAGCCGTCGCCACACGGCGATTTCGGCATCCAGGCGTGGGTCATCCCTGCACTCCCAGGAAGAACTTGAGGTACCGCTCGTCGACGTTGTGCAGATCCAGCAGGACGAAGAAGTCCGCGACCCCGAAATCCGCGTCGAGCGCGGGCGGGCCGTAGATCTTCGCGCCGAGGCGCGTGTAGCCCTTGATGAGCGGCGGGAGGATCGCGCGGGAGGGCCGCTCGACGCCTTCGGACGGCCACGGGTTCAGTGGCGTCACCCGAAGGGATTCATCCGCGTAGTGCTTGGCGCGCAGGACATCCCAGACACCCGCCGCGTAGACCCCGCCGTCGGTCAGCGGCACGGACGCGCAGCCCGCGAGATACCGGTGCCCGGCCAGCAGCATGTAGCGGCCGATCCCCGCCCAGACGAGGCTCACCACGGCACCGCTGCGGTGGTCGGGGTGCACGCACGAACGGCCCGTCTCGACCAGCGAAGGACGCAGCGAATCGAGCGCGGTGAGATCGAATTCGCTGTCGGAATACAGCTTTCCCGCCCGCATGGCCCGATCGGGCGGCAACATCCGGTACGTGCCCACGATCTCGCCGGTGTTGTCGTCCCGCACCACGAGGTGATCGCAGAACTCGTCGAAGTAGTCGACGTCGAGGCCGGGTTCGGGGGAATTGAGCGTCGCTCCCATTTCCTCGGCGAACACCTGATGGCGGAGGCGTTGCGCGGCGACGACTTCTTCGTTTCCGTTCGCCACCAGAAGGGAGTAACGCGGCGCGTCGGCCGGGAGTTCGACACCTGCCTGGTCAGTACTGACGAGGAGCTGTGACGTCGTCATGACCCAGGTCTACCCCTGGAGGGGTACCAACGACAATGCGCCCGATGGCCGATTAGTGCACGTTCAGTTAATTGCGGGTTCTCAGGCTTCTCTCAGGATGAGAAGTCACTTCCCGGTCACGGAAAAGGGGCCGTCCGGGAAATAAATCCCCGGACGGCCCCTCTTCGAACGAAGGACTCAGCCCTTGCGCTTCTGGACCTCTTCGGTCAGCTGCGGCGCGACGTTGAACAGGTCGCCCACCACACCGAAGTCGGCGATCTCGAAGATCGGCGCCTCGGCGTCCTTGTTGACCGCGATGATGGTCTTCGAGGTCTGCATACCGGCGCGGTGCTGGATCGCACCGGAGATGCCCAGCGCGATGTACAGCTGCGGCGAGACCGTCTTACCGGTCTGGCCGACCTGGAACTGCGCCGGGTAGTAGCCCGAGTCGACGGCGGCGCGGGAAGCACCGACGGCGGCACCGAGCGAGTCGGCGAGCGCCTCGACGACGTCGAACTTGTCGGCCGAGCCGACACCGCGGCCACCGGAGACGACGACCGAGGCCTCGGTCAGCTCCGGCCGGTCGCCACCGACGATCGGCTCGACGCCGGTGATCCTGGCGGACTTCGCCGGGTCACCCGCGGGGACCTCGACGGTCTCCTCGGCGGCCGCACCCTCGGCCGGGGCGGCCTCGACCGCGCCCGGGCGGACCGAGATGACCGGGGCACCCTTGGTGGACTTGGACTTCACGGAGAACGCGCCACCGAAGATGGACTGGTCGACGCTGCCGTCACTGTTCACGCCGACGGCGTCGTACAGCAGACCGGAGCCGAGGCGGACCGCGACCCGGGCGGCCACCTCCTTGCCCTCGGCGCTGGCGGCGACGAGCACGGCGGCCGGGGAGGTCCGCTCCGCCAGCGCGGCGAGGACGTCCACCTTCGGGGTGACCAAGAAGCCGGTGGCGTTGTCGCCCTCGGCGACGTACACCTTGGCGGCGCCGTGCGCGGCGAGGGCTTCCTTCGCCTTGGCGGCGGTGCCGGTCGGGCCGACGACGACCGCGGACGGCTCACCCAGTTCACGAGCGGCGGTCAGCAGCTCGAGCGTGACCTTCTTGACTTCACCGTCGACGTGGTCGACGAGGACGAGTACTTCAGCCATTTCCCTATTCCTCCTCGAAACCTGTCTCAGATGAGCTTCTGCGCGACCAGGTAGGCGGCCACCTTGCTGCCGCCGTCGCCCTCGTCCTCGACGCGCTCACCGGCGGTGCGCGGCGGCTTCGGGGAGGCTTCGAGCACGGACGACCACGCGTTGCCGAGGCCGACCTCGCTCGCGTCGACACCCAGGTCCGCGACGGTCAGCGTCTCGACCGGCTTCTTCTTGGCGGCCATGATGCCCTTGAAGGAGGGGTAGCGCGGCTCGTTGATCTTCTCGCCGACGCTCACTACCGCGGGCAGGTTCGCCTCGAGGTGCGTGACGCCGTCCTCGGTGTAGCGGTCGGCCTTGATCGAGGTGCCGTCGACGGTCAGCTCGTTCACGTGGGTCAGCTGCGGCAGGCCGAGCAGCTCGGCGATGATCGCAGGCACGGCGCCACCGCGGCCGTCGGAGGCCTCGTTACCGGTGATGACCAGGTCGAAGCCTTCGACCTTGGAGATCGCGGCGGCCAGCACCTTGGCGGTGGCGATCGCGTCGGAGCCGTGCAGGGCCTCGTCGGAGACGTGGATGGCCTTGTCGGCACCCATGGACAGCGCCTTGCGGATCGCGTCGGTCGCGCGGTCGGGACCCACCGAGACGACGGTGACCTCGCCCTCGCCGGCTTCCTTGATCTTCAGGGCTTCTTCGACGGCCTTCTCGTTGATCTCGTCGAGCACGGCGTCGGCGGATTCGCGGTCAAGAGTGTTGTCGGCACCGGAGAGCTTCCGCTCCGAGTAGGTGTCCGGTACCTGCTTGACCAGGACAACGATGTTCGTCATGGGTCTACTTCGACCTCCCGTTAGTGGCCGGCGTCGGCCACGGGGCAACAGCTCTACTGGCCGGTAGATTAGGGCCATTTCAGCGCCGCGGCCCGCCGAGGTGACCTCATTCACCTGGATGCACGTTTTAGTGGGACCATCGTCCAGGTAATTCACCCGGAAGTGAGTGTAACCGGCCGACTAACCCGAACGGCCGTATTCCGGGGTACTGGTGGAAGTGGTGAAGGGATAACCTGCCCCACCATGCGTTCCATGCCCGGCCCCGTCGCCGTGATCACGGACTCGACCGCCTGCCTTCCCGCCTCCGTCACCGAACGCTGGGGAATCGGCGTCGTTCAGGTCCAACTGCAGGTCGGAGAGCAGTTCGACGAGGAGAACCGCTACGACCGCGAGGAAATCATCGGCCATCTGCGGGCCGGGACACCGGTGAAGACGGCGCCGCCCGAGGTCGCCGCGTTCTTCTGGGCGTTCCAGGACGCCGCGAGCAAGGGCGCGTCCGCGATCGTCAGCGTCCACATCTCGGGACGGATGTCCGAGACGGTGAACGCCGCCCGCGAGGCCGCCCAGCAGGTGAACGTCCCGGTGCACGTCCTCGACAGCGGGACCACCGGGATGAGCCTCGGTTTCGCGGCGACCTCGGCGGCCAAGGTCGCCGCCGCCGGCGGGCAGGCCACCCGCGTCATCGACGCGGCCGAACGCCGGTTCCGCGGCAGCCGGGAGATCCTCTACGTCGACACGCTGGAGTTCCTGCGCCGCGGCGGCCGGATCGGGGCGGCGCAGGCGTTCCTCGGCTCGGCGTTCTCGATCAAACCGCTGCTGACGCTGAAGAACGGCGAGGTCGCCCCGCTGACCCGGGTGCCGGGGCAGCGGCGGGCGCTCAACAAACTCGTCGACCTCGCGGTGGAATGCGCGGGCGACCGGGAGGTCGAGGTCGCCATCACCCGGTTCGGCCCGGACGAACGCGACCTCGAGATCGGCGGGCGGCTGCGGGCGCGGCTGCCGCATATGGTCGACAGCACCCTGGTGGACGCCAGCATGATCCTCGGCGCCCACCTCGGGCCCGGCGCCATCGGCATCACGGTGTCGCCGGTGTAGCCCCTTCTTTTGGAATCGACACCCGCGACGGGATCAGCGCCACCACGATCGGGAGCACCGCGCCCAGCGCCGTCGTCGCGACGATCAGCACCTGGTCCACCGGCTCGAAATGCGAGACGTGACCGAGGTGGTAAAGGAAATGCGGCAGTCCGAACAGGAAGGTCGCGAGCGCGGCGAGCCTGGCCACGGCGGTCGTCCCGATCACGGCGGCGCCGATCAGGATGGCCGCGAGCGCGAGGTTGAGGCCGCCGAAGTCGCGGATCAGGTGTTCGTTGAAGGGGCCGTCCATCGCCACCCAGCCGGTGCGGAAGCCCGGGAAGTCCCGGTAGAAGCCGTCCGGGCTGACCAGCGGCCACAGCCCGACGGGCAGTTCGACGAGGCCGAAGACGACGAGCAGTACGCGGGTGAATGTCCGTTGCATACCTCCTGGACTGGACAGCGCCGCGAAACGTGACACACGGGTCGAAGTGACCGGCCGGTAGGGTCGCGGCGTGACCACCCCAGCCACCAGGGCCGAAGCGCTGCACCTCACCGGTGAACGCACCGTGCCGGGCATCGCCGAGGAGAACTACTGGTTCCGGCGCCACGAGGCCGCGTATCAAAAGCTCCTGCCGCTGTGCGAAGGCAAGACCGTCCTGGAGGCCGGCTGTGGTGAGGGCTACGGCGCCGGGCTCATCGCCACGGTCGCCGAGCGGGTGCTCGCCCTCGACTACGACGTCCCCACCACCGAACACGTCGCCCGCCGCTACCCCGGCATCGGCGTGACCAGGGCGAACCTGGTGTTCCTGCCGCTGCGGGACGCCTCGGTCGACGTCGTCGCCAACTTCCAGGTGATCGAGCACCTTTGGGACCAGGGTGCCTTCCTCGCCGAATGCCGCCGCGTGCTCTCCCCCGGCGGACGGCTGATCGTCACCACGCCCAACCGGCTGACCTTCACGCCGGACAGCGACACCCCGCTCAACCCGTTCCACACCAGGGAGCTCGCACCGTCCGAATTGGACGGTCTGCTGCGTGAGGCCGGTTTCGAGGTCGAGACCCTGCACGGCCTCCACCACGGCGAGGGCGTCGCGAAACTCGACGCCAAGTACGGCGGTTCGATCATCGACGCCCAGCTCGACGTCGTCATGGGGCAGCTGCCCGGGCAGGCGACCTGGCCGCCGGAACTGCTCGCCGACGTCGAAGGCATCCAGGCCGCGGACTTCGCGATCCACGGTGAAGACCTCGACGCCAGCCTCGACCTGGTCGCCGTGGCGGTGCGCCGATGAGTGAGTACGAGGGCACGTTCTGCCTCGTCGTGCACAGCCACCTGCCGTGGCTGCCGCATCACGGATCCTGGCCGGTCGGCGAGGAATGGCTCTACCAGGCGTGGGCGCACTCCTATCTGCCGATGGTCGATCTCCTGCGCCGCTTCGCCGACGAGGGCCGCGAAGACGTCCTCACCCTCGGGATGACGCCGATCCTCGCCGCCCAGCTCGACGACCCGTACTGCATCGACGCCTTCCACGACTGGCTCGGCCACTGGCAGCTGCGCTCCTGGCACGCCTCCACGCTGTGGCGCGGCGACCCGCTGCTGCGCGACCTCGCGGCGAGCGAGTACCGGACGGCGCTCAAGGCCTCGGAAGAGCTCGAAACCAGCTGGCGCCACGGCTTCTCGCCGATCCTCCGGTCCTTTGTGGACAGCGGGACGATCGAACTGCTCGGCGGTCCGCTGGCCCATCCGTTCCAGCCGTTGCTCGACCCGGCGGTCCGCGACTTCATGCTGCGGGGAGGCCTGGCCGACACCGCGCTGCGGATCGGGCGGCGTCCCGAAGGCATTTGGGCGCCTGAGTGCGGTTACGCGCCCGGTATGGAGGCCGGGTACGCCGCCGCGGGTGTCCAGCGGTTCATGGTCGACGGCCCCTCCCTGCACGGCGACACTTCGGCGGCGCGGACCGTCGGCGACTCCGACGTCGTCTGCTTCGGCCGCGACCTCGAAGTCACGTACCGAGTCTGGTCGCCGAAGGCCGGATATCCCGGCCATGCCGCCTATCGCGACTTCCACACCTGGGCGCACGAGGTCGGCCTCAAACCGTCGCGGGTGACCGGCAAGACCGTCGAGCCGCCGGACAAGGCGCCGTACGACCCGGCGATGGCGACGGCCACCCTCGGCGGTCACGTCCAGGACTTCGTCGACACCGTCGTCGCCCGGCTGCGTTCGCTCAAGGCCGAGCACGGCCGCGAATCGCTCGTCGTCGCCGCGTACGACACGGAACTCTTCGGACACTGGTGGCACGAGGGCCCGGCCTGGCTCGAAGGCGTCCTGCGGGCGCTGCCCGAAGCAGGCGTCCGCGTGACGACGCTCAAGGGCGCGCTCGAAGCCGGCCACCTCGGCGGGAAGGTCGACCTCCCGGCGTCGTCGTGGGGTTCGGGCAAGGACTGGCGGGTCTGGGACGGCGAGCAGGTCGCCGACATGGTGCGGGACAACACCGCGTTGCAGGACCGCATGCTCGACCTCGTCGCCGGAATGGACACGACGACGCGCGACGCCGTCCGCGACCAGGCCGTCGCCGAAGCGATGCTGGCGCTTTCGAGCGACTGGGCGTTCATGGTCACCAAGGATTCCGCCGCCGACTACGCGCGGCGGAGGGCGAAAGTGCACACCGAACGGTTCGACACCCTCGCGGGGCTGCTCCGCAACGGTGCGCTCGACCGCGCGCGGGAGACCGCGGCCGCGTTCCGGCGCGACGACGGGCCGTTCGGCCATGTCGACGCGCGTGATCTGCTGAGGAAATGACGAAAGGGGCACCACCATGGGGATCCACGACATTCCGCTGAAGACGCTCGCCGGCGAGGACACGACGCTCGGCGCGCTCGAAGGCAAGACGCTGCTGGTGGTGAACGTGGCGTCGAAATGCGGCCTGACGCCGCAGTACACCGGGCTGGAGAAGCTGCAGGAACGCTACGCGGACAAGGGTTTCTCCGTCGTCGGGTTCCCGTGCAACCAGTTCGCGGGCCAGGAGCCGGGCACCGCGGAGGAGATCCAGACCTTCTGCTCGACGACGTACGGCGTTTCGTTCCCGCTGTTCGAAAAGCTGGACGTGAACGGGGAAAGCCGTCACCCGCTCTACACCGAACTGACCAAGGCGGCCGACGCGGAGGGCGCCGCCGGCGACGTCCAGTGGAATTTCGAGAAGTTCCTCGTCGCCCCGTCCGGTGAAGTGGTGGGACGGTTCCGCCCGCGCACCGAACCCGAGGACGAAGCGATCACCAAGGCGATCGACGCCACGATCGGCTGACACCTTTTTCCGGGTATTCGGGGACCAAAGTCCCCGAATATCCCGGCAGCTCGCGCGATGTCCGGTTGCTCGATCACAAACCCTTGCCACACAAGGAAAATACTGACATTCGCGGGTGAAGCGCCGTACCCGATTGCACTATGGCGCCACCCCGCGGACAGGGGAACACTCTTTCGTCGGGAGTCCCGCACTTCGTCAACGCCGACAACAGGAAAAGTGTGGCCGACATGATCGAGAACAATATGATCCCGGACGATTTCCTCTCCCTCGCGAGCGTGCAGGCGGCCGAAGAGGAGTCGTTGCTGAACCGGCAGAACGTGGTGGGTGTCGCGCTCGGCACCAAATGGTCCGGGGGCCAGGACACCGGCGAGAAGGCGATCACCGTCCTCGTCGACACGAAGATGCCGCACGAGATGCTGCGTGAGGACGACCTCGTCCCGGCGGCACTGTCCGGGGTGCCCACCGACGTCCAAGAGGTCGGCGTGCTCCAGGCCGGTCGCAGCATCGCCGCGCCGAAGGTGAACGGCGCCGCCACGATGCTCGACGAGCCCCAGGCTCCGACACTCGCCCGGCCCGACGAACTCGCCCGTGAGCAGGTCGGCCCGTTCACCCTCGCCAAGCGGTTCCGCCCGGCGTTCGGCGGCCTGAGCGTCGGCCACTTCAAGATCACCGCCGGCACCTACGGCACCGCCGTCTACGACGCGACGGCGCTGCCCGGCAAACCGCCGAGGTATTACATCCTGAGCAACAACCACGTGCTGGCGAACTCCAACGCCGCCGCCATCGGCGATCCCATCCTGCAGCCCGGCCCGTTCGACGGCGGTGTCGTCCCCACCGACGTCATCGCCAGGCTGAGCCGGTTCGTGCCGATCAAGTTCATCGCCGCGGGCCAGCCGGTGCCGCTGAACTTCGTCGACGCCGCCATCGCCGAGGGCCAGTTCCACGACCTCGACCGGCGGATCTTCTGGGTCGGCGACCTCAAGGGCACCAACGTGGCCCCCGCGGTCGGCACGGTGGTGCAGAAGACCGGCCGGACCACGAACTGGACCACGGGGCGGATCACGAACATCAACGCCACCGTCGACGTGAACTACGGCGGCGGCCGGGTGGCCCGGTTCGCGCAGCAGCTGCTCACCACCGACATGTCGGCGGGCGGCGACTCGGGCAGCATCGTGGCGGATCTGAGCGAGAACGCCGTCGGCCTGCTGTTCGCCGGTTCGCCGGTGGTCACCGTGATCAACCGGATCACGCTGGTCGAGGCCGCGCTCGGGATCAAGGTGCACCCGTAGTGGCCGAAGACGTGCCGGATGTCGACGCCGCCCTCGTGGCGGCGTCCCGGTGGCTCGACGACGTCCCCGGAGTGGTCGGGGTCGGACAGGGCGAGGCCGAGGGGGCACCCACGATCGACGTGTGGATGACCCCCGGTCACGACTCCGGGCGGCTGCCTTCTCAGCTGCTCGGAGTGCCCGTCCGGATCCGTGATTCCGGCGGTCCGGTGGAGGCTCGGCCGGACTGACCCGCCTCGATGACCGCGCGATTGCGGGCGGCGACGGTCGCCGGGTCCGCCTTCATCACCCGCCGGTCGTAGGTGAGCAGGCCGTTGACCTCGTTCTCGACGTCGGTGGTCTGGGTGTAGATCGCGCTGGAAAGGCCGGTTCCGGCGACGATCCGTTCGAGGTTCTCGCTGACCTCGGCATAGCGTTTCGTCAGCTCTGCCGAGGTCAGCGTCATCTCATAGGCCTGCGGTTCCCCGGGCCAGCGGTGCTCGTCGACGACCAGGCCGAGACCGCCGTACTCACCGTCGACGATCACCCTGCCGTCCTTCACCGCGGGTTTCCCCGGCCCGACGTAGGTGTGGTCGTCGTAGACGTCGCCCGCGCCCTCGTCCGGCCGCGAGAAGCAGCAGTTCACCCCGCTGTTCGCGACGACGAGCCTGGTCGGGTCGAGGTCCTTCACCAGCTTCGCGATCCGCGCGGTGTCGAATTCTCCCCAGCCCTCGTTGAACGGCACCCAGCCGACGATCGAGGTCACCCCGCGCAGCTGCTCGATCATCTCGGTCAGCTCGGCTTCGAACCGCTCCTGCGCCTCGGGAACCGGGTCGGGCGCGGTCCCGGGCGGGCCGTCGAAGGAGACGGTGAGCGACGGCATGTCCTGCCAGACGAGCAGGCCAAGCCGGTCCGCCCAGTGATACCAGCGTTCCGGCTCGACCTTGACGTGTTTGCGGACGAAGTTGAAGCCGAGTTCCTTGGTCTTCTCCAGATCGAACCGCAGCGCTTCGTCGGTGGGGGCGGTGTGGATCCCGTCCGGCCAGTAACCCTGGTCGAGCGGGCCGTGGAGGAAGGTGATCCGGCCGTTGAGCGCGATCCGGGGCCTGCCCTCGGCGTCGGCCACCGTCCCGATCGTGCGGAGCCCGGTGTAGGACTCGACGACGTCGAGCACGTTGCCGCTCTCGTCGAGCAGGCGGACCTGGAGGTCGTAGAGATGCGGATCGTGCGGCGTCCACAGGCGCGGCGAAGGCACCTCCGCGCGTAAACGCTGTCCGATGTCTCCGGAGACGCGTGCCACTTCCTGGCCATCGGGTTCGCTGACGATCACCTCCACCCGGGCTCCGCCTGTGACCTTGGGCACAACCGTCACCCCTTCGAGATCCGGGGTCAGCGGCAGCTCCCGGATGTACGCGGACGGCACCGGCTCCAGCCAGACGGTCTGCCAGATACCCGACGCGGCGGTGTAGAAGATCCCTTCCGGGTCGTTCCGCTGCTTGCCGACGGGATGCGTCGCGGCGTCGGTCCGGTCCGTCGCGCGGACGGTGAGTTCCTGCGAGCCCGACGGGCGCAGGACGTCGGTGATGTCGGCGCTGAAGGCCGTGTATCCGCCTTCGTGGACGACGACCTTCTGGTTGTTCACCCAGACCTCGGCGGACTGGTCGACGGCGCCGAAATGGAGCAGCACCCGCTGACCGTCCCATTCGGACGGGACGTGGAAAACCTTGCGGTACCAGAGCGTTTCGTCCCGCCGTCCGATACCGGAGAGCGCCGACTCCGGCGGGAACGGCACCAGGATCCGCTCGCCGTACCCGTCGCGGCGTGGCGCGCCGCTGCCCGCGTACTCCCAGACACCGTTGAGGTTCAGCCAGCGCTCGCGGACCAGCCGGGGACGTGGGTACTCCGGCAGCGCGTTGCCCGGTCCGACCTGCGCGGACCACGGCGTCGAGAGCACCGGTTCGACGGTCTTGAGGGCCGGTCCGGCCACGTTCACCGAGGAGGTCATCGACCCGATGGTGGCAAAGATCGCCGCCCCTGTCGCCCTCGATCGGCTTCACCTGCGGGGGTGATCGCCCCGTCCCGGTGCCGACCGACTCACGAGTAACCTCCACCCATGCGCGTGCTGATGTTGTCGTGGGAGTACCCACCCGTGGTCGTCGGCGGACTCGCACGGCACGTCCATGCCCTCGCCCGGCATCTCGCCCGGCAGGGGCACGACGTGGTCGTCCTGTGCCGTCACACGGCGGGCACCGACGCCGAGACCCATCCGAGGACCGATCGAGTGGTCGAAGGCGTCCGGATCATCCGGGTCGCCGAAGACCCGATGCACGTGACCTTCGAACGGGACCTCGTCGCGTGGACGCTGGCCATGGGGCACGCGATGGTCCGCGCGGCCACCGACCTGCTGCGCACCTGGCAGCCGGACGTGGTCCACGCGCACGACTGGTTGGTCACCCACCCCGCGATCGCGATCGCGGAGGCCGCGCGGGTGCCGCTGGTCGGCACGATCCACGCCACCGAGGCCGGACGGCACTCCGGCTGGCTCTCGCATCCGCTGAACCAGCAGGTGCACTCGGTCGAGTGGTGGCTCGCGAACCGCTCGGACGCGCTGATCACCTGTTCGCAGGCCATGCGCCGCGAGGTGGCGCATCTGTTCGAGGTCGACGGCGACGCCGTCACCGTGATCCACAACGGCATCGAGGAACGCACCTGGCAGGTGCCCGAGGAGGAGGTGGCGCACGCGCGCGAGGTCTACAGCCCCTCCGGCGCGCCGCTGCTGCTCTACTTCGGACGGCTGGAATGGGAGAAGGGCGTGCAGGACCTGCTCGCCGCGCTCCCCCGGATCCGGCGCGCCAAACCGGGGACGCGGCTGGTCGTCGCCGGCAAGGGCAGGCATCTGGAGGAACTGGTCGACCAGGCCCGCAAGCTGCGGGTCCGGCGCGCGGTGGACTTCGTCGGGCATCTGTCCGACCGCGAACTGCGCGCCGTGCTGGCCGCGGCCGACGCCGTCGTGCTGCCCAGCCGGTACGAACCGTTCGGGATCGTCGCGCTGGAGGCCGCCGCCGCGAAGGCGCCGCTGGTGGCTTCGACCGCGGGCGGGCTCGGCGAGGTCGTCGTCGACGGAGAGACCGGCCTGGCGTTCAGCCCCGGCGACGTCGAGGCGCTCGGGGACGCCGTCGAGGCGGTGCTGGACGACGAGGTCGCCGCCGCCCGGCGGGCGCTGACCGCGCAATCGCGGCTGGCCGCGGATTTCGACTGGGGGCGGATCGCCGAAGCGACCGTCGCGGTCTACCGGCGGGCTCGCGTCGGGGAACCGGTGGAACTGGGGCGGCCGAAGATCGCGACCGGGAACGCCTTCGAGCCCTGATCGCTCGTATTCAGTCCTCTGAATGCGGCGGGTCGGGTGCTGGCTTTCGTGTTGCGAAAGCCACGTTCGCAACGTTGAAGGTTGCGAAAGTGGCTTTCGCAACGTCGGCAGGGGCCGTCGCCGAGGGCATGTCGCGAAAGCCACTTTCGCGACGTCTGATGTCCCGAAA
>NZ_JBHXIB010000045.1:50652-58361 GCF_042723975.1 Amycolatopsis sp. NPDC058340 | reverse complement strand
CCGCATTTCGTCCTCTGAATGCGGTAGTTGCACGCGCAAGGACCGCATTCAGAGGACGAAACGCGGGAGAAGAGACTCACCCGCGAGAGGGAGGGCGGTCGGTCCGCAGCGGGAAGAGCACTTGGCCGCGCCCGGGAATCGTCATCGGCAAGCGAAAGACGACTCCCGGGAGCGACGAAATGACCGAGACCTTGCCCGGCGTACCGAGATGGGCGAACCTCGCCGCCCACGCGGCGGCCCTGGTGGCGGTGCCGTCCGGGCTGTGGCGGATCGCGATGGGCCTCGGCCTCCCGGTCGGGTTCACCGCGCGGGGCCTGGCCGAGTTCGGGATCCCCGGCTGGGGCACGGTCTACGTCTTCGGCCTGAGCCTGCTCTCCGAAGCGCTCGCGTTCCTCACCCTCGGGCTGGTCCGGCCGTGGGGCGAAGTGTGGCCGCGCTGGATCCCGGGCCTGCGTGGCCGCCGGATCCCGCCGCTCGCGGCGATCCTCCCCGCCGCCGCGGGGGCCATCGCCCTGATCGCGCTCAGCGCCCAGTGGCTGTTCCGCTGGGCGCGGGCCGGGTCTTCGGTGCCTCCGGGGACCAGAGAGGACTCGCCGGTCTACGACATCGTCATGGCGGCCTGTTACGCGCCGCTCCTGCTCTGGGGCCCGCTGCTGGCCGTGGTCACCGTGCACTACGCCCGGCGGCGGTTCTCAGGTCAGCGGCCGCAGCACACGCTCCAGCCACTCGGCGGCCGCGCGTGACACGCCGTCGAGATCGGCGCTGAGGTTGTGATCGCCCTGGAGCACCACGATCTCGTGATGCGGCCCCGCCTTGGGCAGGCCGAACGGGTCACGTTCGCCCTGCACCACCAGGGTCGGGACCTCGACGGCGTCCAATTCGGCCTGCCGGGACTTCTCCGGCTTTCCCGGCGGATGCTCGGGGAAGGCCAGGCAGAGCACCGCCACCGCCTGGCCCGCCGCGGCGGTCCGGCAGGCGACGCGGGCCCCGGACGACCGGCCCCCGAACACGATCGGGAGGTCGTCGAAGCGTTCGGAGATCTCGTCGGCCACGGTGAGCCAGGCGGTGTCGAGCTGGGTGGCGGGGGCGGGCGCCCGGCGGCCGGCCACCCGGTACGGCTGCTCGACGAGCGCGACGTGGACACCGGCCGCCTGCGCCGCGCGGGTGACGGCGACCAGGTCCTTCGCGCCGATCCCGCCGCCCGCGCCGTGGCCGAGCATCAGGACCGCGATGCCTTCCTCGGCACAGTGCAGCTCGGCCCGCGCGGGACCATAGGCGGTGTCGATCTCCAGCTTCGTCATGAGTTCGGCAGTTCAAAGAGCGCGCTGTCGGCGGCGGGTTCGACGCGGTCAAGCAACTGCGGGCCGTTGTTGCGGACGTTGTTGACCAGGCTGGACACCGGCCGCAGCTCGATCGTGTCGACCAGGTCCACCGGCGGCGGGACGAGCAGTTCGGTGACGTCGGGCCGGTCGGGGTCGAGCCAGGTGTCCCATTTCTCGCGCGGCATCAGCAGCGGCATGCGGTGGTGGATGTCGGTGAGCCTGCCGACCGAATCCGTGGTGATCACCGAGAAGGTGATCAGCGGATCGGCGTCCTTGTCGTCCTTCGGCCGCCAGGTCTCCCAGATCCCGGCGAACGCGAGCGACCCGTCACCCGGCCCGGTCATGAAGAAGGGCTGCTTCTCCTTGCCGTCACGCCGCCACTCGTACCAGCCGTCGGCGGGGACCAGGCAGCGCCTCGCCGAGACCGCCTTCTTGAAGGACGGCTTCTCCTTGGCCGTCTCGGCGCGCGTGTTGATCATCTTCGAGCCGACGCCGGGGTCCTTCGCCCAGAACGGGACCAGGCCCCAGCGCATCATGCGCAGCGACCGGACGGCTGGCTCGTCTTCGAGCACCGCGCCGTCGGCGTCACGCGGATGCCGCTGCACGACGGTGGGCACGTCCTTGGTCGGCGCCACGTTGTGATCGGTCCGGATCCGGCCTTCGGTCAGGTCCACCGCGGCGAATTCGTCGATCAGCGCCGCCGGGTCCTTGGTGGCGGCATAACGCCCGCACATGGGGAAACCTCCCTAATCGACAGTCATCGTTACACGCTACCGATGCGTTGGCGAGCGGCATGGGATCATTCTTCTGCGGTGTTCGAAGAGCAGGAGGCGGTTTGGCGGGCAAGGACTGGCGCAGGCTGGACGAATCCGACGTGCGGATCCGTCCCGGCAAGGGCACCAGGCCGCGCAGCAAACGCCGCCCCGAGCACGCGGACGCCTCCACGGCGATGGTCATCGGCAAGGATCGCGGCCGCTGGACCTGCGCGATCGACTCGGATCCGGATCGCGTCGTCACCGCGATGCGGGCCCGCGAGCTGGGCCGGGTCCCGGTCGTCGTCGGCGACACCGTCGGCATCGTCGGCGACGTCAGCGGGAAACCGGACACCCTCGCCCGCATCATCCGGGTGGACGAACGCTCCAGTGTGCTGCGCCGGACGGCGGACGACACCGACCCCTTCGAACGAGTGGTGGTCGCCAACGCCGAACAGCTGCTGATCGTGACCGCGCTGGCCGATCCCCCGCCGCGCACCGGGTTCATCGACCGGTGTCTCGTCGCCTGCTACGCGGGCGGCCTCGAACCGGTGCTCTGCCTGACGAAGGCCGACCTCGCCAGCCCGGACGAACTCCTCGCCGGTTACGCGGGCCTCGACATCCCGGCCGTGGTCACCCGGCACGACGAGCATCCGGAGGAACTGACCGGGCGGCTCAAGGGCCGGGTCACCGCGCTGGTCGGGCATTCCGGGGTCGGCAAGTCCACATTGGTCAACCGGCTGGTGCCCGACGCCGGACTGGCGACCGGTGTGGTCAGCGCGGTCGGCAAGGGCAGGCACACGTCCGTCGCGGCGGTCGCGCTCCCTCTTCCCGGCGGTGGCTGGGTGGTCGACACCCCCGGCGTCCGCTCGTTCGGGCTGGCGCACGTGACCGCCGACGACATCGTGCTCGCGTTCGAGGAATTCGCCGCGGCCGCCGAAGAGTGCCCTTCGGGCTGCGGCCACCTCGGGCCGCCTTCGGATCCGGACTGCGCGCTCGACGACGTGGTCACCGATGGTGACGCCAGTCACGAGCGACTGGACTCATTACGTCGTCTTTTGGGCTCCCGAGCCGGCCATGACGACGACCGGTAACTAAATCCGCCCTCGCGCGATAACCCGTTCGGATTAGATCAACTTTTCTGAGGGGTCCTCTTGAAGCGCGTAACCACGCTCGCCGCCATCACCACGGCCGCCGTCCTGGCGCTGTCCGCCTGCGGCGGCGAAAAGCAGCCCACCGCGGCCGCTCCCGCTCCTGCTCCTTCCGAGGGGAAGAGCCTGCTTTCGTCGCCGCTCGGCGACCCGATCCAGCTCGCGGCGCTGACCCGCGAGAGCACCAAGAAGGCCAAGTCGTCCAAGGTGACGATGGAGTCCGTCGCCGGCACCGAGAAGCAATCGATGACCGGGCAGGGCCTGTACGACGGCGAGAACACCAAGTTCTCGATGACCATGGACAGCGACGGCAAGAAGCTGGAAGCGGTCTTCGTCGACAACGCGCTGTACTTCAAGCTCGACGCGTCCGACCAGGCCGAGATGAAGACCGACAAGTCGTACGTGAAGATCTCCGCCGACGGCCAGGACCCCCTCTCGCAGATGCTCGGCAAGATCATGTCGAAGGCCATCAAGGACAGCGACCCGTCGCGCACCCTCGAGCAGGTCTCGAAGGCGGGCAAGATCACGAAGTCGGACCAGGTCGAGCTGAACGGTGAGCTCACCAACCACTACGTCGTCGAGATCGAGGTCGAAAAGGCCATCGCCCTCATCGCGGGTGAGGTGGGCATCCCGTTGCCGCCGGAGGTCCAGAAGCAGCTCGACGCGAAGCTGAAGGGCAAGAACGTCACCATCCCCACCGAGCTGTGGCTCAACGCCGACCAGCTGCCGGTGCAGGTCGTCTCGGACCAGACCGCGTTCATGAAGGCCATGGGCGTTCCCGGTGACGGTGTCGCCAAGAGCACGGTCAAGTACACCGACTGGGGCAGCCCGGTGGAGGTCACCGCCCCGCCCGCCGACCAGGTCGGCGACCTGGCGGAGATCATGAAGAAGGCCGGCGGCCGGTAGATGCGTGCCACTCTCAAGTTCGCCGCGGTGGCCGCGGCCCTGACCCTCGTGGTCACGGGCTGCGGCACCCGTCCGAGCACGACCGCCGAGAACACGGGCGGCGGCGAGCTCGCGCTGGCCAACCCGTTCACCGACGCGTTCGGCCTTGTCGAGGCCGCGAAGCAGGGAACTCGGAAGGCGAAATCCTCCACGACGATCGTCGACAGCATGCTCGGGTCCAAACCGGTCACTGGGACAGTGAAGGCGTTCTACGACGGTCCCGCTTCGAGGCTCGAGGCGAACATGACCGTCGACGGTGAAACGGTCGGGATGCGCCTGGTCGACCAGACCGTGTTCGTCAAGCTGCCCGCGGAGGAGAAGGCCCGGCTCAAGACGGACAAGGTCTGGGGGAAGATCCCGCTGAACAGCGAGGATCCCCAGGCGAAGGCCGTGGGGAAGGCCATGCTGAGGTCCTTCGAGATGAGCGACCCGGCGAAACAGCTGGAGCTGGTCGAAAAGACCGGTCGCGTCGTCAAGTCGGAACAGACCCAGCTGGACGGCGTCCCGGTGAACCACTACTTCGTCGAATTCGACGCCAAGAAGCAGATCGACTTGTTCCTCGGCGAAGACCTCCCCGCCGATCAGCGGGCGGAGGTCGAGAAGCGGTTCGCGGGCAAGGATCTGCGGATCCCCGCCGAGCTCTGGCTCAACGCCGAACAGCTGCCGCTGAAGATGACCATGGACATGACCTCGTTCATGAAGTCGGCGGGAGGCTCGCAGACCGGCGAGGCGAAGTCGACCTACACCTACAGCGACTGGGGTACGCCGGTGGACGTCACCGCGCCGCCCGCCGCCGAGGTGGGCGACTACGCCGAAATGATGCAGCAGGCGGGCAACTGACCCTGCTCGTGCGTGAAGGCCCCCTTCCCTCGGCTCAGCCGCGGAAAGGGGGCCTTCACGCGTACCCCGACATTCGGACGGTGGAAATTCACGCGGCAGGCACTACGGTGGTGGTACAGACCATTCACCCGAGGGAGTCCCATGCGTGCCACCGGATTCGCCGTCGTCTGTACCGCTCTCCTGCTCCTGGGCGGCTGTTCGGGGGAAGAGAAACCGGCGGCCCAGCCGGTGAACGACGCGGCGCAGCTGGCCTCGGTCGCCGCCGCGGGCACGCAGAAGGCCCGTTCGTCCAAGATCGCGCTCGAGACCACCGCGGACGACGGCCGCAAGGTCGTGGTCACCAGTTCCGGGCTCTATGAGGGCCCGAACAGCAAGTTCTCCATGGTCGCCGAGGTCGCGGGCGAGAAACGGGACCTGATCTACGCCGACGGCGTCCTCTACTACCACCTGTCGGACACCCAGGTGCGGGAACTCAAGACCGGCAAGGAATGGGTCAAGATCACCGCCGGCGGCAAGGACTCGCTCTCCGCCGCCAACGGGGCGCTGATGACGAACGTCGTCGAGACGATGGATCCGACTCGCACGATCGAGCGGATCTCGAAGTCGGGCAAGGTCACCAAATCCGAACAGGCGGAGGTGAACGGCACGGCCGCCACGCGGTACGTCCTCGATCTCGCCGGCGCGCCCGCCGAGTTGTGGCTGGACGCCGAGCAGCGCCCGGTGCAGGTCAGCATCGGCAAGGCGACGGTCAAATACGACAGCTGGGCGTCGGACGTGGTGATCATCGCGCCGCCGCCCGAGGCGGTCGGCGACAGCCGCTGAGCCCGTTCCCCCGATCGGGGTGCGGCCCTCGGCTGTGTTTCGCTTGGGTGCCCGCGATCGAAAGCAGGTCCTCATGCGGAGAACGGCCCTGTCCGCCGTCGTGCTCGTACTCGGTGCGCTGCTCGGCGCCTGTGACGGCGACGCCGTCTCGTTCGCCGACGCCCGCACGCTCGCCGACGGGGCCACGTCCGCCATGGACGGCAAGGCCGCGAAGTTCACCACCGACGTCACCGCGGGCACGATGCGGTCGAAGAGCCAGGGGCAGGCCAAGGTCGCGGGGGCCGGGACCGCGCTGGCCATGACCACGGACTTCCTCGGCGAGCCGATCGAACTCCGGCTGGTCGGCAAGACCGTCTTCGCCAAGGTCCCCGAGACCGCCCGTGAAGACGTCCCCGGCGGGAAGCCCTGGGTCAAGGTCTCCCCCGACGGCGCCGACCCGTTCTCGCAGGTCGCCGGGGGCAGCATCGACCAGCTGGCGAAGCAGAACGACCCCGGCCGCGCGCTCGACCAGGTGCGGAAGGCGGGCACGCTCACCGGATCCGGGCACGCCGAACTCGACGGGGTGTCCGCCGAGCATTACCGGCTGGACGTCGACCTGGCCGCGCTGGGCGGCGACCTGCCCGCCGGTTTGTCGCCCGAGGCCGTCGCCGAACTGCGGGGGAAGATCGGGAAGCTCCCCATGGAGGTCTGGCTCGACGACGCGCGCCTGCCGCTTCAGATCGTGCTCGACCTCGCCCCCGTCCTCGCCGCTTCGGGCGCCCCGGACAGCGCGACCGCCAGGATCGTCACGCGCTACAGCGAGTGGGGCACGCAGGCCGACATCCAGGCGCCCCCGCCGGAGGAGATCGGCGAGATCCCGGCGGGCTGAGCCGTCACGTTCCGCTCGCCTGTCTCGTCCGGTTCGTGAAGGCGGGACACGAGGAGCGAACATGCGCGTGATGGTGATCGGGGCGACCGGGATACTCGGGCGTCCGCTGGTGCGGCGGCTACTGGCCGAAGGTCATGAGGTGAGCGGCCTGGCCCGCGACGTGGGCCGGGTCGGCGCGGTGCGCGCGACCGGCGCGGAACCGGTGCCGGGTTCACTGTTCGACGTCGATTCGCTGGCCGGCGCGCTGAACGGGCACGACGCGGTGGTGAACGTCGCGACCCGGATCCCGGACGCGCGACGGGCGATGAAGCTGTCCGGCTGGGCCGAGAACGACCGCGTGCGGATCACCGGAAGCCAGACCCTGGCGGCCGCCGTTCGACGGGTCGGCGAGCTGGGAATCGTGGTGCAGGAAGGGATTTCGTTCGTCTACGCCGACGGCGGCGACGAAGAACTGGACGAGGACGCGCCTCTCGCGTTTCGCGGCAACATCGCGTCATCGACGGTGGCGCACGCGAACATCGCGGAGCTGGCGGACGAGGGCCGGACCGCGATCCGGCTGCGGATCGGGCTGCTGGTCGGCGACGACGCGATGACCAAGACGATGCTGGCGGCGGCGCGGCGCGGTTCGCCGCTGATCTTCGGCCGCCGGACCGACTGGACCGCGGCGATCCATCCGGACGACGCGGCGGCGGGCGCGATCGCGGCGCTGCGGGCGCCGAGCGGCGTCTACAACCTGGCCGCCGATCCGGTGCGGAAGCGGGAACTCGGCGAGGCGATGGCCGCCGCGGCCGGGGTCCGGCGGCCGCGCGCGGTGCCGAAGTGGCTGGCGAACCGGCTCGGCCCGATGTCGGTACTGGCGCGCTCGCAGCGCGTGGTCTCGGCCCGGCTCACCGAGGCGACCGGCTGGCGCCCCGAACGCCCGGTGCCCGGCCCGTCCTGGTTCTGACGCGTTTCGTCCTCTGAATGCGGTCCTTGCGCGTGCAAGGACCGCAATCAGAGGACGAAACGC
>NZ_JBHXIB010000045.1:41557-50642 GCF_042723975.1 Amycolatopsis sp. NPDC058340 | reverse complement strand
GTGGCCCCCCCCACGCCGGGGGCCCGGCCCTGCCGTGTTCGTCCCGTTTTCCCCCAATTCTGGCGGGCCGGGGGGGGCACTCGGACCGCATTCAGAGGACGAAACGCGAGGGGGTCACAGGAGTTCCAGCAGGAAAGGGAGCTCTTGGGGCGCGTACCAGGCGAGTTCGTGGTCTTCGGCGTCGCCGAGGGTGAACTCGGCGTCCGGATCGCCGAGGTCGGCCTGGTCGATCACCGCGGCGGCGGCCTGCACGGACTCGGCGGCTTCGGCCGCGTCGACGTGGATCGCGGCGACGTCGGCCATCTTCACCGGCCCGGACAGCCGGACGACGGCGGCGTCGAGGTCCGGGCGCAGCGTGACCTCGTCGATGTCGGCCGAGATCACCACCCGCCGCGGCTCGGGCTTCTCCTCCGCCGCGATCAGCCGGAGCGACGCCCTGGCGGCGTCGAGCAGCGCGGCGTACTCGAGTTCTTCGTCGGATCCGCTGGCGTAGGACTCCCGCAGCGCCGGGGTCAGCGCGAACCCCGTGCCGCTGCGCGCCCGGAACTCCCCGGCGGTTTCGAGATCACGGAGCATCGCGATCGTCGCGGGCAGATAAACCCTCACCAGTGCGCACCCTTCAGTTCTTCCAACGATTCCTCGATCATCCCGGCGAGCAGGTCCACATCGGACACGGCCTTGCGATCGCCGTTCAGTCCGAAGTAGACACCGCCGTGATACGAGGTGACCCCGATCGCCAGCGCCTGATTGCGCACCAGCGGCATGACCGGGAACATCTCCACCATCTTCGCCTGTCCCGCGTAGAGCGGCACCTGCGGGCCCGGCGAGTTCGTGATCAGCACGTTGAAAATGCGTCCCGACATCGACCCGGCCACCCGCGCGCCCAGCGAATGCAGCGTCGGCGGGGCGAAACCGCCGACCGTCAGCAGCCCGCGCGCGGCCACCGAGCGGCCGGAATCGAGGTGGTCCGCCATCGCGTGCCCGATGTGCTGCAGCCGCAGGACCGCGTTCGGCTCCCCGACCGGGAGATCGACCAGATAGGCGTCGACCTGGTTCCCGACCAGCGCCGGCGTCGAATACTCGGCCGTCTCGGCGTCGCGGACGGCCATCGGCACCAGCGCGCGCACGGTGGTCGTCGCGGTCAGGTTCGAACCGCGGGAGAGCAGCCATTCCCGCAGCGCGCCGGTGATCGCCGCGAGCACGACGTCGTTGACCGTGCCGCCGTGCGCGGCGCGGACCTTGCGGAAATCCTCCAGCCGCGTGCGGACCACGGCGAACATGCGGCCGCCGGAGGTGCGGACGTTGAGCGGCCCGGACGGCGCCGGATGCACCATGGTCTTCAGCGCCGACGCGACATCGCCGACCGTTTCGGTGACCTTGCCCGCCATCGCGGTGGCGTCGTGGGCGATGGAGCGCACGTTCTCCACCAGCTCCGTCGGCCGCTGCACGGTCTCGGCGACCGCGTCGAGGATCAGCTGCGTGCGGCTCGGCTCCCGGCGGGGATGCCACGTGTCGTCGAACGGTTCCGGCTCCTGCGCGGTGGCGTCGAGGATCAGCTGCCCGATCTCGATCGTGCCGATCCCGTCCACGACCGACTGATGCGTCTTGGTCACCAGCGCGACTCGGTCGCCCGCGAGCCCCTCGACGAAGTACGCCTCCCAGAGCGGCCTTCCCGGGTCGAGCCGCCGCGACATCAGCCGCGCCACGAGGTCGAACAGCTGGCTGTCGGAGCCCGGCTGCGGCAACGCGGACCGCCGGACGTGGTAGTTCAGGTCGAAGTCGACGTCGTCGACCCACACCGGCCGGGCGAGGTGGCCGGGCACCTCCAGCACCCGCTGCCGGTAGCGCGGCAGGAACGCCAGGCGCTGCCCGATCAGGTCCAGCAGCCGCTCGTAGGTGAAACCCTCGCGCGGTCGCTCGAAGATCGCCACCCCGCCGACGTGCATCGGGGTCGAGTGGTCTTCCACGTACAGGAACGAGGCGTCCAGCGCGGAGAGGCGGTCGGGCATGGGCCGATCCTTACATAGTGGGACACTCGCCGGTGTGGGTGATGAGTCGGTGATCTCGCCGAAGGACCGGTTCCTGACGGTGTACGGCCGCAAACCGGTGCTCGAGGCATTGGACGACGCGGCGCTCGAGGTGGACAAGGTGATCCTCGCCGACACCGTGCGCGGGCCGAACGCCGCCGAGATCCAGCGGGCCGCCAAGGCCGCCGGGGTGCCGGTGCAGCGGGCGAGCGCGCATCGCGTCAAGGTGCTGGCGGGCAACGGCAAGCAGGACCAGGGCGTGCTCGCCGACGTCGTCGCCCCTCGGATGCGGTCGCTGCACGCGGCGCTGTCCGACGGCAGGCCGCCGTCGCGGGTGCTGCTGCTCGACGGCATCACCACCCCGGCGAACGTCGGGATGATCCTGCGCACGGCGACCGCCGCCGGGCTGGACGGGGTCGTGGTGCCGCGGCGCGGGGTCGCCGCCCTCGACCCGATGGTGGTCAAGGCTTCGGCCGGGGTCGCGTTCCGCGCGCCGGTGCTGCGATGCGGCAGCGCGCGCGAAGCGGCCGAGATGCTCACCGAAGCCGGCTACGGGATTTACGCGCTGGGCGCTTCGGCGCGCAGCTCGGTGTTCGACGTCGAGCTGCCGCAGCGCGCGGCGTTCGTGCTGGGCGGCGAGACGAACGGCGTCGGCGCCGAGGTCGGCGAGCTGGTGACCGAGTGGGTGTCGATCCCGATGCCCGGCGAAGTCGAGTCCCTGAACGTCTCGGCGGCCGCCGCTGTGCTCTCCTTCGAGCTGGTTCGCCGGGCTAAGGCTTCGGGAACAAGGCGCTGAGCTCGGTCAGCGTCTCCTCGACCGAGGTGTGGTGCACCCCCGCCATCCCGGCCGCGACCGCCGCGCGGACGTTGTGCGCGGCGTCGTCGACGAACACGCACCGGTCGGCGGGCAGATCGAGCAGTCCCGCGGTGAGCAGGTAGACCTCGCGGTCGGGTTTGGCCACGCCGACTTCGCCGGAGAAGACGAGCGCGTCGAAGAACGGGCCGAGTGACCGCTTGGCCTCGTCCGACGCGCCGGGGGCGTTCGAGAGCAAGGCCGTTTTGACACCGCGCTCCCGCGCCGAGAGCAGGAAGGCGTACAGCTCGTCCGCGCCCACATCGGTGAGCACCCCGGCGTAGTCGACGACCAGCCCTTTCAGCACCGGCCCACCGTACACAAGCGATCACCGCACGGTTCATCCTCTCGGGCGGTCCTTGTCGCGGGCGGGGCCGCCGCCCGCCCCTTAGTTGCTGGGCGTGGCCGAGGGGGCCGCGGAGGGGGACTGCTTGATGAAGTCGTACGTGCTGAGACGGCTCGAACCGTACGAACCGCCGTACCGGGTCGCCGGCAGGCCGGACGATCTGGTGCACCGGGCGGCGTCGCCGGACAACCAGCTCGTGCTGGACCTGCCGCTGTCCGGGGAACGCGTCGTGGAGGAACCGCGGCCGTCGCCGGACACTCCGGACGGCAACCGGATCGGCAGGCTGCTGACCACCATCCTCGAAGCCTGTGACGGCCGCCGTCCGGCGGTCCAGGTGCGGCCGATCCTCGACCCGGCGCTCCACCGCGCGCTGCTCGACAGCGGCCGTCGCCGTCCGGCCGGCGGCTACCGGCCGAAGTCGGTCCACCTGGGTCATCCGGCGGACGGCGTCGTCGAAGCCTGCGCGACCGTCGAGCAGAACGGGCGATGCCTCGCCTTGGCCGCACGCTTCGAGCGGACGCCGTCGGGCTGGGTGTGCACCCGTTTCCATCTGCTGAAGCCGCCGCGGCGCGTCTCCGCGCTCGCGGCCTGATACGCGCGAAGGCCTCCTTCCCCCGGCTGAGGGAAGGAGGCCTTCACACGCTTCGGGCCTTTAGCGACGCGGGCCCTTCTTGCCCTTCTTCTGGGAGGCGCGCTGCGCGGCACGACGCTCCCGGCGGGTGCCACCCTGGTCGCCACCGGTGCTGCCGGCACTGTCCGAATGCGACTCGACGCCACCGTCCTCGGACGGGCCCGACATGGTCAGCCCGGACTGCGAACCGCCACCGAGTCCCTTGCCCCGCAAGGCGGATGGCACCGACTGAGTGTCGGTCGCCGGCCCCTGCGGAGGCGTCGGGCGGGCGTGCCTGCCGTCGCCGTTCGCGGCCTGGCCGTTCCCGGAACCGACACCGGCGGGCAGCGCGGACGCGGACTCCGGCGCCGGGGCGGCGGGCTCGGCCTGCTCGACCTGGAGGTTGAACAGGAAGCCGACGGCCTCCTCCTTCAGCGACTCCAGCATCGCGCGGAACATGTCGTAGCCCTCGCGCTGGTACTCGATGACCGGGTCGCGCTGCGCCAGGGCACGCATGCCGATGCCCTCCTTGAGATAGTCCATCTCGTAGAGGTGCTCACGCCACTTGCGGTCGAGCACGGTGAGCATCACCTGACGCTCCAGGCTCCGCATCGCGCCTTCGCCGACCTTGCCGTCGATCTCGGCCTCGCGCTCGTCGTACGCGCGGTGGGCGTCTTCGAGCAGCGCCTCACGCAGCTTGTCGGCGTCGAGGTCGTCGTCCTCGGTGAGCTCTTCCCAGGTGACCTTGACCGGGTACAGCTGCTTCAGCGCCGTCCACAGCTTCTCGTGGTCCCAGTCCTCGGCGTAGCCACTGGAGGTCTCCTCGGTGACGTACGCGTTGATGACGTCGACGAGCATGTGCTCGATCTGCTCGCGCAGATCCTCGCCTTCGAGGACGCGCAGGCGCTCGGCGTAGATCACCTTGCGCTGCTCGTTCATGACCTCGTCGTACTTGAGGACGTTCTTGCGGATCTCCATGTTCTGCTGCTCGACCTGCGTCTGAGCGCTCTTGATCGCCTTGGAGACCATCTTGTGCTCGATCGGCACGTCGTCCGGCAGCCGCATGGTGGTCATGACCCGCTCGACCATCGTCGCGTTGAAGCGGCGCATGAGCTCGTCACCGAGCGACAGGTAGAACCGGGACTCGCCCGGGTCACCCTGACGGCCGGAACGACCGCGGAGCTGGTTGTCGATCCGGCGCGACTCGTGCCGCTCGGTGCCGAGCACGTACAGCCCGCCGGCCTCGCGGACCTCCTCGGCCTCGGCCTTGGTGTCGGCCTGGACCTCTTCGAGCACCTTCGGCCAGGCGGCCTCGTACTCCTCGGAGTGCTCCACCGGGTCGAGGCCGCGGTCGCGCAGCACCTCGTCGGCGATGATGTCCGGGTTGCCGCCGAGCACGATGTCGGTACCGCGGCCGGCCATGTTGGTGGCGACCGTGACCGCGCCCTTGCGCCCAGCGCGGGCGACGATCAGGGCCTCCCTGTCGTGGTGCTTGGCGTTGAGGACCTCGTGCGGGACACCCAGCTTGAGCAGCAGCTTCGACAGGTGCTCGGACTTCTCGACACTCGTGGTGCCGACCAGCACCGGCTGGCCCTTCTCGTGCCGCTCGGCGATGTCCTCGGCGACGGCCTCGAACTTGGCCTGCTCGGTCTTGTAGATGAGGTCGGCCTGGTCGGCGCGGACCATCGGCTTGTTCGTCGGGATCGGCACCACACCCAGCTTGTAGGTCTGGTGGAACTCGGCCGCCTCGGTCTCGGCGGTACCGGTCATCCCCGCCAGCTTGTCGTAGAGCCGGAAGTAGTTCTGCAGCGTGATCGTGGCGAGCGTCTGGTTCTCGGCCTTGATCTCGACGCCTTCCTTGGCCTCGATCGCCTGGTGCATGCCCTCGTTGTAGCGGCGGCCGTGCAGGATGCGGCCGGTGAACTCGTCGACGATGAGGACTTCGCCGTCACGGACGATGTAATCCTTGTCGCGCTTGTAGAGCTCCTTGACCTTCAGCGCGTTGTTCAGGTAGCCGACCAGCGGCGTGTTCGCGGCCTCGTAGAGGTTGTCGATGCCGAGCTGATCCTCGACGAAGGCGACACCCTTCTCGGTGACACCGACGGTGCGCTTGCGGATGTCCACCTCGTAGTGGATGTCCGGCTTCATCAGCGGGGTCATCCGGGCGAACTCGACGTACCAGCGCGAGGACTGGTCGGCCGGGCCGGAGATGATCAGCGGCGTCCGGGCCTCGTCGATGAGGATGGAGTCCACCTCGTCGACGATCGCGAAGTTGTGGCCGCGCTGCACGCAGTCTTCGAGGCTCCACGCCATGTTGTCGCGGAGGTAGTCGAAGCCGAACTCGTTGTTCGTGCCGTGCGTGATGTCGGCGGCGTACTGCTGGCGGCGGACCTCGGGCGTCTGGTCGGCCAGGATGACCCCGACCTCGAGGCCGAGGAAGCGGTGGATACGGCCCATCCACTCGGCGTCACGTTTGGCGAGGTAGTCGTTCACCGTGATGACGTGCACACCCTTGCCGGAAACGGCGTTCAGGTACGCGGGGAGGACCTGGGTCAGGGTCTTGCCCTCACCGGTCTTCATCTCGGAGACCTGGCCGAGGTGCAGCGCGGCACCGCCCATGAGCTGGACGTCGTAGGGGCGCTGGCCGAGCACGCGCCAAGCCGCTTCCCTCGCCACCGCGAACGCCTCCGGCAGGAGGTCGTCGAGTGACTCGCCGTCCGCGTGCCGTTTACGGAACTCCTCGGTCTTGGCCCGCAGCGCGGTGTCCGAAAGGTCCTTGACGTCGTCTTCGAGGGTGTTGATGTGATCGGCGATGTGTCGCAGCCGCTTCACCATTTTGCCCTCGCCCGCGCGGAGCAGGCGGTTCAGCACCATCCGGTCGACCTCACTAGCTGATTGTGATCGCACCCGAGCCGGTCCCGGGCAATCTCGTCCGCGGTGGTGCCTGGTAACGCACCACCGTCCGCCCCCATCGTAGGGAACACCTCGGTGTTCGCGCACGCACCGTCTGTCGGTACCTGACGAGACGGGGGCAGGTCGTGCCTGATCCGGACATGACGGCGGCCCGCACGGGACGCGTGCGGGCCGCCGTCAGGGCAGTAGTGGCCGGCTAGCTCAGCCGGATGACGCCGTAGTCGAACCCTCGCCTCCGGTAGACGACGCTCGGGCATCCGGCGTCGGAGTCGTTGAACAGATAGAAGTCGTGACCGACCAGTTCCATCTCGTAGAGAGCCTGGTCGACCGTCATGGGCTCCGCGTCATGCTTCTTCTCGCGGACGACGCGACCGGGCTGGTGTTCGGTCACCCCGTCATCCCAGCGCTGCTGCTGGGGCATCTCGAAGTCACCGCCCTCGACAGCGAAACCGTTGGCCATGGGTTCGGCCTCCGGCGCTTCGAGTACAGCGGTACCCGCCAGATGTCGGGTGTCGGTGGTCATGCCACCGGCGGCCGCCATCGAAGTCGCCTCGGCGACGGATTCCGGGCGGCTGCGGCCGTAGTGCACGCGCCGGCGGTCGTGTGTCTTCCGCAACCTGTTCTCGAGCTTGTTCAGTGCGGAATCCAGCGCTGCGTAGAAGTCGCCTGCACACGCCTCGGCGCGTACGGCGGGGCCACGGCCCTTCCCGGTGATTTCGACGCGCTGGCAGTTCTTCGACTGCCGGCGATTGGGCTCGTGGAAGAGCTCCACGTCGTAACGGATGACCTTCTTGTCGTAGCGCTCTAGCCGGGCCAGCTTTTCGCTGACGAGTGCCCGATAGTGGTCGGGCACCTCCACGTTGCGGCCCTTAACGACGATGTCCATACACGACCTCCCTCGCTGAAATGACTGCGAGCTGTAGATGTGTTCACTAGGGCGCCGGTAATGCGGGGACGAAGCCCGGATCGCGGGCGATGAGGGAACTCGGCATACGGCCACGACGTCTCGTGTCGGATGTCCGAGCGCGGACTCAGCGCGGCTCCGGCGCCAGGGACATGGGCTGGTCACCTCCCTGCCTGCCGGGATTGCTGATAGCGCTGCACGTTAGCTGCATCACGCCGCGAGCAACAGCCCCCGAGCCGGGGGATATCAGGACGTGAGACCTCGTCACCGCACGCGACGACGACCGTGTGGCCAGCGGGACAATCCGGCTTGTCGGGCGTCGTCCCCGTGATTTGTTTTCACGCGTACGGCGCAAGCCATCGGACAGGAAAATGCGGAGGGTGCCTAGGGCGCGGCGCCCGAGGGAATCCGCCGCCACCCCGGTGGAGTGGCGGGCCGTCGGAGTGTTCCCCAGAAGGTCCCTCATATCCCGTCAACGCCCGTGTACCCATTCCCGTTCCCGATCATTCATCACTCTTGTAGGTGACCTCCCGATCACCCGGCGGCGGCCAGCGCTACCACCGCGGAAACGTGAATTCCTCTTATGTCCAAAAAGCGCGTACAAGCGGCGGCGGTCGCTCCGGTTGTGATCACGTCGTCAAGAAGAACGACCTTCTCCCGGCAAGCTCCCGCGACCAGCCGAATGCGGCCTTGGAGGTTCGCCGCCCGCTGGGCACGGGTGAGCCCCACCGCGTCACGGACACCGGCCCCGAGCCTGAGTACGGGTGCGACCGTCGCCGGTTTTCCCTTGCCCGCCAGCACTTTCACGCATTCCTCGGCGACTCGCCGGACATGCGGTCCACCTCGGACACGGGCGGCGGACCGTCGCGAAGGGACCGGGACGAGGCAGGGTTCCGGCTCCGGCAACTGGACGAGGGCTTCGGCGACGGCCCGGCCGAACGAGGGGGCGAGGTCGCGGCGGCCGCGTTCCTTGTAGGCGAGGATCAGGCGACGGGCGTCGTCGGCGTAGGGGGCCAGGGCGTAGACGGGGACGAGACCGGCCGTCGGGCCGCGGATGATCTCGCTGAGCGAACCCCAGGCGGTCTGGCAGATCGCGCAACAGGGCGCGCCGGGTGCTCCGCAGGACGCGCAGCGGGCGGGGATGAGGAGATCCAGGAGTTTGGACATGGGGCGAGTGTCGGCCGGGGCTCCGACAGTTCCGGACGCCGCCGGAGCGTGAGCGGTCCGCTTTGGACACTTTGCGTCGTCAGGGGGCCTGTGTTGAAAAAGTCAATCGAAGAGAAGGGGGCTTCGGGGCTTCGCTGCTCTTCGCGTGTGGGTCTCGGTCCGTGAGGGCCTCGGTCCGTGAGGGCCTCGGTCCGTGAGGGCCTCGGTCCGTGAGGGCCTCGGTCCGTGAGGGCCTCGGTCCGTGAGGGCCTCGGTCCGTGAGGGG
>NZ_JBHXIB010000045.1:26053-41460 GCF_042723975.1 Amycolatopsis sp. NPDC058340 | reverse complement strand
GCCTCGGTCCGTGAGGGCCTCGGTCCGTGAGGGCCTCGGTCCGTGAGGGCCTCGGTCCGTGAGGGCCTCGGTCCGTGAGGGCCTCGGTCCGTGAGGGTCTCGGTCCGTGAGGGTCTCGGTCCGTGAGGGACTCCTTGCCTACCTTCAGGGTAGGGAAGGAGGCCCTCACGGACTTCCGACGCGCTCCGTCTCGCTAGCGCCGCTAGGAAAGCTAGCGGTACTAAAGGTCCCTTGCTCCCTCAGCGACGTCCTGAAGGCCGCCTTCGGGACGCTGAACGTCTCAAAGGTGGCCTTCAGGACATGGGCCTGAGCGCCCAAGTACATGAAGGCCCCCTTCACGGAACCCCCGCGTCGCTAGCGCTGCTAGAAAAGCTAGCGGTACTAAAGGTCCCTTGCTCCCACCCGGGAGGGCGCGGGGCGAGGTGGACGCGTTGCGAAAGCCACTTTCGCAACGTTGAAGGTTGCGAAAGTGGCTTTCGCAACGTGCGAAGCGACCGACCAACCTCAGCCCGGATAGAACGGGTCCGCGTCGGTGACGGTATGCGCCTGCGGCCGCCAGACCTCGCCCAGTTCGGAGGCGACCCACAGCCCGCCCGCGTCCGCGACGAGGTTCTGCCTGCTCGGCGCCGCGGTGACGCCGTGCACCGGCGGGGTCAGGTTCGAGCTGTTGAAGGCGTCCATCCGCTGCCCGTCCAGCGGCACCTTGACCACCGGCAGCGAACTCGACGACGTCGCGGCGATCAGGTGGTCTTGGGTCGCCCAGTCGACGTCGACGACGTCCTTGAGGTCGCGTTCCTGCAGTTTCCGCGGCGCCCGCAGGGCCACCGAATCCGCCGTCCGCACGATCGAGGCGACCACCAGCTGCCCGTTGACCACCGCGGCCAGCCGTGACCCGTCCCGCGACAGGCGCAGTTCGGTGATCTGCCCCAGCCCGGTGAGCATGGTCGCGTCGACGCCGGCCTTCACCCAGCGGCCGTCCGCGGCCAGGGTGACCCTGGCGACGGTGTTGTGGTCGACCACCGTCCAGACCTCGCCGGAGACCCCGCCGCCGCGGGCGACCGGACGCCAGGTGGGGCGGCTCAGGCTGCCGCCGAAGAGGTCCACCGAAGCGAGGTCGTGCCCAAGGTCGCCGACCCGGAGCCAGTGCCTGCCGTCGCGTTCCTCGACCACCGCGAGGCGTTTGCCGTCGACGGACTGCGCGGCGCTGACGACCTTGTACCCGCCGTTCCCCGCGGGCCCGCCGACCGGCTGCCCGTTCTCGAGCGACCGGACCCGGCCGTTGACGGTCATCAGTCCCTGCAGTTCCGAGTTGGGCGCGATGTCCACGTTGTAGTTGGGCAGTTCGCTGGAGCGCCAGTATTCGTGTTCCGGCACCAGCGCGGTGCCGTCGGCCAGCAGCCGGACCCGGCTCAGCGTCACCGTCTGCAGCGACAGGACGATCTGCGCGGCGATCAGGTTCCGGTCCACGAGGCTGGCCCCGCCGACGCCGGTCAGGTTGATGTCCAGTGTCCCGTCGTCCGTGCTGCGCACGTTGCTGTCGATGGTGACCTGGTCGCCGAGCAGATCCTTGACCGCGCCCTTCAGCCCTTCCGACGGCCCCTGAAGCACCAGGTCCATCACCCGGCCGGGCAGTCCGGCCTGCGGTTTCGCCGCGACGTACCGGAGGTCGGGGACGAAGGCGCCGGAGTCCGGCGAGTAGAAGCTGATCGGCACCCGGAAGTAGTTGAGCGCGAAATCCTCGTCGGTGACGGCGAGTTCCTGCGGCGGGTCCACGATCCGCCATTGCCCGTTCGGCTGCTTCCGCAGCTTGAACTGCTGCGAGTACTCCGCCTTCACCGGGAGGAACGCGCTGTCGGGGCTGAGGGTGCCGAGTTTGAACCCGCGGACGTTCACCACCTGCTCGTCCGGGTTCCCCGAAGACGATGAGGTGTCGTAAACGGTGCCGAAGGTGTCGTCGATGATCGTCAGCCCCGGCGACGGCTTCCAGTTGCGCCGGGCCTCGTCGTCGAGATAGACCCGCGCGGCGGCGCTGGCCGTGCCCGGTGCCGCGGAGTTGCGGATGAACTGGCGGGTGACGGTCAGCGGGTCGATCCCGGCCGCCGGTTCGGGGACGTCCGCCGGCGCCTGCCCGGGTTTGTCCCCGGAGACGACGACGGGCTGGGATTCGAGCGGGATGTTCGCGCAGCCTGCGACCAGCAGGAACACCGCGAGCAGGGCCAGCAGCCGGTTCATCGGCCGATCTCCTCGGGCTCGGCGAGGATCGCGTCGGGCGCCGGCCGGACTTCGAGCAGTCCGGACGACCCGTGCGTGTCGGTCGCCTTGTGATCGGGCGGGGGCAGGAGCAGCGGGCTCTCCCCCATCGGCGTGTCCTGCCGCCGCGGCAGCACCAGCCGGAAGCAGGCACCGTGCCCGGTTTCGCCCCAGGCGTCGAGCACGCCGCCGTGCAACCGGGCGTCCTCCTGGCTGATCGCGAGGCCGAGGCCGGTTCCGCCGGTCCGGCGGTTACGGGACGGGTCGGCGCGCCAGAACCGGTTGAACACCAGTTCCGCCTCGCCGGGCCGGAGCCCGACGCCGCGGTCCCGCACGGTGATGGCGACCGCGGTCTCGTTGACCGCCAGCGTCAGCACCACCGGTTTCCCTTCGCTGTGGTCCACCGCGTTCGCCAGCAGGTTGCGCAGGATCCGCTCGACGCGGCGAGCGTCGACTTCGGCGGGTGCCTCCTCTTCCGGCAGGACGAGTTCGACCGAGCTGCCCGCGTTGCCCGCGATCACCCGGACCTGCTCGACGGCCCTGGTCGCGATCGGCCGGACGTCGATCAGCTCGGCCGAGAGCTCCTCGACGCCGGCGTCGAGCCTGCTGATCTCCAGCAGGTCGCCGAGCAGCGCCTCGAACCGGTCGAGCTCGTCGACCAGCAGTTCGGTGGAGCGGGCGAGCCCGGCCGGGAACTGCTCGCGCGAAGCGTGCAGCACGTCGGCCGCCATCCGGACGGTGGTCAGCGGGGTGCGCAGTTCGTGCGAGACGTCGGAGGTGAACCGCCGCTGCAGCCCGCCGAACTCCTCCAGCTGGCGGATCTGCCGCTGGATGCTCGCGGCCATCTCGTTGTACGAAACGGCGAGTTTGGCCAGATCGTCCTCGCCGAGCACGGCGAGGCGCTGGTCGAGTTCTCCGCCCGCGAACTGTTCGGCCGCCGCGGCGGCCTGCCGGACCGGCCGGACCACCTGTCTGGTGACCAGGTTCGTGATCCCGGCCAGCAGGAGCAGCAGGACGAGCCCGCCGACGAGCAGCGTGTTCTGCACCGTCGAGATGGTGTTCTGCTCACTGGTGAGCGGGTACAGCAGGTAGAGCTGGAGCGGGTTGATCATCGTGCTCACCGGCGCGCCGACGATCAGATAGGTCGTCCTGCCGCCGTCGGCCTCGGTGACCGTGTGGGTCAGGTAGCTGAGCTGCTCGGTCTCGACGAACTGACGCAGCCGCACCGGCACCCGGTCGTAGGGACCGGCGGCCACCGGTTTGCTGGACTGGTCGCGGCCGCCCGCGGCCAGTACCGGTTCGAAGGTGCCCGCCGTCGATCCCGCGCCGTCCTGCGACGACGTCGTGCTGGAGATCTTCTTCAGCGCGTTGTTCATCCGCGCGGTGAGCGCTTCCGGGCTTTCGGTGCCGACACCGACCAGCTCGGCGGCCGCGGTCTCGACGACCGCCCTGGTCTGGGCGATCGCCGCGTTCTGCTTGGTCTCGACCAGCCGGTCGGTGATCTGGTTCTGCAGCACCATGCCCAGCACGAACACCACGGCCGACGACAACGCCAGCGTGGACACGGTGACCCGGAACTGCAGCGAATACCGCCACAGTTCGTTGAACGAAACGATCTTGCGGCGCACGAAAACCACGATGCGCCGGAACTGGCGCATCGTGGTCTGGGCAAGCATTCGCAAGCGTCCGCTCATGGGGTGATCACGGCGGGCCGGCCTTGTACCCGACACCGCGAACGGTCAACACCACCTCGGGGTGCTCCGGGTCCTTCTCCACCTTCGACCGCAGCCGCTGGACGTGCACGTTCACCAGCCGGGTGTCGGCGGCGTGGCGATAGCCCCACACCTGCTCGAGGAGCACTTCGCGGGTGAACACCTGACGCGGTTTGCGGGCGAGCGCGACCAGGAGGTCGAACTCGAGCGGGGTCAGCGGAATGGCCTTGCCCTCCCGCGTCACCTCGTGGCCGGGGACGTCGATCGCGAGGTCGCCGATCGTCAGCGACTCGGCGGGCTCGGCCTCGGTGCGGCGCATCCGGGCGCGGACGCGGGCAACGAGTTCCTTCGGTTTGAAGGGCTTGACCACATAGTCGTCGGCCCCCGACTCGAGCCCGAGGACGATGTCCACGGTGTCGCTCTTGGCGGTGAGCATCACGATCGGCACGCCGGACTCGGCCCGGATCGCCTTGCAGACGTCGATGCCGTTCATGCCGGGCAGCATGAGGTCGAGGAGGACCAGGTCCGGTTTGAGCTCACGAAGCGCGGGCAGCGCCCGTGAGCCGTCGGCCACGACGGCTGTGTCGAACCCCTCCCCACGCAGCACGATGGTGAGCATCTCCGCGAGAGCAGGGTCGTCGTCGACGACCAGAACACGTGCCTTCATAAACCTATGTTCGCACTAGTTTCCCCGTGCGGGCGCGCGACCCGGCGATGTGACCACCAGAAAGATCATCGAATCGGGCAAATTGCTCCATCCGAGTAGGGTCTTCGGGCCCTAGAGAGCACGCCGGAGCCTGGTGAACGGCCTCGGGGAGTCGATCGCGAAGACACCGGCCAGGACATCGCCGCGGTGATAGCTCGCGACGAAGCGCTTCGAAGCCACGTCACCTTCGACGATCCGCACGTCTTCCGTGGCCACTCCGGCGAATTGGAGCCGCCGTCCGTACTGATCGGACCAAAAGTAACCGTGTCGTGCGAAACGCGTGACGGTCGAGCCGGCGAGCAGGTTCGTCACCGCGACACCCGGCTGTTCCCCCGCCGCCGTCCAATGCTCGGCGCGGACCCGTACGCCGCGCAGCGGGCAGCGGTACCGCGCGACGTCACCCACCGCGATCACTCGGGGATTCGCTGTGACACAGCCGGAATCGACCAGCACCCCGTCGTCGACCGCGAGCCCGGAGCCGGTCAGCCATTCGGTGGCCGGCCGCGCCCCCACTCCGGCGACGACGAGATCGGCGCGGAGCTCGCGGCCGTCGGCGAGCCGCACACCGGTGACCCGGCCGGCCCCGGTGAATCCCGCGACGGGGACGCCGGTGATCAGCCGGACGTCGTTTTCCGCGTGCAGTTCCCCGCAGACCGCGCCCATCCGGGCGCCGAGGACGGGGGCGAGCGGCACGGGCATCGCCTCGATCACGCTCACTTCGTGGCCGAGCAGACGGCACGCGGACGCGACCTCCGCGCCGATGAATCCCGCGCCGATGACGACGACCGAGGACGGCCCCGCCGCGAGGGCCCGCTTCAGGGCTACCGCGTCTTCGAGCGTCCGCAAGGTGTGCACGCCGACCAGATTCCTTGCCGCGTCAAGGTTTCTGGCCACCGCTCCGGTCGCGATGACGTAACCGTCGGCGGCGATCGTGGTGCCGTCGCCGAGCGTCACGCCTTCGCGGCCGAGCTTCCCGGCGCGGACGCCGAGGTGCCATTCGGCGGCCAGCGCGTCGAGGTCGTCCTGCCCGGCGAGCGCGATGTCGCCGGCGGAAACCTTGCCCAGCAAGAAATCCTTCGACAGCGGCGGCCGGTCGTACGGCGGTTCGGCGCCGATCATCACCAGCCGCCCGTCGAAGCCCTGGGCACGCAACTCCTGTGCCGCGCGGAGCCCCGCGAGGGAGGTGCCGACGACGGCGACGGTTCTCAAGCCACTTCCTGGCGCGCCTCGGTGTCCACGTAGATCACGCCGTCGGCGACCACGACCGGATACGTGCGCACGGCGTTCTTGGCCGGCAAGCAGTCCGGCGCGCCGGTCCGCAGGTCGAACCGCGCGGCGTGCAGCGGGCATTCGACGTAACAGCCTTCGATCCAGCCGTCGGCGAGCGACGCGTCCTGGTGGCTGCAGGTGTCGTCGAGCGCGTAGTACGCACCCTCGGAATGGAAGACCGAGACGGGCACTGGGCCCGCCAAGCGGACGGCTTCGCCTTCGGGCAGTTCGGAGACGGAGCAGGCACGGATCATCGGGGCCTCCGGGGAAAGGACCGACGGTTTGTTGATGTTGCGTATTACGAGACGGGACGTGCTCTGCGCAACAATCACCCCCGAGGGGCCGGTGCGTCAAGGGATTCGCCCACTCAGCCGAGCGGATCCGGGCGAAACGGCTACTGTTGCGTCATGCGGAACCAGGACGCGGGGAACGCAACGCCCAGTCAGGTGCAGTCCGTCGACCGCGCGATCAGCGTGCTGGAACTGCTGGCACGCAACGGGGAAACGGGGATCACCGAGATCGCGGGCGAGCTCGGCGTGCACAAGTCGACGGCCTCCCGCCTGCTGAGTGTCCTGGAGAACCGCGGCCTCGTCGAGCAGCTCGGCGAACGCGGCAAATACGCGATCGGCTTCGGCGTCGTCCGGCTCGCCGGCGCCGCCACCGGCCGGATGGACCTGGCGAAACTGGGCAGGCAGACCTGCCAGGCGCTGGCGGAGACGCTCGGGGAGACGGTCAACATCGCGATCGCCGACGACGGCGTCGCGATCAACGTCAGCCAGGCCCGCGGCTCGGCCGCGATCACCACGCAGAACTGGACCGGGCAGCGCACCCCGCTGCACGCGACGTCCAGCGGGAAAGTGCTGCTCGCGTACATGGGCGACGTCGAGCGCAAACGTTTGCTCCGGCGGAAGCTCGAACAGTTCACGCCGCGGACCACGGTCGATCCCGACGAGCTGACCGCGGAGCTGGAGCGGGTCGCCGAGGACGGGTACGCGGCCTGTTTCGAGGAGCTGGAGCTGGGGATGCACGCGGTCGCGGTGCCGGTGCACGGTCCCGGCGGCGACGTCGTCGCGGCGATGAGCGCTTCGGGCCCGTCGTACCGGCTTTCGAAGCAGCGGGTGCGGCAGATCGTCCGGCCGTTGACCGAGGCGTCGGCGGATCTCTCGGCACAGCTGGGGTACTTCGCGGAGTGAAGAGGCCGACCTTTTCGGGCTCTTGACAGCGCGCCCGGCCGTGCCGCACTTTGTTGCTGAAGACGGAACAACGTGCCTCATTCGCAACAGCGCCTGTCACCCCGATGCCTCGCGAGTCCTTTGTGGACTTCGCGGGCAGGCAGGAGGTACCCCACACCATGCCCCCCGTACCCCGCGTCGTCGTGATCGGCGCCGGCATCGTCGGCTGCGCGCTCGCCGACGAACTCACCGAACGTGGCTGGACCGACGTCACCGTGCTGGACCAGGGCGACCTGTTCGCCACCGGCGGGTCGACCTCGCACGCGCCCGGTCTTGTCTTCCAGACCAACGCCTGCCGGACGATGACCGGGTTCGCCCGCTACACCGTCGCCAAATACGGCGGGCTCGACCTCGACGGGAACCCTTGTTTCCGCAGCGTCGGCGGGCTGGAGGTGGCCACGACACCGGAACGGCTCGCCGACCTGGAGCGGCGGCACGGCTGGGCCACCGCGTCGGGCGTCGAAAGCAGGCTGATCGATCCCGGCGAATGCGCCACACTGCATCCGTTGCTCGATCCGGCCAAGGTGCTCGGCGGGTTCCACATCCCCTCCGACGGACTGGCCCATCCCCTCCGCGCGGCCGAGGCTCAGGCCCGCCGCGCGATCGGACGCGGCGCGAGGTTCGTCGCGCGGCAGAAGGTCGTCGGCGTCGAACAGTCGGGGGGCCGGGTCACCGGCGTCACCACCGAGACCGGGAGCTTCCGCGCGGACATCGTGCTCTCGTGCGCCGGGATGTGGGGGCCGGTGCTCGGCGAACTGGTGGACCTCACGATCCCGTTGGTCCCGATGGCGCATCAGTACGCGCGCACCAGCCCTTTGCCGTCACTCGCCGGCGTGACCGAGGAGGCCACGAGGCCGATCCTGCGGCATCAGGACGCCGACCTCTACTTCCGCGAACACGTCGACCGGATCGGCATCGGCGCGTACGGGCACCGGCCGATGCCCTTGCCCGCCAAGGAGATCGGCACCGGCGAGGGAATGCCGTCGGAGCTCTCGTTCACCCCCGCGGACTTCGAGGCGTCGTGGACCGCCGCCGTCGACCTGCTGCCCTCGCTGGGCGAGACCAAGGTCGAGGAGGGCATCAACGGCCTGTTCTCCTTCACCCCGGACGGCATGCCGCTACTCGGCGAACACCCCGGCCTCGACGGGTTCTGGGTCGCCGAAGCCGTCTGGATCACGCATTCGGCCGGGGTCGCGCGCGCCATGGCGGAGTGGCTGGTCGACGGCCGTCCTGAAGCGGATCTGCACGGCTGCGATCTCGCCCGGTTCGAGCCGGTGCAGCTGGCCCCGGACCACGTGATGGCACGCAGCTGCCGGAGCTTCGTCGAGGTCTACGACATCGTCCATCCCTTGCAGCCCATGGAAGAACCACGGCCGTTGCGGACAAGTCCCTTCTACGAACGCCAGAAGGAACTCGGCGCGTTCTTCCTCGAAGCGAACGGCTGGGAACGTCCGCATTGGTACGCGGCGAACGCGAACCTCCCCGAGGTCGACCGTATCCCCGCGCGCAACGACTGGGCCGCGCGGTACTGGTCGCCGATCGGCGGCGCCGAGGCGCTGGTCGCGCGGCAGCGGGTGGCGATGTTCGACATGACGTCGCTGAAACGGGTGGAGGTCACCGGTCCCGGCGCGTTGCCGTTCCTGCAGACGATGACCACGAACCAGCTCGGCAAGAAACCCGGCTCGGTCACTTACACCCTGCTGCTCGACGAGGACGGCGGCGTGCGCAGCGACCTGACGGTCGCCCGGCTCGGCACCGAACGGTTCCAGGTCGGCGTGAACAGCGCCATCGACGTCGACTGGCTCCGGCGGCATCTCCCCGGCGACGGCGCCGCGCAGATCCACGAGACCACCCCGGGCACCTGCTGTATCGGGCTCTGGGGCCCGCTCGCGAGAGCCGTACTGCAACCACTGTCCACAACGGACTTCTCCCACCAGGCGATGGGCTACTTCAAGACGAAGCAGGCGTACGTCGGCCACGTGCCGGTGACCGCGATGCGACTGTCCTATGTGGGCGAACTCGGCTGGGAGCTGTACACGAGCGCGGATCTCGGCCGCGAGCTGTGGGACACGCTTTGGGAGGCCGGGCAGGCACACGGGATCATCGCCGCCGGACGGGACGCCTTCTCCAGTATGCGACTGGAAAAGGGATACCGGCTGTGGGGCACCGACGTCACCACCGAACACGATCCGTACGAGGCCGGGCTCGGGTTCGCCGTGCGGATGGACAAGGGCTACTTCATCGGCCGTGACGCGCTGGCCGGGCGTTCGGCGGAGACGGTGGCGAGGAAGCTGACCTGTCTCACCGTCGACGATCCGTACTCCGTCGTGCTCGGCAAGGAACCGGTGTTCGCCGACGGCCGTCCCGCCGGGTACGTCACGAGCGCCGCGTACGGCTACACCGTCGGCAAGAACATCGCCTACGCCTGGCTTCCGGTCGAGTTCACCCAGCCGGGGAGGCCGCTGGAGATCGAGTACTTCGGCGAGCGGATCCCCGCCGTCGTCGCGAACGAGCCGCTGTTCGACCCCGCCATGGCCCGGATCAGGAGCGCCGCATGAGCCATTACGACGTCATCGTCATCGGCCTCGGCGGGATGGGCAGCGCCGCGGCGTACCGGCTCGCCCGGCGAGGACGGCGCGTGCTGGGCATCGACCGGTTCGCGCCCGTGCACAACCTCGGATCCAGTCACGGCGGCTCACGGATCACCCGGCAGGCGTATTTCGAGGATCCCGCGTACGTCCCGCTCCTGCTGCGGGCGCACGAACTGTGGGCGGGCATCGAACGCGATTCCGGCCGGAAGATCTTCACCCGCTGCGGCGGGATCATGCTCGGCGGCCCCGATTCGCGGACGGTGTCGGGCAGCCTGGCCAGCGCCCGGACCTGGGATCTGCCGCACGAACTGCTCGACGCGGCAGAGATCCGGCGCCGGTTCCCGACGATGAACCCGGACGCCCACGAAATCGCGCTGTACGAGGAGAACGCCGGCTTCGTGGTGCCGGAAGGCAGTGTGGCGGCGCATCTCCAGCTCGCCGCGCGGGCCGGGGCGGAACTGCACCACGAGGAGGAAGTCCTTTCGTGGCGGGAGACGTCTTCCGGGGTGCGGGTGGGCACGTCGCAGAGTTTCTACACCGCGGAACAGCTGGTGATCTGCCCCGGCGCCTGGGCACCGGGGCTGCTCACCGAGCTCGGGATCGAGTTCACGATCGAACGCCAGGTCCAGTACTGGTTCGCGCCGTCGGGCGGGGCGGCGCCGTTCCGGGCCGAGCGGCATCCGATCTACGTCTGGGAAGGCGAGGGCGGCCGCCAGTTCTACGGCTTCCCCTCACACGACGACGCCGGAAGCGTGAAGGTCGCGTTCTTCCGCGGCGGTGAGACCTGCACGCCCGAGACCATCGACCGCACGGTGCACGCCGGAGAGGTCGGCGAGATCTCGGAATTCGTCGGGCGGAAGATGCCGTCGCTGCCCGGCGCGTTCCTGCGCGGGGCGACCTGCATGTACACGAACACGCCCGACGAGCATTTCGTCATCGCCCGCCATCCGGCGCACGAGCGGGTGGTGGTCGCCTGCGGTTTCTCCGGGCACGGCTTCAAATTCGTCCCGGTGGTCGGCGAAATACTCGCCGACCTGGTCGTGGACGGCACCACCGCGCAGCCGATCGGGCTGTTCGACCCCGCCAGGTTCGCCGGAGTCGCGAGATGACGAGCCTCATCCCGACGCTGGGCGGCGGCTACTACACCGACGTCGCGATCTTCGCGGCCGAGCAGGAAAAGATCTTCGAACGTCAGTGGTTCTGCGCGGTCCGGTCGGCGGATCTGCCGTCGGCGGGCGACTTCCGGACCGTCCGGATAGGACGGGAGAGCGTGCTCGTCAGCCGGGGCCGGGACGGCGGGCTGCGGGCGTTCCTCAACGTCTGCCGCCATCGCGGCGCCCGGCTGTGCACGGAGGAATCCGGCACGGTGAAACGCGCGTTCCAGTGTCCGTACCACGCGTGGACGTACGGGCTCGACGGCAAGCTGATCGCGGCGCCGAATCTGGCGAACCTCCCCGACATCGACCGGGCCGAGTACGGGCTGCACACCGTGCACCTGCGGGAGTGGCTGGGGTACGCGTGGGTCTGCCTCGCCGCGGACCCGCCGTCGTTCGAGGCCGACGTCGAAGGCGCGGTGCGCGAACGGCTGGGCGATCTGGAGTCGATCGAGCGGTACCGCCTCGACAAGCTGTCGGTCGGGCGCCGGATCACCTACGACGTCAAGGCGAACTGGAAACTGATCGTCGAGAACTTCATGGAGTGCTACCACTGCGCGACCATCCATCCGGAGCTGACCGAGGTGCTGCCGGAGTTCGCCGACGGGTACGCGGCGCAGTACTACGTCGGGCACGGCGCCGAATTCGGCGAGGACGTGGAGGGGTTCACCATCGACGGCGGCTCGGGCTTCGACCGGCTCGACGGCGTCGCGACCGACCAGGACAGGCGGTACTACGCGATCACCATCCGGCCGCAGGTGTTCGTGAACCTGGTGCCGGACCACGTGATCTTCCACCGGATGTACCCGCTCGCGCCGGACCGGACGGTCGTCGAATGCGACTGGCTCTATTCGGAGGAGGTCGTGGCGTCGGGGCGGGACGTGTCACGGTCGGTGGAGCTGTTCCACCGCGTCAACGAGCAGGACTTCGACGCCTGCGAACGCTGCCAGCCCGCGATGGCGTCCCGCGCCTACCGCGGCGGCGGGGTGCTGATGCCCTCGGAACACCACATCGGCGAGTTCCACACCTGGCTGCTCACGCGTTTAGAGGACGAAATGCGGTAGTTGCACACGCAAGGACCGCATTCAGAGGACTAATCGCGGAGGAGGGCGGTCGCGAGGGCCGGGGTGTCGACAACGGCGACGCCGTCGAGAACGTGCCAGGGCGCGAGCCAGCCCGTCGCGGCGAGCTCGTCGTAGACCACCGAGCACCGTTTCTGGAGCGCGTCGTCGGTCTCGAACGAATCCCGCGCGCGGTCGGCGTCGGTCTCCGCGCGGCGCTGCGCGCGATCGGCGGCGACGTCGGCGGTGACCCGGAGCAGCAGATGCGCGACGGGCACCGGCAGGCCGAACCGGTCGATCTCCAGTTCCTTGAGCCAGCGCACGAACTCGCCGTCCGCGCCCTGGTGGAGGCGGGCGGCGCCGTACGCGGCGTTCGACGCGACGTACCGGTCGAGCAGGACGACGTCGTGATCGCCGAGCCGCGCGCGGATCTCGTCGGCCGCGCCCCGGCGGTCGAGCGCGTAGAGCATCGCCATGCCGTAGACGGAGTCGGCGAGGTCGCCGTGCCCGCGGTGCAGCGCTTCCTTCACGAGATCGGCGTGCACGCTTTCGCCGTACCGAGGGAACGCGATGGACGTGACGCTCGCCCCGGCCGCGTTCAGCGCGCCGGTCAGCGCGTCGGCGAGCGTGCGCTTGCCCGCGCCGTCCAGACCTTCGATCACCACGAGTCGTCCCACGGGCCAAGAATATGACCAGCACCGCGAAGCGGTTCCATTGAGGGCGGTGGCGGGGGCATGGATGGATACGGGGCCGTGGTCGACCGGCGGGCCAGACGGGGTCAGCTCACGTCCGGCCCACCGGTCCGCTAGGGGACGCGCCTCTTCGAGTGCAGGAAGAAGCCGGCGACACCGATGAGGAGCAAACCGCCGAAGATCAGCAGCGGCACGAAGCCGGTGTCCTGCGCGTCGGGCGCGGGGCCGCCGTCGCCGCGGGGCATCACTTGGGCGTTGTAGCCGCCGGCCTTGCCCTCCTGGGCGTACGGCGAGCTCGCGAGCATGTCGCCGTAGCGGCCGGAAACGGTCTTCTGATACTCCGCGAGGGTGGCCGAAGCACCGGTCGCGGAGCCGCTGGCACCCGAGTCGAGCAGCGTCACCTGGCCGTCGCGCAGCGCGTACCAGGCGTCGACCTGGGGTTCGTGGAGCAGCGTCGCGCCGGCGGGCAACCGCCGCGCCAGTGCGCTCTCCCGATCGCCCGAAGCGATGTTGCCGACGCGCCAGGCGCCGTCGTCGCCGCGGACCGACCAGACGGTCGCGGTCTGCCCGTCGGACGCCGTCACCGGCACCGCGACGTAGGCGAGCCGTCCGGCGACCGCGCCGTCACCGGCGACGAAATCCCTCGAAAGCTCGTAAACCGGGAAGGATTCGTCGACGACGGTCACCGACGGCGTGCGACCCGAACCACCCGTCTGTGTGAAGAAGCGGCCGAGCTCCGCACGGAGCGTGGGGTCGGCGGCGGCCGCCTTCGCGGCCGCGAGTTCTTCACCCGACAGCTGGTCCGCGCGCGCTCCGGGCGCCGAGATCAGCAACGCGACCGCGACCAGCCCGGCGAACCCGAGGAACCGCCGCGCGCTCATCGCCGGATCCCGGTGAGGGTATGGGTCCAGGTGAAGGACTTGTTGGCCGAGTAGAAGTCGTAGGTCGACCAGTTGTACCGGTTGCCGGTGGGCAGTGGATCCCCCCACGAGACCCACTTCCGGCCGGCGTCCGCGCCGTAGAGGACGTGCATGTGGCCGCCGCCCGAGGCCCAGCCGACCCGCGTCTGGACGGGCTTGCCGTCGCCGGTCTGCGCCTGGACGGCGGCGAAGGGGATGCGGCCCTTGAGGTAGTTCCCGGGGGCCGAGAAGCCGAGCTTGCCGAACGCGCGCCGGACATCGCCAAGCGTTCCCGGCTTGTCGGCGCACTCCCGGCGCCGCTCGGCGTGGGCGATCCGGCAGAATTCGTTCTGGGTGACCGACACGCCGTGGTGTGCCGCGATGGTGTTGCCGGAAGCCACCCAGCACCACTGGGACTTTTCCTGCGTCTGCATGGCGATGGGGTGCTGGCGGGCGGGCGCCGATGGCAGCGCGCTCGCCGGGGTCTGGATCGCCAGCCACGCCACGAGACTCGCGGCGCCGGCGGCGCGAACCCTCCTCGAGAACACAGGCACGACGGGCCTCCTGGTCACCATGGCGAACCAATGTGGTCACAACGGTGAACAGCAGGCTCACACAGAGCAAGATGGGCACTCGGCGGAACGGACCGTTCCGGGGCGTTTCCACACCCCGGAACGGTCACTCTTCCGGGGTCAACAACCCCGAACGGGGGACGTAGTGTTCACAGTGCGCTGCTAACGTGAACGTTCCGCGGTGTTCACGCTCAGCGCACACACTGGTCTGGTGAAGGGACGAGCGGTGACACGAGACGGGGACACCCCGACGATCATCGACGGCACGCGCCGTCAACCGCTCGAAGCCTTGCCCAAGGAGCTCGTCGAGGCACTCCGCAGCGGCGAATTCCACCACGCGCTCCGGCAGGCGATCGCCTACCGCGGCCTGTCCCTCGCGCGGCTCCGCGCCCACCTCGGGCTCCGCGGTGTCCAAATCGGACAGTCGACGTTGAGCTATTGGCAGCGCGGATTGCGCCAGCCGGAGGTACCCAAGGCGCTCCCGGCGGTCCGCGCGCTGGAATCGGTGCTGCAGCTGCCCGCGGACGCGCTCGTCGTGCTGATCGGGCCGCGGACGGCGCGGGCGCGCGGACACCAGATGGCCGCGTCGTTCCACGACATCCGGTCCGGCGACATGGGCTCGATCGTCGACCAGCTGCTGGCCGAACTGGGCGCGTACCCGTCGTCCAACCGCTACAACGCCGACCTCGAGATGCTCGCGGTGCACGACACGATCACCTTCGACGCCGCGCACCGGCAGGTCTCGCTGCACACCCGGCTGGTGTGCCGGGCGCGGCGTCACGGCCCGGACCGGTACGTCACCGTCTACAACGGCGACCCCGGCTGCAATATCGGCGACGTCGAGCTGATCACCGCCGAAGGCTGCCGCGTCGGCCGGATCCGGCGCAACGCCGAAGCCGAGACGATGGCCACCGAGCTGCTCTTCGACCGGAAGCTCGCCGAGGGCGAGATCCACGTGTTCTGCTTCGAGGTCCGCGACGACTCCGGCACCGCTTCGCCCGGCTACTTCCGGATGCTGCGGGACCAGTGCTCCAGCTACCTGGTGCAGCTGAAGTTCGCGCTCGGCGCGCTGCCCGCCCGCTGCACCCGGCAGTTCCGGACGCGGGACGACGCCGTGCCCGTCGAGTCCGAGGAACTGCCGCTCGACATGGGCGGGGTGACCAGCGGTTTCTTCAGCGACGCCGGGCCGGGGCTGGCCGGTATCGAAGTGGAGTGGCAGTAGCGCCTTGGGCCTCGTGAGTGGCAAGGACGGTTAGAACCGTCCTTGCC
>NZ_JBHXIB010000045.1:9061-26043 GCF_042723975.1 Amycolatopsis sp. NPDC058340 | reverse complement strand
CCCTTAATCTTGGTGGTTGGCCTTTCCGGCTGGGGCCCGGTCGTGGCCAACGGCCGGTTCCACCCGTCCTTGCCACTCACGAGGCCTGGTAGCGGTCAGTACCGATAGTGGTCGGTCTTGAACGGACCTTCGACGTCCACGTCGATGTACTCCGCCTGCTCCTTGGTCAGCTTCGTGAGCTCACCGCCGAGCGCGTCGAGGTGGATCTTCGCGACCTTCTCGTCGAGCTTCTTCGGGAGGCGGAAGACCTCCTTGTCGTACTCCTCGTGCTTGGTGAACAGCTCGATCTGCGCGATCACCTGGTTGGAGAAGCTGTTCGACATCACGAACGACGGGTGCCCGGTCGCGTTGCCCAGGTTCAGCAGGCGGCCCTCGGACAGCACGATGATGCTCTTGCCGTCCGGGAAGACCCACTCGTCGACCTGCGGTTTGATGTTGATGCGCCGGATACCCGGGTAACGCTGCAGGCCCGCCATGTCGAGCTCGTTGTCGAAGTGGCCGATGTTGCCCAGGATGGCCTGGTGCTTCATCCGCGCCATGTGCTCGACGAGCACGACGTCCTTGTTCCCGGTGGTCGTGATGATGATGTCGGCCTCGCCGAGGACGTTCTCCAGCTTCTTCACCTGGTAGCCGTCCATCGCCGCCTGCAGCGCGCAGATCGGGTCGATCTCGGTGACGATCACCCGCGCTCCCTGGCCGCGCAGCGATTCCGCGGCGCCCTTGCCGACGTCACCGTAACCGCAGACGACCGCGACCTTGCCGCCGATGAGGACGTCGGTGCCGCGGTTGATGCCGTCGATCAGCGAATGCCGGATGCCGTAGCGGTTGTCGAACTTCGACTTGGTCACCGCGTCGTTCACGTTGATCGCCGGGAACAGCAGCTCACCGGCCGCGGCGAGCTGGTAGAGCCGCAGCACGCCGGTGGTGGTCTCCTCGGTGACGCCGCGGACGCCTTCGCCGATCTTGGTCCATTTGCCGGTGTCCGCGGCGACCGAGGCCCGCAGCAGCTCGAGGAACACGCGGAACTCGTCGGAAGTGTCCTCGTCCGGCGTGGGCACCACACCGGCCTTCTCGAATTCGGTTCCCTTGTGCACCAGCATGGTGGCGTCGCCGCCGTCGTCGAGGATCATGTTGGGACCCTCACCGTCCCAGGTCAGCATCCGCTCGGTGCACCACCAGTACTCCTCCAGCGATTCGCCCTTCCAGGCGAACACCGGAACGCCCTTCGGCTCTTCGGGCGTGCCGTGCGGGCCGACGACGATCGCCGCGGCGGCGTGGTCCTGGGTGGAGAAGATGTTGCAGGAGGCCCAGCGCACCTCGGCGCCCAGCGCGACGAGCGTTTCGATCAGGACCGCGGTCTGTACCGTCATGTGCAGCGAGCCCGAAACCCGGGCTCCCCGCAAGGGATACACCTCGGCGTATTCGCGGCGCAGCGCCATCAGGCCCGGCATCTCGTGCTCGGCGAGGCGGATCTCCTTGCGGCCGAACTCGGCGGCCTCGAGATCGGCGACGGCGAACTCGATGCCGTTGCGGGTGTCGTGCCGCTTGGCAACGCTTTCGGGGGTCATATGCGCGCTTCCTCCAAGGTTGGATGACATCGGAACAGTACCGTTGTCGGTTCAGTCCCCACTGAAACGGTTTGGAGGCCTTCACCGTGGTCATGCCGGGTCCCGATACCCGCGTCGTCGAAATACGCGTACCCGGGCTAGTGGGCACGAGCGGTGAAAGCCTGCTGGATTCGACGTCGGTGGTCGACGTCGCGGGCGATGGCGTCGGCAGGCTGATCCGGCCGTCGGACCGGCTGCGCCGTCCCGCTCCCGGTCCGGTGCTGCCCGCGCTCGGCCGTTCGATCCCGCGCATCCTCGAAGGCTACCTGTGGAGCGGCATGACCTCCGGGGGCGCGGCGAAAGCGACCTGGGCGCTGCTGTTCCCGTTCTCGCTGGCGAACGTCGCGCACTGGATGCTGCCGCCGGTCCCGGAAGGCAGGCGGTCGGCGGCGCTGCTGGGCGGAGCCTGCCGGGGGCTGCTGCGGGTGGCGTCGCTGCTGCTGACGATGTTGCTGATCAGCCAGCTCGCGGTGGTCTCGCTCGACCTTTTCGCCGCGCAGTGCCTCGCGCCGGGTTCGACCTGCCTCGAAGGAGCGCCTTCGTTCCTGCGGGACTTCGCGCCGCTGCGGACGGCGATCGGGGTGCTGCCGTTGCTGGTGCTGATCTTCGTGCTCGACCGGATCCCCTCGTCGGACTGGCGGTCGCGGGACAGGGTGCACCGCGTCCACAGTTCGAGTCCCCTGCAACCGCAGGACCTGCCGCGGACGCCGGGTCTGCGCACGCTGCACACCGTCGCCGCCTTGACCTGTGTCGCGCTTCCGTTGCTCGGCGGGCCGTTCCGGCTGCCGTCCGTGACGTTCGACCTCATCGTCTGGATCTGCGCGCTGGCGCTCGTCCTCGCCGCGCTGGTGGCCTCGACGGTCGGTTTCTCGGCCGGGCCGGTGATCCGGGGCGGGCTGATCGGTTTCGCCGTCGTGCTGGTCGGGGTCGCCGTCGTGCGCCGGACACCGCTGCCCGCGGGACTGCCCGGCGGCGGGCTCGGCGGAGCGGACGGGACGGTCGAAGCTCTGGGCGCGGCGATGGTGACGGTGACCGTGCTGTTCGCGCTGATGCTCGTCCCGGCGGCCCTGCTCGGCCGGCCGACCTGGAAGCATCTGCCGCACCGGCTGCGGCCCTGGCTCGGCGGCTGGGCCGCGGCGCCGGTCGTCGCGCTGGCCGGGCTGCTCGGCGGCGGGTTCGGCGCGGGGCTCGCGGTCGCGCTGCGGCAGCTGGTCGGCGCGAGCGAACTCCGGCTGCCCGACACCTACTCACTGGTGACCGTGCTGTGGGGCGCCGGTCTCGCGCTCGCCCTCGTGCTCGGCGTGCTGGGCTTCGCGGTCGCCGTCCCGTTGCGACGGCTGCGCCGCGGCATCCCGAAGATCGTCGCGCTCATGGAGATCGGCAAGGCGCAGGAAGAGGAGGCCGCCCGGGTGTGGGCCCGTGCCTCGTGGGAACGCAAGCATCTGCACCATCTCGCGCTCACGGTGGCGCTGGCGATGGCGGCGGGTGGTGGCGCGCTCTTGGTGCTGCGCTTCGGTTTCGGCCCGCTGGGCGACTGGTCCAAGCCGATCTCCGCGATCGGCGTGTTCGCGCTGGGCGCGATGGCGGCGGGGCTGCTGCGCGTCGTGTTCGCCGCCGCGACGACCCCCAAACGCAGCCGTCACCTCGGCGCGCTGGCGGATCTCGTGTGCTTCTGGCCGCGTGCCGCCCATCCGACCGTCCCGCCGAGTTACGCGCTCCGGGTCGTCCCGGAACTCGCGGACCGCGTCAAGGAACATCTGGCCGACCCGGGCACGCGGGTGGTGCTGTCCGGCTACAACCTCGGCAGCCTGCTGACCGTGCTCGCCGCCGCGCGTGTGCTCGCCGATCTCCCGCCGGAGGACCGTGACCGCGTCGGGCTGCTGACCGCGGGTTCACCACTGCAATGGGGTTATCAGCGTGCCTTCCCGGCGATGCTGCCGCAGAAGCAGCTGGCCGGGCTGTACGAAGGTCTCGACGGCCGCTGGCGGGCGCTGTGCCGCGGCACGGACATCTTCGGCGGCGGCGTCACGACGTGGCGGCATCGCGTGGTGGCCGGGAAACTGCTGGGCGACGGCTATCTGCCCGGCGGCGGCACCGGGCCGCTGGCCGCCGAGCCCGACGAGCAGGGTGTCCTGGTGCTCGGCGGCGATCATTGGCTGCCCGACCCGATGCGCGGGCCGACCGGTCGGCACCGCTGGGCGCCGGGCGTCCTCAAGCACACGGACTACGTCGTCGACGCCGAATGGGACAACGCCGTCGCGATGGCCGCCGGTCTCGGCCGCCCCCGCCCGAAGAATCCTTGGGGCGAGCAGGGATCGCTGTTCGGGGACTTCCCGCAGATGCGCTGAAGGCCCCCTTCGCGCGGAAGAGGGCCTTCAGGCGTCAGCTAGCTTCAGTTGGCCTTGCGGCGCACGCGCAGCAGGACCAGGACGCCGGCACCGGCCAGGACCAGCAGGCCACCGGCCCACAGCAGCCAGGCGTTGTCGAAACCGGTGTCCGCGAGGCCGCCGCCGTTGCCACCGTTGCCGTCGACCACGGGGGCCGGGGCGGTGGTGCTGCTCGGGGCTTCGGACGTCTGGGACGGCTTGTCCGGGGAGGTCGGGGCCGACGTCGGCGGCTTGGCCGTGGTGGTCTTCGTCGGCTCGCTCGGCTTCGTCGGCTCGCTCGGCTTGGTCTTCTCGCCGCAAACGAACCAGTGGCTGATCTGCGCCTGCTGGTCACCGTTGTTCAGCGGGGAACGCAGCTTCGTCCACGGCGGGTTCTCGGGCAGCCCCTTCTCGCCGGGCACGTAGACGTTGTAGCCGTGGCCGCCCTTGACCACGATGGCCGTGACGGTGACGCCCTTGGCGACCGCGGTGATGTCGAGGTACAGGTCCTTCTCCGTGCCACCGGTGAAGGTCAGGTCCGAGGTGGGCACCAGCTTGCCCGGGAGGTTCGCCCCCTCGCAGGTGGTGGCGTTGTCCTTCACGACCTGGGTCGCGCGGTCGTCGCTGCGGGTCGCGAGGGCGGTGCCGGCGGTGCCGACGAGGGCCACGGCGGCGAGGGCGACGACGGTGACGGCGGAACGGACACGCCGTCTGGGCTTGATCTGCATTCGGAGCTCTCCTGTACCGATCGGGGGACAAACGAGCGAAGCGTGGTTGCCTCTTCTGAGGGACGAAGGTCGACTCGCGGTACTTCTTCACGAGTCCCGTTCACCCGACGGGGTGAGGCAAGAGCCCGGACGTTATCGCACACCGATTTCACACCGGCACCGGGGGCCCCGACGAAACGGCCCACCATCCACAAAGGAATGGTGGGCCGTCGAAACGAGAATGATCAGTCCGAAACGGACGTCGGCGCCTCGTCCTTCTTCTGCTTGCCGAGCAGCGAATGGCGACGGCTGTAGACGAAGTAGATGAGGACACCCAGCGCCATCCACGCGATGAACCGCAACCAGGTCAGAACGGTCAGGTTCAGCATCAGCCACAGGCAGGCGAGGATCGCCAGGATCGGGACCACCGGCACCCACGGCACCCGGAAGGCGCGGGGCAGATCCGGTCGCGTCTTGCGCAGCACCATGACCCCCGCCGAAACGAGGATGAAGGCGAACAGCGTGCCGACGTTGACCATCTCTTCCAACTTGTCGGCCGGGAAGAACGTCGCGGCGACGGCGACCAGCCCGCCCACGACGATGGTCGCGCGCTTCGGTGTGCCGTTCGCACCGGTCTTCGCCAGCGAACGCGGCATGAGACCGTCGCGCGACATCGCGAAGATGATCCGGATCTGGCCGAGCATCAGCACCATGACGACGGTCGTCAGACCGGCGAGGGCACCGACGGAGATGATGTTGGCCGCCCAGTCGACGCCGTTGGCCGCGAACGCGGACGCGAGCGTCTTCTTGCCGCCGTCGCCCGCCGAGGTGGAAAGCTCCTTGTAGTTCACCATGCCGACGACCACGAGCGACACGGCGACGTAGAGCACCGTGACGATGGCGAGCGAGCCGAAGATGCCGCGGGGCACGGCCTTCTGCGGGTTGCGGGTCTCCTCCGCGGTGGTCGCGACGATGTCGAAACCGATGAACGCGAAGAACACCAGCGACGCCGCGGCCAGCAGGCCGAACACACCGAACGAGCTGCTGCTGCTTCCCGCGAACACCGAGAACAGCGACTGGTCGACCCCGGTGGCCGAGGTTTCGGCGCCGGTCTGCGCCTCCGGGATGAACGGGCTGTAGTTGGCGGCCTTGATGTAGAAGATGCCCAGCACGATCACGAACAGCACCACCGCGACCTTGATCCCGGTGATCACCATCGAGAACCGCGAAGACAGCTTCGTGCCGAGGGCGAGCAGGGTCGCCAATACCAGCACCACGACAAGGGCGCCCCAGTCGACGGGGACCCCGCCGATCTCGAACGACGTCTTCGTGCCCTTGCCGAAGATGTAGGAGAGCACGGTTTCGAGGTAGGCGGACCAGCCCTTCGACACCGCGGCCGCGCCGACCGCGAGCTCCAGCACGAGGTCCCAGCCGATGATCCACGCCATGAACTCGCCGAAGGTGGCGTAGGAGAACGTGTACGCGCTCCCGGCCACCGGGACGGTCGACGCGAATTCCGCGTAACAGAGAGCCGCCAGCGCGCAGGCGATGGCGGCGAAGACGAACGAAAGCGACACCGACGGGCCCGCGTAGTCGCCGGCCGTGCGCGCGGTGAGGGTGAAGATACCGGCACCGATGACGACGGCGACGCCGAAGACGGTCAGGTCCCACGCGCTCAGGTTCCGCCTGAGCTTGGTCCCCGGTTCGTCGGTGTCCGCGATGGACTGCTCGATGGTTTTCGTACGCCACAGGCCGTTTCCGGGCACCCTTGACCTCCTACACCTGACTGCGGTTCAAGGGACCCTATCGCCCGGTCGTGTCGGCAGCGCGGTGGGAGAGCAACGAAGTACCCGGAGGTCGTGGCGGTGATCGGCGGAGTACGGACAGTTGCGCCGGATGGCGGTCGCGGCTCCGCCCCGGTCCGGCGCCTATGCCGCGAAAGCCACTTTCGGGACATCTGACGTCTCGAAAGTGGCTTTCGCGACGCGCGTCGCGCCTCGCCCTCTTGCCGCTGTTGCCTCACCCGGCCGGGTCAGGCCAGCGCGCGGTCCAGGTCCGGCTCCAGGTAGATCAGCTTCGCCGTCGGCACCTTCGCCCGCACACGCGCTTCGGCGTCGTCGATGGCTTGCGCGATGTCGGCGGTCTCCAGCCCCGGCACCAGCGCGAGCTTCGCCGCCACCAGCATCTCGTCCGGCCCGATGTACAGCGTCCGGATGTGGATGACCCGCTCGACCTTGCCCGCGGCCAGCTCGTCGACGATCACGTCGAGGTCGGCCTCGGAGGCGCCCTCGCCGATCAGCAGGCTCTTCATCTCGATGATCAGGATGATCGCGATGATGCCGAGCAGCACACCGATCGTCACGGTGCCGATGCCGTCCCATACCGGGTCGCCGGTGATGACCGAGAGCCCGACACCGGCGAGCGCGAAGATCAGGCCGAGCAGCGCGCCCGCGTCCTCCAGCAGCACCACCGGCAGTTCCGGGGTCTTGGCCTGGCGAATGAAGGCCCACCAGCCCGCGTCGCCCTTGATCTTCTTCGATTCCTGGATCGCGGTGTAGAAGGAGTACGACTCCAGCCCGATCGCGACCACCAGGATGCCGACCGCCACCAGCGGCGAGGTCAGCTCCTCGGGATGCGAGATCTTGTGGATGCCCTCGTACAGCGCGAACACCGAGCCGAGGCTGAAGAGCATCAGCGCGACGATGAACGAGTAGAAGTACCGGTCCCGCCCGAAACCGAACGGGTGGGTGCGGGTCGCCTTGCGCTGCGACGTCTTCTGGCCGAGCAGCAGCAGGCCCTGGTTCGAGGTGTCCGCGAGCGAGTGCACGGACTCGGCCAGCATCGAGGACGACCCCGTGATGAGGAAGCCGGTGAACTTCGCGGCCGCGATTCCGGCGTTCGCCACGAGCGCGGCGATGATCGCCTTGGTTCCGCCACCTGCAGACACTTGCAACTCCCCAAATGGTGTCCCGATATGCCGGGTTCGAAGGCTAGCAGTGCAGATGAGCCGGTACTCGCCGGGCGGGACAGGTCACAGAATTGTCGGGCCCCCTCGCTAGTCTCGCCCCTCTCATGACCTGGGGAGGTGACCGTGCCGCGATTCGGCGTGCTCGGACCGTTGACGATCGAGGATCCGCCCGGGCGGCGCACGACGCCGCGCGGCGATCATCAGCGCGCCCTGCTGGCCGTCCTGCTGCTGAACGCGAACTCGTCCGTCCCGGTCGACGCCCTGGTCGAGACGCTCTGGCCGGACACGCCGCCGAAGTCGTACTCCTCGAATCTGCACACGTACGTCTCCCGCCTGCGGGCCCGGTTCGAGGGGCTGGAGATCGAGCGGGACCCGCACGGCTACCGGCTGGTCGTCGAGCCGGCCGACCTCGATCTGCTGACTTTCCGCGAAGCCGCCGCGGCGGGGAAGGCGGCGGCACGGGCGGGCGATCCGGCGGCGGCCGCGGGGCACTACCGCCGGGCGCTCGCGGAGTGGCGCGGGCCGGTCCTTTCGGGACTGCACATCCCCCGGCTCGACGCCGACGTCGCCCGGCTCGAGTCGGAGCGCCTCGCCGCCTTCGAAGACTGTGTCGACGCCGAGCTGTCCGACGGCAGGCACGGCGAGCTCACCGGCGAGCTCCAGGCGATGATCACCGAACATCCGCTGCGCGAGCGCCTGGCCGCGCAGCTGATGATCGCGTTGCACCGCGCCGGACGGCAGGCCGATTCACTGGCCGTCCACCGCGAGCTGCGCGCCACCCTCGTCGAGGAGCTCGGCGTGGAGCCCGGCGCCGAGGTGCGCCGGGTGCACGCCGCCGTGTTGCGCGGAGAGGATCCGGTTCCTTCGGCCAAGGCCGCGCCGATCTTCCCGATCTGCCAGCTGCCACCGGACATCGCCGATCTCGCGGGCCGCGAGAGCGAGATCGCGAAGCTCACCGGGCTGCTCGGCGACGGCACGGGCGTCCCGGTCGCGGTGATCACCGGCGAGCCGGGCGCGGGCAAATCGACCCTCGCGGTCACCACCGCGCACAGGCTCCGCCGGTCCTTCCCGGACGGGCAGCTGTTCGTCCCGCTGGCCGGCGCCTCCGACCCTCGCGACCTCTCCGCCGTCCTCGGCGACCTGTTGCGCGCGCTGGGCGTCACCGGCCCCGCCATCCCGGACGACGTCGAGGCAAGGGCGGCGGTCTACCGGGGCCGCCTCGCCGATCGGCGCGTCCTCGTGGTGCTCGACGACGCCGCGAGCCCCGAGCAGGTCCGCGCGCTGCTGCCGGGCACGCCGGGCAACGCCGTCCTGATCACCAGCAGGCGACGGCTTTCCGGGCTCGCCGGGGCGGATCGTCTCCCGCTCGCGCCGCTGTCCGGCGCCGAGGCGATGACCCTGCTCGCCCGGCTCGCCGGGCCGGACCGGGTGGGTGCCGAACGCGCCGACGCGGAGCGGATCGCCAAGGCCTGCGGCAATCTCCCCCTGGCGTTGCGGATCGCGGGCAGCAGGCTCGCGATGCGGCCGGGCCTGCCGCTCGGGAAACTCGCCGCGCGGCTGGAGGACGAGGTCTCGCGCCTCGACGAGCTCCAGGTCAGCGATCTCCAGGTCCGCGGCAGCATCGCGTTGAGCTATCAGGCCCTGAGCCCGGCGGCGCGGCGCGCGTTCCGGCTGATCGGCCGCTGCCGCACCCTCGACCTGCCCGCGTGGGCGGTGTCCACGCTCATCGACAGTGCCGATGCCGACGACGCCGACGAGGCCCTCGACGAACTCGTCGAGGCCAGCCTGCTCGAAGCCACCGGTCTCGATCCGACCGGCGAGCAGCGGTTCCGCGTGCACGACCTCGTCCGCGTGTTCGCCACGGAGCTCGGCCGGGAGGTGGAGACCCACGCCGAACGGGTGGCCACCGTCGCGAAGGTGTCGGATGCGGCGCTGTGTCTCGCCGACACGGCGGCCCGCCGTCTGCCGAGGACGGTGCCGATGCCGTTGTCGGATCACGACCTCCCCGCCCAGCCGCTGGACGGCGAGCTGGTCGAACGGCTGCTGCGCGATCCCGGCACCTGGTTCTCCGTGGAGCGGGCGAACCTCGTCTCCGCGGTCTCGTCGCTGTGCGCCGTGGGCTGGCGGCGGAAAGCGTTGCGGATACTGGAAAGACTGAGCGCGTATCTGTACTTGCACAGTCATTACACCGATATGAGGACGGCGTACGAGACGTTGCGGGACGCCGCCCGCGAGGCGGACGACCGCCACATCGCCGTCATCGCGGACGCGAATCTGGCGGTGCTGCTGCATGTTCGCGGCGAGTACGAACGCGCGGCCGAGGGCTATCGCGAATGCTCGAAGGAACTGGCGGCGCTGGGCGATCTCGCCACCCGGGCGTGGGTGGAGACCAATCTGGCGCACTGCCTGGTCGGGCTCGGCCGTCCAGGGGAATCGCTGCACGCCGCCACCCAGGCCCGCGAAATGTCCACTGTGGAGGATTCCGGGACACACGCGAGCCGAGCGGAATCCGCCGCGCTGCACCGGCTCGGCAAGATCTCCGAAGCGCTGGAGATCGATCGCCGGATCCTCGCCCGGGCACGGGAATCGGCCGACGACCGGCAGCTCGGCGTTGCGCTGCAAGGACTTTCGTGGTCGCTGATGCTCGACGGCCGCCAGGAGGAGGCACTGGCGACGATCGAGGAATCGGTCCGCGTCCTTCGCCGGACGACGGCCAGATCGGCGCTGGCGAAGTCGTTGCGCACCCAGGGCGCGATCCTCGCGGGCGCCGGGCAGCGCGCCGGCGCGGTGAAGGCGTACGAGAACGCGCGGCGCCTGGCCGGAGCGCTCGAAGAACGGCCGCGCGAGCTTTCCTGCACCCGCGCGATCGCGGCGAGCTGGATCGGCGACGGCCGGGCCGACCGCGCGATCCCCGTGCTGCGCCGCTGTCTCGACGAATTCCGCGCCATGGGCGGGAAACCGGCGACGGGCCTCACCCTGCACGTGCTGCGCAGGGCGTACGAGGCCGTCGGCGAGACAAAGGCGGCCGAGGCGGCGGGTGAAGAGGCGAAGCGATTGGAAGTCCCCCACGACGCCAACGCTTCGACCCTCGTCCGGTTGCTGCTGTCGCTCACCGAACCCGCCCCGGCCTGACCGGGTGGTGCCCGACCCCTCAGACGGGCACCACCCGGAAGTCATCGGCGATCACCGGGCAGCGGGCCGCGGTTCCCGCCGCCCGGCGGAGAACCAAGCCAGCGTGATCGCCAGCACGCCGTTGGCCACGGCGTCCCACACCGGCGGCGAGGCCGCACCGAGCCGCGAGACCGCGAACATGTTGATCAATCCGGCGACGGTCAGCATCACGCGGACGGGCTGGGTGCCCGTCACCACCAGCGCGGCGGTGAGCAGCACCTGCGCGCCGAGCGAGACGAGCACGACCAGCGGGAGGTTCAGCCTGCTCTCCGCGCCCGCGGCGAGCTCGTGCAGACCGCTCCCCGCGGCCTTGACCGACTCGATCGCGTCACCGGCGAGCCCCGCCATCGCCTGCGCCGAACCGACCAGGTCCTGGCCGCTCGGCACGGGGAGGACCAGGTCGACGACCGGGACGAGCGCGGTCACGACGGCGAATCCGAGCGCGGCGAGCAGGACGGTGGGGCGCGCGGGAACCGGCACCCGGAAAGCGCGTCCGCTCGCCGCGTCGGGATGGGAAGTCACTGCTGTCGCTCCTCGGCTATCGACGTCCGGGACGAGCCGACGCCAAGCGCCGGGTCACCCCTTCGGGCGATAGTTGCGGAACCCGCCACACGGAACGCACACACTTCGGCCAAGCGCGCGTTTCGTCCTCTGAACGCGGTCCTCGCCCGCGCCGCCGATCACGTGAGTTCCGCCTTCGATCACGCGAGTTCGGCGCCTGATCACGCGAGTCACGCCTTCGGCCCGGGCCACTCGCTCAACTGCGAGGGCGTCAGCAGGTGCCGGCGGTGGCGCGGAACACCTGGGTGCGTTCACCGGACAGCGGCCGCACGCGGACCTCCGGGTCGGCGGCCGGGAGCCACACCGACTGGCCGCGGCGGAGTTCGACCTGCTCGCCGTCGTCGGCCGTCACCAGCAGGCCACCGGCGGTGCACAGCAGGATCTGCGGGCCGACGTCGTGGACGGCGACCTCGCCGTCGTCGCCGGCGTCCCATTCGATCCGCGACAGCTCGAACTCCGGCGCGTCGGTGTGGTACACCGACATGCGCTCCTCGCGCTTCCCGCTCTGGACCGGCATCTCCCCGCACGCGAAGTCGACGACGCGCAGCAGCTCCGGCACGTCGACGTGCTTCGGGGTCAGCCCGCAGCGCAGGATGTTGTCCGAGTTCGCCAGGATCTCGACGGCGGTGCCGTGCAGGTACAGGTGCAGGTTGCCGGCGGGCAGGTAGATCGCCTCGCCCGCGCTGAGGGTGAGCCGGTTGAGCAGCAGCGCGGCGAGCACCCCGGCGTCACGCGGATGCGATTCGCCGAGCTCCAGGATGGTCCGGCATTCGACGTCGAACTCGCCGCGTTCCCGGACGTGTTTCACGCACGAATCGAGGACCTCGGGCAGCAGTTCGTCGAGCGCGGCCTGCGGCAGGGTGATCCAGGTGGTGAACAGCGCGCGCAGCCCGGCCGGATCCGGCTGGGCCTCCAGCAGCACCGCGTACTTCGCCAGCCCGGGCGTCTCGATCGCCTTCAGCAGCGCGATCGTGCGTTCCGGGTCGCGGAAGCCGGCCAGCGCGTGGAACTCCGTCAGCGCGCAGACCAGTTCCGGCTTCGCCGTCGGGTCCGGGTAGTTGCGGTTCGAGGCGTCGCGCGGGATCCCCGCCGACTCCTCGCGCGCGTACCCCTCCGCCGCCTGCGCGGCCGACGGGTGCGCCTGCATCGAAAGCGGCTCTTCGGCGGCGAGGATCTTCAGCAGGAACGGCAGCCTGCCGCCCCAGCGGCCGGCGCAGGTCGTGCCGAGCTGGCCGACGGGGTCGGCTTCGACGAGCTCCAGCAGGCTCCGCTCGGTGCCGTCCGGGCCGATGACGTGGGACGGGTCGCCGGGGTGGGCGCCCATCCACAGTTCCGCCTCCGGATGCGGCGCCGGCACCGGGCGCCCCAGCAGCTCGGGGATCGTCGTCCTGGATCCCCACGCGTAGGGCCGCACGGCATTGCGCAGCAGCTCCACTGTCACCTCAACTCCTCGCCGGGCACGGGTGGTGCCGGCCCTCATTGCTTACGTCGCGCTCGGGACTCACGCCGTTGCGGGCGTGTACCTCCCGGCGCCGCCGATGCTGCCGACGGCCAGCCCCAGGTAGACCGCGGCCAGCTCGAAACGCAGCGCGAGAACGGCCGCACGCACGATCTCGTCCGTTTCGATCTCTTCGGCCGGGGCGATCACGTCGCCGCCGGGCAGCAGGTCTTCCGCCTGATAGCGGGCCGCCTCCGCGGCGGGCCCGGTCCGAACCGAGAGGAGCAGCACCCTCGGCGTCGCGCCGGCCCCCTCCTCCGGGTCCGCGAAGATATCGCGATCCACGCCGCCGGACAACGCCGCCCGCCGCAAAGCGGGCCTGGCCAGTGCCTGGCGGTAGTCCTCCACGTCACAGACGACGGCGGCGTGCGCGGCGAACGCGTGGGCCGCGTGCTCGCCGACGGCGACCGCGACCGGGTCCAGCCCCCACAGCAACGGCTGGCGCTCGGCCACCTTCAGCGCCATCGCCTTGGCCGGGTTCGCGAACGAATCCCTGGCCAGGTAATCCTTCTCGGCCTCAGCGTCGAGATGGTCCGCGAGCTGCTCAAGGTCGGCCACCAGCAGGCCGAGGGCGTTCGCGGTGAGCAGGGCGGCGGCGAGCCCGCGCGGGAACGCCATCTCCGGCGGGACCGGGATCCTCGGCGCGAGCAGCAGCCCCTTACCCGCGACCGAAGCCGCGACGGGGCCTTCGTCGGGTGCGGACAACACGACTCGCGCCCCGAACCGGGCGGCGCGTTCCAAGGAGGCGGCCAGCTCGCGGTCGCCCGCGTCGTCGGTATGCGCGAACACCACGTCGAGCGCGCCGATCCAGCTCGGCACCACCTCGGCGACGACGACCGGCACCGGGCACGACGGGGTCAGGAGCGCGGCGACCAGCCGGGTCAGCGTCCGGCTGACCCCCGGCCGGTCGATCAGCACGAGCGAGCGCGGGCGCCCGACGTCCAGGCGATCGCTCAGCTCGAGTTCGGCCGCGGCTTCGGCGGTCGCCCGGACCTGGGCGCCCGCCATCGCGGCGGCACGGAGAAGCCCCGCGGTGTCGGCCTCGGCCAGCCTCGCGGGATCGTCGAGCAGGGAATCGTCAGGGACCGTCGGCATGAGCGCCATCCGGGGTCGTCGGCTCGGTGGCTTCGTCCAGCAACAGTACCGGGATTCCATCACGGACCGGATACACGCGACCGCATTCCGTGCAGGTCAGCGCATCGGCCTCCGGATCGGCCGTCGTCCCCGGCCGCAACGGCGCGTGATCGGGGGACGGGCAGGCCAGGATCTCCAGCAACTGTGCGTCGAACGTGACGGCCATGGTTACTCCCTACCTGTGGGACGTCTCGATGTGTGTTTTCACGACACATTCGTTACCCACGGACTATCGCCAATACGTCTTCGGTCAGCGCCCGGACGGCCTCGGCGTCGGCGGCCTCGACGTTCAGGCGGAGCAGCGGCTCGGTGTTGGACGGGCGCAGGTTGAACCAGCCACCGCCGGGGAGCTGCACGGTGAGCCCGTCCAGTTCGTCGATTTCGACGCCGTCGCGGGCGCCGAACGCGTCCTTGACCGCCATCATGCGCGCGACCTGGTCGTCGACGGTGGAGTTGATCTCACCGGAGGCCGAGTAACGCGAGTACTCCGCCGTCAGCTCCGACAGCGGGCCGGCCTGCTCGCCGAGGGCGGCGAGGACGTGCAGCGCGGCCAGCATGCCGGTGTCGGCACGCCAGAAGTCGCGGAAGTAGTAGTGCGCGGAGTGCTCGCCGCCGAAGATCGCGCCGGTCTTGGCCATCTCGGCCTTGATGAACGAGTGCCCGACGCGGGTGCGCACCGGCTTGCCGCCGTGTTCGGCGACGATCTCCGGGACCCCCTTCGACGTGATCAGGTTGTGGATGATGGTGCCGCCCGGCTCCTTCTCCAGCTCGCGGATCGCGACCAGCGCGGTGATGGCGCTCGGCGAGACCGGCTCGCCACGCTCGTCGACGACGAAGCAGCGGTCCGCGTCGCCGTCGAAGGCGAGGCCCGCGTCGGCGCCTTCCTCGCGCACCTTCGCCTGGAGGTCGACGATGTTCTTCGGGTCGAGCGGGTTGGCCTCGTGGTTCGGGAAGTTGCCGTCGAGTTCGAAGTACATCGGGACGACCTCGATGGGCAGGCCCGCGAAGACCGTGGGGACGGTGTGGCCGCCCATGCCGTTGCCGGCGTCGACGACGACCTTCAGCGGGCGGCTGCCCGAGAGGTCGACGAGCTTGCGCAGGTACGCCGCGTAGTCCGCGAGGACGTCCTGCTCGGTCACCGAACCGCGCTGGCCCGCGAAGGCGGGCACGCCCTGCTCGACGGTGTCGCGGATCTCCGCGAGACCGGAGTCCTGGCCGACGGGTGCGGCGCCGGAGCGGCACAGCTTGATGCCGTTGTACTTCGCCGGGTTGTGGCTGGCGGTGAACATGGCGCCGGGCAGGTTGAGCGACCCGGACGCGAAGTACAGCTGGTCGGTGCTGGCGAGGCCGATCGACACGACGTCGAGGCCCTGCGAGGTCACGCCGTCGGCGAAGGCGGTGGCGAGCTCGGGCGAGGAGTCGCGCATGTCGTGGCCGATCACCACGGAGTCGGACTCCGGCTTGATCAACAGGGCGAACGCCGATCCGAGGTCGCGGACGAGTGCCGCGTCCAGCTGCTCACCGACCACGCCGCGAATGTCGTAGGCCTTCACGATGCCCGAAAGGTCTGGCACGCCTGCTCCCCGCCAATAGTCTCGTTACAACGCCCTCTGGCGCGCTCGAAAGCCTACCGGCGAGCCCTCGCGTCAGGCGCGGCCGGGCAGGACGCGCAGGTGGCCGCGCCTGCCTGACGGTCCCTCGGGTTCGGGCTCGGGCGCGGGCTTGTCGGAGCGGCCCGCTTCGCGCACGGCCTCGGCCAGCGCGGTCAGCTCGTCGGCGGAGGGGTCCGGGGCGGCGAAGGCCCCTTCGTGCCGGACGACTTCCCAGCCCTTGGGCACGGTCAGCCGGAGGGCGTGGGCCTCGCAGAGGTCATAGGAGTGCGGCTCGCTCGCGGTGGCCAGTGGGCCCACGACGGCTGTCGAATCGCTGTAGGCATACGTGAGCGTGGCGACAGCGGGTTCGAGACAACCCGTTCGCGAACACTTTCGTACGCTCCGCACGATCGAGAACGATAGCGCGTCGCGAGCCCGGCGTACCGGCGACACGCGCTTTGAATCGCCGAGCGCGTACCCTTCGGTTCGTGGCGACGGCTCGTGATTCCCGACAGCGACGGCGGATGCGACGGGACCGGCACGGCCGGGGCCTGCGCGGAGCGCTGTATCCGTCGACCCTTCCCGCCGCCGCTAGCAGGGCGGAAAGGTTCGACGCGCTGGTTTTGGACGCGCTCGAACCGATCGAAGCACGGTGGCGGCACGAGCTGACGAAGCTCGACGTCGCCGTCGACGACGTCCCCGAAGTTCGCTCGGATGGCGCACCGACCGGAGTGGACGGCGTGCTGCACGACGGCGCCGTCCCGCTCTCGCGGCTCGTGCCCGCCGGCGTCGACCGCGCCGGCCTCCCGACGCGGGCCCGCATCGTCCTCTACCGCCGCCCCCTCGAAGCACGCGCGAAGGACCCCGGCGAACTCGCGGAACTCGTCCACGACGTCCTCGTGGAACAGGTGGCGGGCTACCTGGGCGTCGAACCCGACGTCATCGAAGGCGAATAACCCTCACCTCCGCACCCCAGCCCCCGCCCTTCCCCGGGGGGCGTCCCCAGCCCAGTGTATCGGGAGGGACCGACGGGACCTGCGAAAACGGCGCCGGAGGGCGAAGTTGTCCACAAGGGGAAGGGGCTGTGGACAACTCGGGGCGGCGGGGGCGGATCGGGGAGCGCAGAGGGTTCCCAATGTCGCATTCGGGTCGCTCAGCGTCTCAAATGCGACATTGGGAACGCGTGGCAGGCAAATCCCGAGCCGCGGCATCGGGGACATCGGAGCCGGCGCACGAAGCGCGGAGGCACGAAGCGCTCGAAGCGCGCGGAACCGGCGAGCAGCTGTCCTGAAGGCCCCCTTTGAGACGTCCAACGTCTCAAAGGGGGGCGTGAGGACACCACACCCCCCCCACGACACCCCACAAACCCAACCCCGGG
>NZ_JBHXIB010000045.1:0-9051 GCF_042723975.1 Amycolatopsis sp. NPDC058340 | reverse complement strand
CACCCGCTGTCCTCACGCCCCCCTTTCAGCCGACCACCCCCACAAGGGGGCCCTTCAGGACACCAACGCACCCTCAGGAAACCGAAGAACGCCTCCGCGTGGGAACAGCGGTCAGCAGCGTGAACAGCACCGCCGCCACCTGCGCCAGCAGCAACAGGTTCCGCGTCGTCCCCTGATGCTCCACCACGACCTCCGAAGGCGTGGGCGGCACCGACACCGCCACCTGGTGCCCCCAAGCCCGCACGATCGGCACGGCCTTGCCGTCCACGCTCGCCTGCCAGCCCGCCTCGAATTCCGCGGCCAGCACGAGCAGCCGCCCGGTCGGCCCCTCCGAGACGCGCACCCGCACGTCCGGCAGCCCGGCCTGCACCGGCGCCACCCCTGGCGACGCCCCCGGAGCGCCCTTCCCGGTCACGGCCGCCTGCGCCAGTTCCGGCGAGATCAGCGCCACCTGGCCGCCGGCGGGCAGCAGCCGCAGCACCGGACGCCCGTCCGAGGTCGGCTCCGCCAAAACCACCAGATCGCGCGCGAGTTCGACGAAGGCGCCACCGTCGGCGCCGCTCGGCAGCACGACATACGACACGCCCGAGGCCAAAGCCGCCGCGAAGGCCTGCTTGACGGCATCCGGCGAGCCCTGCAGGAGGTCACGTCGCCACGAGGCGAGCCGGTCGGCGCTGCCCGGCGTCGGCGCGAACTCGTCGTCGCCGAAAGTCGGCAACCGCCCACCGGTCTGCCGGGCGACGTCACCGATCACCAGCACCGAACGCCCGCTCGAAGCCAGTTCCGCGGAAATCTCCGGAGCGAGCGAGGGGCGCGCGCCCGCCCGCAGGGGTCCTTCCCGTCCGGCGACGACCGCGCCGGTCGCCAGCGCCAGCAGCACGAGCACCCCGGCCACGGCCGTGACCTTCGCCAGCCACGGCGCGGGATCGACCCCGGACCCGCCCCGCTGCCAGGTCGCCAGCACCGTCCACAACAGACCCGCGCCGATCACCAGCAGTGGCACCCCGGCGTACCCGGTCGCGTGCGCGCCGCCCGACATCGGCGTCACCGCCACGAACCGCACCGCGACGAGCCCGAGCGCACCCAGCACGACGACCGCGACCCCGCCGCCCGCGCCCTTCGTCGGCCGGACCACCAGCGCGACGATCGCGGCCGCGACCAGCGCCACCCCGATCGGCCAAGCGCCGGGGCCGCCAGGGTCCAGCCCGGCGAGATCGGCACCGGACGCGGCCGTGGCGCCCCCGCCGAGCCCGTGCAACAGCAGTTCCGGATGCCTCAGCAGCACACTCGGCCACGGCAGCAACAGCGCCAGCGGCAGGAAGACCACGATGCCGACCGACGCGATCCGCCGCGCGAGCCCGGTCGGCGAAGGCAGCACCACGAACCCGATCACCAGCCCGACCAGCGCCAGCGCGTGCGCCAGCGGAGAGAAGGCGCCGATCAGCGCCAGCCCGATCGCGCTCAGCGCGGAAACGTGCAGCCAGCGCGAGTCCGCGCGGACCAGCAGCCCCACGATGCCCGCGATCACCAAGGGCAGCAGCAGATGCACGACGACGACGTCGAGCCGTCCCTGCGCGACCGAAGCCGTGGCCGCGGGAAGCACCCCGTACGCCGCCGCCGCGACGGCACGCACCCAGCGACGCACGCGAAGGTGCCGCGTAGCCGCGTACGCGCTCAGGGCCGCGAGTGGGATGTCACCGATCAGCAGGATCGCGACCAGCGCGGCGGGACCACCGATCGGCGTGAAGATCGCGCCGATCGTGCCCAGCACCGGCAGCGTCGCGGGGGCGGGGCTCGCCGTCCCGCCGGCGATCGCGTGCCACGGCGCGAGATACGACGACCAGATCTCGCCGAGCCCGCCGACCGGCAGCAGTTTCCCGCCGAAGAGATCGAGCCCGAGCCGGGATCCGTTGACCACGAACGCGAGCGCCGTCAGCACGGCGAGCACGATCACCGGCGGGGCGAACACGGTCGCGCCGAGCACCCGCTTCCGGTCGACCTCGACGAAGACGAGTTCCGGTTCCGGCCGCCGCCCGCCGTCTCGCGGCACCGGCGACGGTTTCGGCCCCTCCGTCACAGGCTTTTCGGGAACCGCGACCGCGACGACCGCGCTGGGCCGCCGAAGGCCCGTCCCCCGCGAGCCGACGCCGCGCATCGCGCCCGCGGGCAGCGCGCCGGGACCGACCGGACGATCCTGCCCGGCCTTCAACGCCTCCGGCGGGATCCAGGCGCCCTCCTGATCCACACCCTCCGGCACCGTCCCGAGGGCGAAATCCCGTTCCACGCCACGCCGTACGAGACCGACGACACCGGCGCGCACGGCGTTGCGCACCCGCGTCATCCGTCCGGTGAACAGGCCGCGGACCCTGCCGGGCCGGCCGGTCTTCCGGCGTTCCGCGCGGGCCGCGCGCAGCCCGCCGCGACCGCGCAGCAGGTGCCAGGTGGCCCCGAGCTCCGCGCTCGCCTCGCCGGTGCGCCGCAGCAGCAGGAACGCGAGCGCCCGCAGCACCGCGAAGACCGGAATTCGAAAAAGACCGAACCAAAAGGACAGTGGCGGGCAATTGACGAGGAACACCCGGAGCCCGTGCGCGCGGTTCGCCGTGGCGAGGGGAAGGCCGAGGGCGTCCGGTTCGCGCTGTCCGGTGCTGAGCGCGCGGGCGTGCCGCAGCCGGGCCGACGGCACCGAAAGCACCCGGCCGCCCGCGGCGTTGGCCCGCCAGCCGAAGTCGAGATCCTCGCGCAGCAAGGGAAAGCCGGGGTCGTAGCCACCGAGGTCGTGCCAGACTTCCCGGCGCACCAGCGATCCCGCGCTCGGCACGGCGAGTACGGCGGTGTCGTCCTCGTCCGGCGAGATCTGCTGCCGATGGCCGATGGCGTCGGTCGACAAGCCGGCTTCGACGATCAGCCGCGGGTCGCTCCAGTCGACCGCGAGCGGGCCGAGCACCGTCGCCTCGGGCTGTTTTTCGGCCGCTGCCAACAGGTTTTCGAGACAGCCGGGTTCCGGCGCGCAGTCGTCGTGCAGCAGCCAGAGCCAACCGCCGGGGTCACCCCAGCGTTCGACGGCGTGCTCGACGGCCTCCGCGACCGCGGCGCCGAAGCCGACCTCACCGGAAAGTGTGAGAACTCCATCCAAGACCGGCGCTTCGCGGTCGGCCGCCGCGTCGGCGAGGATCTTCGCCGTCCCGTCGGTGGATCCGGTGTCGACGGCGAGCACGTGCCGCGGCCGGACACCGCTGCGCCGCAGCGCGGAAAGCGCCAGTGGCAACCAGTTCTCGCCGTTGTGACAGACCACAATGGCCAGAACGGGGGCCGTGCGCGGCACAGATGACGCGGCAGTGCGAGACAACGGGCACTCCAGATGTGGCGGCGAAGTCGAGTGCCGCCACCCTACGACGCGACCCTGTCACCCGTTGGTGGCCCCACTATGTGGAAGCGATCCCCGGCGCACGAGGCAGCCGGAGATCGCCGTCACACAGCTCGCTTTTTCAGTTTCCTACGTTCACGTTCGGAGAGCCCGCCCCAAATACCGAACCGCTCGTCATGCGCGAGGGCGTACTCGAGGCACTCGTCCTTGACCTCGCAACCGAGGCAGATCCGCTTGGCTTCGCGGGTGGAGCCGCCCTTCTCGGGGAAGAACGCCTCCGGGTCCGTCTGCGCGCAGAGGGCCCGTTCCTGCCAGTCCTGCTCTTCCGCGGAGGCATCGTCGAAAAGCTCGGTGAGATCGCCCAGTTGCTGCTCCGGGACCTCACCCCAACCCACGACTTGCCCCCATTCCCTTCCATCTGCTTCCAACCGCACGTCCGCCTCCTCGCTGTCCACGCACTCCCCAGGCTGGCGGTGTTGAAACACCATCCGCCGCCCCCTTCCAGCGACGAATGACATCACTGTGATTACACCCGTGTAGTGCGGTCAGGTCAAGCGGAGTAGCGAGTTCGGGGGATACTCACGCCTCATCGCGCAAGGGGACACGCCGAGAACTTCACATCGGGCATACGGAAGACTGGAGGGGTGCAGAGATCAGCAGTGCGGCCAAGCCCGATCTTCCTCGGCATCCTCGCGGTCACCGTCCTGGGCGGTGTACTGGCGGCTTTCGGTGATGCGACCACGATTTCCACCCGGCAATACGACCCGCTGACCATCGCCGGCGTCGTCCTGCTCGTCGCGGGCGGCTGGGTCGCGTCACTGACGCTGCACGAGTTCGGTCACGCGGTCGTGGCGTTCCGCGGCGGTGACCACAGCGTCGCCCACAAGGGTTACCTGTCCATGGACGTCCGGAAATACACGGATCCCGCACTGTCCATCATCCTGCCGTTGGTATTCCTCATCATCGGCGGCATCCCGCTGCCGGGTGGCGCGGTCTGGATCGAACACGGACGTCTTCGGTCGCGCGGGGTCCAGTCGTGGGTTTCGCTCGCCGGGCCACTGAGCAACCTCGCCGTCGGCGTCCTGCTGACCCTCGTCGTCGCGCTGGTGCCGATGGCGTCCGGTCTCGTGATCGGGCTTTCGTTCCTGGCGCTGCTTCAGATCGTCACGTTCATCTTGAACATCCTGCCGATCCCCGGCCTCGACGGCTGGGGCGCGATCGAGCCGTATCTCTCACCCGGTGCGAGGGAATTCGGCGCGAAGGCCCGGCCGTGGGCGCCGATCGCGCTGTTCGCCGTGCTGTTCCTCGTGGACGGTGCGAGCCGCTTGCTGTGGCAAGGGTCCTTCGCGATCTTCGACGCCGTCGGCGGTTTCAAGCTCGCGGCCATGTACGGGCAGGACGCGTTCATGTTCTGGAAGTGAGCTCGCCGTCGGGGTGTTCGGTGAACCACTCGTGCGCCCGCTTCCAGACGCGTTTGAGGCCGGACCGCTCGCCGAGATAGTCGCCCGCCATGCCGACCACCGGCAGCTTCCCGAGCGCGCGGTGGATGAGGCGGCCGCGGGGCCGCTTCTCCAGTTCTTCGACGATGCCCAGCAGTCCCCGGCCGAGCCGCCACAACGTGCCGGCGGCGGCCTTGAGGGTGATCTTGCCGTGCTTCTTCTTCGCGTCGTCGAGTTCTTCGGTGAGCTTCGCCGCTTCGTCGTCTTCGGCGGCCTTGTCGTGTTCGGCGTGTTTGCCCGCCGCGATCACCGGATCGATGTCGCGTTCGAAAAGGACCCACGCGATCAGCCGGACGCGGGCGCCGACGTCGGTCACGCCGTACTCCCCCGCGATGGCGCACAGCAACACCCCTTGCGCCGCCGAGCCGAGCGCGTCCTGCACGGGCAGCCGGTCGGCGAGCGCGCCACCGAGGCCGGGGATCGCGGTGATCAGCGCGGTGAACCGGCCGACCCGGTTCACCCACCAGTCGGTCCGCTGGTAGTTCGACATCTCGGCCCACGCCGCGGTGCCGGGCACCTTGACCGAGGTGATCCCGTTGAGCAGCTTGTCCTTCAGCCCGGGTTCGACGCCGTCCAGATCCTCGTGGCGACGGCCCCTGGCCTGCAGCCCGAACGGATCCGCGTCCCGCAGCGCGTCGACCATCGGCCCGCAGGCCCGGACGAACGGCCGCAGCACCGCCACGACCTGACGGTCTGAAATCGCTTCACCCACCGCTGACTCCCTTCGCGACCTTCGACGCGGCGCCCAGGCCTCCGCCCAGCGCCAGCGCACCCGGCAGCGCCCCGCCGCCGATCAGCAGCAGTGCCCGCCAGTCCTGTATCAGCACCAGATCACCACCGGGCCCGGCCATGCCCATCCCGAGTACGACGAGTACCCAGACGAGCAGCGGAATCACCGAAAAGGTGGGCCGGACCACTTTCGCGGTCGTCCGCACCAGCAGCGGGGTGGTGATCACCGCGACCACCACGGTCACCGGCAGGGGCGCGTCGCCGAGCTTCGGCAGCACGATCCCGTCAAGGCGGAGCGGCAGGAAGAACAGTTCGAGCAGGCCGAGCAGGAACGCGTCGAAGGTCAGCAAGGCGAGCAGCAGACGCTGCCGCGAGGTGAGCGGCGCGCTCACTTCGCGAGCCCCCCGAACAGATCGGCCGCGGCGCCTTCGGCCGGTCCGTGTGCGAGCACGAAGTACTCGTTCGGGGTGATCGGCTGCGCGATGTCGTTGCTCAGCGCGAAGTGATCCGCGAGATGCGGTGGGTTCGGCACGCTGACCTGGGTCTCGTGCGCCCGCAGCGCGGCCGCCTTCGCCGCGTTGTGCGCGCTGACGTCCAGGACGGTCGTGATGGTCTCGTCCGGCGTCACCGGCAGTTCGCCGTCTTCGGGGACCCGGAACGACGACCGTCCGCGAAGCGCGGCCAGCCCGGCCGTGACGGCGTCACGGGAAGAAACGGTGTGGAACACCCGCTCGACCGACGCGGCCTTCGGTGCCGCGGCCATGGTGACCTCGTGCGCGCGGATGTGATCGGGATGCCCGTAACCCCCGAAGGCGTCATAGGTGACGACGACCTGGGGCCGGACCTCGTCGAGGATCTCGGCGAGCTGGGCGGCCTGCTCGCCGAGGTCACCGCCGGAGAACGCGCGCGGATGGGCCGCGGACGGCGTCCCGGCCATCCCCGAGTCACGCCAGCGCCCGATACCGCCGAGGTACCGGTGCCGGGTGACGCCCAGCGCCGCGCAGGCCGACGCCAGCTCGCCCGCGCGATAGCCGCCGAGCTGATCGGAGGCCCACGAACCGAGCCCGTCGAGGGACGGCGGGATGATCTCGCCTTCCTCACCGAGAGTGCACGTGACGACGGTCACTTCGGCGCCTTCGGCCGCGTAACGCGCGATGGTGCCACCGGTGGTGATGCTTTCGTCGTCCGGATGGGCGTGCACCAGGAGCAATTTGGGCCGGTCGGAGATCACGGCTTGAAGACTAATTCGAACACGGCGCGCTTTCCTTTATAGGGTGTCGGGAACGGAAGCTCCGAGCACCGACCTTAGTCGGGCGACTCTCGGTTATCCTCGCGCGAGTCACGGGCATTGCGCCGTGACCATATGTACCCCCACGAAGGGCATCTTGGTGAGCACTGAAGCAGCATCGTCGGACCTCGGCGGCGTGTCGGGTTCGGTTCTGTCCATCTCCGACCTGAGCGTCTCGTTCCCGACCGACGAGGGCGTGGTCGACGCCGTCAAGGGCATCGGATTCGACGTCAAGCCGGGTGAGATCGTCGCCGTCGTCGGCGAGTCCGGTTCCGGCAAGTCGGTGACCTCGATGTCGGTGCTCGGGCTGCTCCCGAAGACGAGCCGGATCGCGGGCGAGCTCCGCCTCGGCGACCGCAACCTGGCCGACCTCAAGGAGAAGGACCTCCAGAAGATCCGCGGCAACCAGGTCGCGATGATCTTCCAGGAGCCGATGACCGCGCTGAACCCGGTCTACACCGTCGGCTGGCAGCTGCGCGAAGCCCTCCGCTCGCACCAGGACATCTCGAAGGAAGCCGCCGACAAGCGCGCCATCGAGCTGCTGGAGATGGTCGGCATCCCGAACCCGCCGCTGCGTTTCAGGCAGTACCCGCACCAGCTCTCCGGCGGTCTGCGCCAGCGCGTCGTCATCGCGATGGCGATCTCGTGCGACCCGAAGGTCATCATCGCCGACGAGCCGACCACCGCGCTCGACGTCACCGTGCAGGCGGAGATCCTCGGCCTGCTGCGCAAGCTGCGCGACACCCTCAACACCGCGATCGTGCTGATCACGCACGACATGGGCGTCGTCGCCGACCTCGCCGACCGCGTGGTCGTGATGTACCAGGGCAACATCGTCGAAGAGGCGCCAGTGCGCGAACTGTTCGCGTCGCCGTCGCAGGAGTACACCCGCAAGCTGCTCGCCGCGGTCCCCGTGCTCGGCCAGCGTCCGGAAGGCCGCCGCCTGCTCGATGAGGGCATCTCCGCCGACAGCGACGAGGCCACGAAGATCGCCGAGGAGATCCGCCTCGAGGACTCCGAGCTCGCCGCGGTGATCGAGGAGAACGCGCCCGCGCTCGAGATCAAGAACCTCGTGCTGGAGTACCCGGGCCGCCGCGGCCAGGCGAAGAACCGCGCGGTGGACGACGTCTCGCTGAGCATCGCCAAGGGCGAGATCGTCGGACTGGTCGGCGAATCCGGCTCCGGCAAGTCGACGGTCGGCCGCTGCGCGATCCGCCTGCTGACCCCGACCGCGGGCACCGTGTCGATCGCGGGCAAGGACATCACGAACATGTCGAACAAGGACCTGCGCCCGCTGCGCCGGTACTTCTCGATCGTGTTCCAGGATCCGGCGTCCACACTGGACCCGAAGATGACCATCGGCGAATCGATCGCCGAGCCGATGGTGCTGCACAAGTTCCTGCAGGGCAAGGCCCTGAACGAGCGCGTGGCGTCCCTTTTGGACAAGGTCGAGCTCGGCGGCCACTACCGCAACCGGTACCCGCACGAACTGTCCGGCGGCCAGCGCCAGCGCGTCGCCATCGCGCGGGCGCTCTCGCTCGACCCGGCGCTGCTGATCGCGGACGAGCCGACCTCGGCGCTCGACGTGTCGGTGCAGGCCCGCGTGCTGGACCTGTTCCTGGACCTGCAGCGCTCGCTGCAGTTCGCCTGCCTGTTCATCAGCCACGACCTGGCCGTCGTCGACCTGCTGGCCGACCGCGTCGCGGTGATGCAGCACGGCAAGCTGGTCGAGGTCGGCACGCGTGACCAGGTGCTCCACTCGCCGCGCGAGGACTACACCCGTCGTCTCCTGTCGGCCGCCCCGGTCGCGGACCCGGTGCTGCAGGCCGAGCGGCGTGCGGCCTGGGAGGCGGGCAAGCTGGCCCCGGTGGCCGACTGACGCTTTCAAAGTACCCGAAGGCCCCCTTCGCCGCTCTGTGTGGCGAAGGGGGCCTTTTTTGTGCATCTGGACGGAACTCGCGTGTCTGGAGCCGGATCACGCGTTCCGTGAATGCCGCCACGGAGACACTTAGTGCGCCTTCGCCTCCGCTGATCTCGCTAGAGGCACCTGGCAGCGCGTCGCGAAAGCCACTTTCGCGACGTTAGATGTCCCGAAAGTGGCTTTCGCGGCACCCCGGCAGTGTCCTGAAGCGCGTGAAGGCCCCCTTCCCTCGGCTGAGCCGAGGGAAGGG
>NZ_JBHXIB010000044.1:48577-61676 GCF_042723975.1 Amycolatopsis sp. NPDC058340 | reverse complement strand
GGGTCCTCTCCGCGCTCCCCCCTCTCACTTCTTTCTATATATCTTTACCCACCTCTTTGTGGGATTTCATCTTGCAACCCCCCACCTCTCGGCGAGCGGCCCGCGACGTCCGCACAGGCTCGAAGTCCGTGAAGGCCTCCTTCCCTACTCTCAAGGTAGGGAAGGAGGCCTTCACGGACTTGACCGACGCGTGAGCGGCTGGCGAAGGTCAGGTGGCCCGGTCCGCCAGCGCGTCCCGGATCTTGTCGATGAACGCCGTCCCCGGCGCCAGGATCCGGTTCGCCGGCGGCCGGTCCGGAGCGGCGGGATGCGGCCTGGTCGGGGCGATCTCCTTGGCCCGCAACACCTTCTCGCCCAGCTCCCGCAGGTCTTCCGGGGAACAGGCGGCCTGGAGTTTGGGCAGCAGGTCGCTTTCCTCCTCTTCGATGTGGTGCCGGACGTCTTCGATCAGCTTGCCGACCAGTTCGTCGAACCGTTTGTCCGCCGGTTCCAGGCCGATGAGGTCGTTCATCACCCGTTCGGCTTCGGCGTGCTCCTCGATCTCGTGGTCGGCGACCTCGTCGCCGTCGGGGAGGTGCTTCCGCGCGGCGGGGTACATGTGCTGCTCTTCGGCGATCGAATGCCGTACGAGCTCGGCGATCACGTGGTCCGCGAGGTCCTTGCGGTGCCGATCACCGCCCTTGCCGGACTCCAGTTCCTTGAAGATCCGTTCGAACGCCCGGTGATCCTCGGTGATCACCGTGACGAGGTCGTGTTCCGTGGTGGTGGTCATGGACACTCCTGTCCGTGGTCGTCAGTCCGACGCCGGACGGATACCCGTTCCCCGCGGTTCAATCACCCGGATTCGTCCGTGGCGTGGTGTGGGGCGCCGACGGGTTTGGATTCCGGGGAGCCACGCTGGCGCAGGTACACGCTGAACACCGCCATCGAGCCGATGGCGAGGAATTCCGACTGCCAGTTCTGCAGGGTGCGGTTCCAGAAGTCCGAAGACGCCAGATAGCCGGACCACGACACCGGATCGCCGAATTCGGTGAGCTGTTCGGCGTTGTAGGCGCTCATCCCGGCCACGGACTGGGCGAGCCAGGACAGCAGGAACAGCCCCAGCATCACCAGTCCGAGTGACATCGAGAAGATCCCCGTGCGCCAGCCGCCCGCCTTAACCCATTTCGGTGAATCGTCCGTCGCGTGGCGTCCGACCTGCTGGTCCTCGTCCGTTTCCAGACCGACACGGTCGGCCGGTTTCGATTCGGGGGAACCTCGTTGCAGCAGCCACACGGTCGCGAACACGTAGAGGAAGAACTGCAGGTATTCCGATTGCCAGTTTTCGGCGACGTCGACGGCGAAGTCCGCCGAAGCCACGTAGTCGAGCAGGCCGACAGGCTCGGCGGCGTGGCTGAGCCGCCCGTCGTTGTAGTCCGCGAGACCGGCGAACGCCTGTCCGACGAGACTCAGCAGGAACAACAGCCCGAACCCCAGCGAAAGGGCGTTGTCACGAAGAAAGCCTCGCATCATCCGCCCCTTTCACCGGTGCAGCAGGCCCAGCAGGACGCAGTAGCCGAGGACGGCCACGACGAAGACGAGGTAGACGGTGAACACCGGACGTGCTCTCATGGGCCACCCACCGCGCAGTCGTAGACCTGTTCGTTGCGGTGGTGGCAGCCTGCTCCCGTGATCACCCAGCCGGTGGACGACTCGTGCAGGAACAGCGTGTCGCGGGCGGTCTTCACCTGGGCTTCTTCGCTCCAGATCGAGACCGTCTCCGGCGCGCCGCCCGGGACGTCCGCGCCTGCCAGGCCGCGTTCGCAGCTTTCCGGTGCCCAGGATTCCCGTGCCCGGGGCGCGAGCAGCGCGCACGCCGAGCGGTGATCACCCGACGCGAGCGCGCCGAGGAACCGGCCGGCGGTCTCCTTCACCGGCTCTTGCCCGCTCGCTCCGGCACAACCGGCGAGCAGCAGGCACGCGCCGAACGCCAGCGTTTTGACGATCACGGACGAGGGGTACCCGGCCCGGACGGCGGTTACACCTCGGGGTCAGGACGCGGGGTACTGGCGCTCGCGCAGCAGATTCGCCAGGTGGATGGCGTTGCTCGCCAGGGTGGCGTTGGTCGACGCGACCGCTTCGGGCGTTTCGTCGAGGTCGTTGTAGTCCCCGCCCTTCATCGCCTCGCCGTTCCAGTAGGTCCCGCCTTGCGCGGGCACGGTGAAGCCGACGTCGTTGAGAGCCTGGAAGAGGTCGGCGGTGATCTTGTGCGCGCCGTCCTCGTTGCCGACGACGGCGGTGACGCCGACCTTGCCGAACATCGAGGGCCTGCCCTCGTCGTCCGTTTCGGACAATTCGGCGTCGAGGCGTTCCAGCACCCGCTGCGCCACACTGGACATGTGGCCGACCCAGGTCGGCGTCGAGATCAGCAGGATGTCGGCCGTGGCGATCTTGCGGCGGATCTCCGGCCAGGCGTCGCCATCGCCCATGTCGGCCTCCACGCCAGGTTTGACGTCGTGGTCGACCACTCGCACGAGTTCCCCGGTGGCGCCGTGCCCGGCCAGTTCGTCGAGAAGCTGCTGCGCGATCAGCGCGCTGCTCGACGGCGCGGGGGACGGTTTGAGCGAGCACACCAGTGCGAGGGCCTTCAACGGCTGGGTCATCCTGTCCTCCTGTTCGGATCGGTGCCGAGTCCCGTGTGGACGAAGCCCGCTTCGCCGACGGTCGCCGGGTCCAGGAGATTCCTGGCGTCGACGACGACGGCGCGTTCGGTGGCGGCGGCGAGCCGGTCCCAGTCGAGCTCGCGGAACTCGGGCCACTCGGTGAGCACGACCAGCGCCGCCGCGTCCTTCGCCACCAGGTACGGGTCGTCGACGACCTGGACGGTGTCCGGTTCGACGGCTTCGACGCCGGGGTCGTACGCGGTCAGCACCGCGCCGCTCCTGGCGAGCTCCCGCGCGACCGCGAGCGCGGGGGAATCGCGCAGATCCCCGGTTCCCGCCTTGAACGCCAGACCGAGCAACCCGATACGGATGCCCGAGAGCGAACCGTCCGAAACCCCGGTGATCGCGCGGCGGATCTTCCGTACCACGGCGGCCCGCTGACGGGCGTTGGCCTTCATGGCGTCGCGGAGGATGCCGAAGTCGACACCCGCGTGTTCCGCGGTCCGCAGCAGCGCGGCGGTGTCCTTGGGCAGGCACGAGCCGCCCCAGCCGGGGCCGGGGACGAGGAAGGCGGGCCCGATCCGGGAATCGAGCCCCATGAGCCGCCCGACGTCGCGGATGTCGGCGCCGTAGTGCTCGCAGAGTTCGGCGAGGACGTTCACATAGGACACTTTCAGCGCCAGGAACGCGTTGCTGGCGTACTTCGCGAGCTCGGCGCTCGCCGGATCGGTGAACCACACCGGCGCGTTCGTCTCCCCGTACAACGCGGCCACCCGCTCGGCGGCCGCCCTGTTCCCGGGGACCGAGCCGAGGACGACCCGGTCGGGTTTAAGGAAGTCTTCGACGGCGTGTCCCTCGCGGAGGAATTCGGGGTTGCCCACCACGGGCAGCTCCGGTCCGAGCGACTCCGCCAGCCGGGTCCCGGTGCCGACCGGCACGGTCGACTTGGTGACGACGACGCAGCCGGGCGTGAGCAGTCCGGGCAGCGTGGCCACGACCTCGTCCAGCATCCGGACGTCGGCGTCGCCGTTCTTCCCTTTGGGAGTGGGCAGGCAGAGCAGTACGAAGTCCACATCGGACAGTTCTCGGGGCTCGCCGGTGAACCGGAGCCGTCCGGAGCCGAGCCCGTCCCGGACCAGTTCCGTGAGCCCCGGTTCGGCGATGGTGACCTCGCCGCGGTTCAGCTGGTCCACTTTGGACAGATCGTTGTCGAGGCAGACCACCTGATGTCCCAGCTGAGCGAAGCACGCCGCGCTGGTGAGCCCGACGTAGCCGGCGCCGATCACCCCCACCCGCTCACCCACGGGAAGCTCCCGTCCGGAGCAGGTCTTCGGCCGCGGTGAGGACGCGTTCCTCCCGCAACAGCAGCAGGCCCGGATCCGGGGCGCCGCCGTGCGGGTCGCCGACGTCGCCCACCCAGAGGACCGTATGCCGCCGGTCGCCGGCGGGCGGGCCCCAGAGCCGCGGCGGGGTCGGCCCGAACAGCAGCACCGACGGCGTCCCGTACGCGGTGGCGAGGTGGCCGACACCGGTGTCGCCGCAGATCACCAGCCGCGCCTCGGCCACGGTCGCGGCCAGTTCGGCGAGACCACCGCCCACGAGAGCCGCCTCGTCGGGAAGCCCGGCCTCCTCGACGATCGCGCGGACGAGGGGCGCTTCCGGCGCGCTTCCCGTGACGACCACCCGATGCCGGGCGGAGAGCTCCCGCGCCACCCGCGCGTACCGGTCCGGTGGCCAGCGCCGAGCGGCGAAGGCGGCACCGGGGTGGAGCACCACGGCGTCCGCCGCCGGGCTGGGGCCGGGTGGCCGGGGCAGCGCGAGGTCGTCCCGGTCGGCCGGGATACGCGCGGCTTCGAGCAGACGGCACCAGCGGTCGACTTCGTGTGCTTCGGCCGGCCAGTCGGGGCCGTCGACGCCGGGGAAGTCCGGATGCCGGTGGGTGATCAGTTCGAGCGGGTCCTGGGCGAGCAGATCGTGGATGCTTTCCGGGCCGCGGCCGTGCAGGTTCACCGCCAGCCGCGGCGGCTCGCCTGGCCAGGACAGTTCGCCGAGCCCGGCCGTCGGGAGCAGCTCGTCCACGGCGTCGATCAGCTCGACGAGGTCGCGCAGATTCCCCGGGGCGGCGAGGACCAGCCGTTCGCCGTCGAAGGCGCGGCGCAGGGCCCGCAGGGCGGGGATCGCGGTGAGCAGATCCCCCAGGCCGAGGGCGCGCAGCACGAGGATGCCGCCGGTCACGGCCAGGACCCTTCCTCCGAAGCGCACACCACGAGTTCGCGGACCTCGCAACCAGGTGGTTGGGAGAGCGCGAACACCACGGAGGCCGCGACGTGCCCGGGCTGGTTGAGTTTCGCGTCCGGCGGCGGTTTGTACTGCTCGGCCCGGTCGTCGAAGAACGCCGTGTGCATGCCGCCGGGTACGAGCAGGGTCACCCCGACCCGGCCCGCGAGCTCCATGGCGAGTGCCCTGGTGAAGCCGACGACGCCGAATTTCGACGCGCAGTAGGCGCTCGCGTCCCCGGCGACCCGCAGTCCCAGCGTCGACGCGCAGGTCACCACCGTGCCGCGGCTCCGCCGCAGGTGTGGCAGCGCCGCACGGACGACCGCGGCGGTGCCGAGCAGGTTGACCCGGATCACGCGTTCCCAGTCCTCTGTGGACACTTCGTCGAGCGGGCCGCACGCGTCGGTCCCCGCCGCGGTGAAGACGCCGTCGAGCCCGCCTGCCCCTTCGGCGAGTTCGTCGACGGCGCTCGCCGCCGCGTCGGAATCGGCCAGATCGGCTCGGACGAAGGCGACGTCGGCCGCCGGTTCGGCACGATCGACGACCAGTGGGGTGCCGCCCGCCTCGCGGACGGCTTCGACGGTCGCGGCACCGAGGCCGGAGGCGCCGCCGGTGATCAGGACGTTGCCGAGAGGGCGCATCATGCTCCTTCCGCCGCGGCCACCAGCCGGGAGGTGGAATAGCCGCGGATGGTCGGGATCAGGACGATTTCGCCGCCGTGCCGTCGCACCACGGCGCTTTCGGGGAGTTCGGTGTCGGCGTAGTCGCCGCCCTTGACCCAGACGTCCGGGCGCAGGCGGTCCAGCACCGCGGCCGGATCGGGTTCGTCGAACACCACGACGGCGTCGACCGAAATGAGTTCGGTGAGCAGCCGGGCGCGGTCGCGGGCGGGCACGATCGGCCTGCCCGGCCCTTTCAGGCCACGCACCGAGGTATCGGAATTGAGGCAGACGACGAGGGCGTCGCCCAGGGCACGCGCCTGCCGGAGCAGCCCGGCGTGGCCGGGGTGCAGCAGATCGAAACAACCACCCGTCGCCACGAGCCTGCCACCTCGCGCGCGGATCCGTGCCGCGACGTCGAACGCCGAAGTGCCTTCGTGGCGGGGTTCCGGTTCGGGTGGGAAGTCCACTGTGGACAGGGTCGCGGCGCCACCGGTCGCGACGAAGCGGGCCGCCGTCTCGACGCCTGCCGCCACGGCGTCGGCGGTGGACGCGCCGTCGAGCAACGCCGCGGTGACCGCGGAGGCGAAGCGATCACCAGCACCGCAAGTGTCCTTGGCGACGACCCCCGAGGGCGGCCGGAACGTCGTGCACGGTCCGCCCTCGGTCAGCACCGCGCCGTGCGCGCCCGTGGTGACGCTGACCGCGCGCGCCTTCCACAGCGCGTGCACCCGCCTCGCCAGGTCCCCGGCGTCGGCGCGGGTCTCGGTGAGCTGCTCGGCTTCGGCGAGATTCGGGGTGGCGAGCCGGACTCCCGCGACGGGCTCGCTCCCGCGGGGATGCGGGTCCCAGACGACAGGGATGCTGCCCGTCAGTTCGGCGAGCAGCGTGCGGATCTCCGGATGACCGGTCACCCCGCGGCCGTAGTCGGCGACGAGGATCGCGCCCGCCGACCGCAGCGCGTCCCGGACACCGGAGGTGAGCGGCGAGAACTCCGCCCTGCCGTCACCACTGTCGAGACGGATCAAGGACTGCCCGGCGGCGCGCACCCGCTTTTTGGTGACAGTGCTGCCGAGCAACGGCATCGGCACGATCCGGACCTCGCGGTCCAGCAGGCCGGTCAGGGTCCGTCCCGCCTGATCGTCTCCCAGCGGGGTGACCAGCACGACCTCGGCGGTGGACCGGGCCGCGAGCAACGCGGCCAGCCCGGCGCCGCCCGGCCGCCGCCATTCCCGGACCAGATCGACCACGGGGACCGGCGCGTCGGGGCAGAGCCGGTCCGACGTGCCGTCGACGTCGATGTCCAGCAAGGCGTCGCCCAGTACGACGAGCGGCCTCACGTGGGCACCCCGAGCGCGTCGTCCAGCGCGGTGCACAGGGCGTGCACCAGCGCGAGGTGGACCTCCTGCACGGTCGCCATCGACGGCGCCTCCACCGGGATCGCGTCGGAGCACAGCGCCGCGAGCGGATTGGGGGAGGGGCCGGTGATCGCCCAGGTGGTGACACCGAGTTCATGGGCGGCCTTCGCGGCCGCGACGACGTTCTGGCTGCCGCCGCTGGTGGACAGGCAGACGAGGATGTCGCCGGGGCGGCCGTGCGCGCGCACCTGCCGGGCGAACACCTCGTGCTCGCCGTAGTCGTTGACGATCGCCGTCACGGCCGAGGTGTCCGCGTGCAGGGCGATCGCCGAGAACGGCGGCCGATCGGTGCGGAACCGGCCCACCAGCTCCCCGGTGAGATGCTGCGCTTCGGCGGCGCTCCCGCCGTTGCCGCACGCGAGCAGCCGTCCGCCGGAGGTCAGCACGGCGGCCAGCTGGTCACCCCAGCCACGGATCTTCGGCGACCAGGAAGCGGACTTCCCGGCGGCCTCGCTCAAAGCGGCGAAGTGTTCTTCGATCACGACACACCTCCAGAGTCAGGGACGGCGGACCACGAACGGTCCGAGGGCGAGCAGGTCGATGGGGGCCGAACCGAAGCACTCCAGCGCGTCCCTGGGTGAATCGACCATCGGCCTGCCCGCGGTGTTGAGGCTGGTGTTGACGACGGCGGGCACGCCGGTGCGGCGTTCGAACGCGCCGAGCATCCGCGCCACGAGCGGCTCCTCGCCCGCGTCGACCGTCTGCACCCGGGCCGTACCGTCGACATGGGTGACGGCCGGGAGGCGGTCCCTCCATTGTGGAGCGACGTCGTGCACGAAAAGCATGTAGGGACTGGGAAGCGGGCCGCGGGAGAAGATCTCGCCCGCGCGTTCGGCGAGCACCATCGGGGCGACCGGACGGAACTGTTCGCGGCCTTTGACGTCGTTCAGCCGTTCCAGATTGGCCTCGTGGCCGGGATGCGCGAGCAGCGACCGGTGCCCGAGCGCGCGCGGGCCGAACTCGGACCGGCCCTGGAACCAGGCCACGATCCGGTCTTCGGCCAGTGCTTCGGCGACGGTCTCGGCGACGTCGTCCGGCCGCTCGTAACGCACGTTCGCGGTCTTGAGCGCGTTCTCCAGCTGGTCGTCGGTCCAGCTTCGGCCGAGGTCCGCGCCGGTCATCGGGCCGCCCCGGTCGCCGTATTCGGCGGCGAGCTCCAAGGCCGCGCCGAGCGCGGTGCCGGCGTCACCGGCGGCGGGCTGGACCCAGATCCGGTCGAACGGTCCTTCGGCGTGGAGCCGGGTGTTGGCGACGCAGTTGAGCGCGATCCCGCCCGCCAGCGCGAGGTCGCTGTGCCCGGTGTGCTGGTGGAGCTTGGCCGTCAGGTCGAGCAGCACCTCCTCCAGGCAGCGCTGCACGCTCGCGGTCAGGTCGGCGTGCACCGGCCCCGGCTCCTGTCCGGGCTCGACGGCGGGAGCGAACGACGCCCAGTCGATCTCGTCGGTGCGGAACCCCATCCCGTTGGTGTGCACGCTTTCCGCGATCCGGTCGAGGAAGCGGGGCTTGCCGTAGGAGGCGAGGGCCATCACCTTGTACTCGTCACTGGACCGGGCGAAACCGAGGTGTTCGGTCAGCTCCTCGTACATCAGCCCGAGGGAATGGGGGAGCCGTTGCTCGGCGAGTTCTTCGAACTTGCCGTCGCGATACTCGCCCGCGAGATAGGACGTGCTCTCGCCACGGCCGTCGGCGACCAGCACCGCACAATCCCCGAACGGGGCGGCGAGCGCGGCCGAAGCGGCATGCGCGACGTGATGCCGGACGAACCGGACCGTCGCCGGGTCCAGCCCCGGCAAGGCCGCCTTGAGAAAAGCGGGAGCCCGGCGGGCGAAGTCGGTGCGGAGACATTCGTTCTTCCCGTCGTGCCCAGCCATACCCGGTTCGACGAGCGCCGGATCGTACGAATAGCCGACGGCGTCGAGATCCTGTGCGGAGATCCCCGCCTCGGCCAGGCACCACGCGGCGGCCTCGGCCGGCTGTTCCCAGGCGGAGAACGGCACCGGCCGCTTGCCGTGTTTGCGCCGGCTGAACCGTTCTTCCTCCGCCGCCGCCACGATTTCGCCATCGACGACCAGGGCCGCGGCCGGGTCGTGGAAGACGGCGTTGACACCGAGTATGCGCACCGGGCCACCTCTCCGGTCGGGGCCGCGGGCCGTGACCCGCGCTTACCCCCGTAGCGCTACCCGGTGCGGTCGGGGATAAACGATGCGGCGGAAAAGCCCAGGACGTCGCTACTGAGCGAAGCGTCTCTCCGGGGATATGGGTCGTGGCGGTTGTCGATCGGGCTCGTGAGTGGCGAGGACGGTTCTAACCGTCCTCGCCAGTCACGAGGTCAGGCACCGACGGCCGGGTACGGCCCTTGCCGCGTGAACCAGGCGACCGTGCGCGGAAGTCCCTCCGCCAGCCCGACCTCCGGCTCCCAGCCGAGTTCGCGCCGGGCGCGGGAGATGTCCGGGCATCGGCGGGCCGGATCGTCGATGGCGGCGTCGACGTGTTCGATCCGCGAAGCGCTGCCGGTGACGGCCAGGACCTCCTCCGCGATCCGCAGCACGGTGAGTTCGTGCGGATTGCCGAGGTTCACCGGGCCGGGCACGTCGGAAGCGGCCAGCGCGATCAAGCCGCGGACGGTGTCGTCGACGTAGCAGAGGGAACGGGTCTGGCCACCGGTGCCGGTGACGGTGAGCGGTTCGCCCGCGAGCGCCTGTCCGATGAACGTCGGGATCATGCGGCCGTCGTCGGGACGCATACGAGGGCCGTAGGTGTTGAAGATCCGCGCGATGCCGGTGTTCACGTCCCGCTCCCGGCGCATGGCCGAAGTGAGCGCCTCGGCGTACCGCTTGGCTTCGTCGTAGACGCTGCGCGGACCGATCGGGTTCACGTGCCCCCAGTACTCCTCGCGCTGCGGGTGTTCCCGAGGATCGCCGTAGACCTCGCTCGTCGACGCGAGGACGAACCGGGCGCCGTCGCGTTCGGCGATGTCCAGCGCCCGTTCGGTGCCGTACGAGCCCGCGCGCAGCGTCTCCAGCGGAAGGCGGAGGTAGTCACGGGGCGAGGCGGCGGACGCCAGGTGGAAGACGACGTCGAAGGGGCCCGGCGCGGTCATCGGCGCGGTGACGTCACGGGAGAGGAGCCGGAACCCCGGACGGTCGAGCAGATGCGCCACGTTGGCCGTGGCGGCGGTGGCGAAATTGTCGGCCGCGACGACCTCCGTACCCGCCTCCAGCAAGCGTTCGCACAGATGCGAACCGACGAAACCCGCGCCCCCGGTCACCAGCGCTCTGTCCATGGCGGAGGGCTACCCGGTGCGGGCCCGGAAAAACCGTGTGAATCCGGACAGGCCGGGTAAGCCTCGGGTATGCGTGCATTGGTTATCGGCTGGGCCAGCTTCCGCCACGGCGAGGCGACCGCGGGGGACGTGCTCAGCATGCGCAGGGTCGACGAGGCGTTGTCCACCATGGGCTTGCCGCACGATCTGGCGTGGAGCCCGGTCTACCGGCCGGGGGACATCGACTACGAAGGGGTGGATCCGGCCCGGTACAGCCACGTGGTCTTCGTCTGCGGGCCCGCGCACGGATGGCAGGTCCGGGAGGTGCACCGGAGGTTCGCCCATTGCCACCGGATCGCGGTCGGGGTGTCGGTGATCGACCCGGAGGACGACACGGTCACGGGCTTCGACGAGGTGTTCGCGCGGGATCGGGACAAGATCGGCGCACCGGATCTGTCCCTCGGGGTGCCGACCGACGAGGTGCTGGTGACGGGCGTGATCCTGGCTCCGCCACAACGGGAGTACGGCGATTCCGGTCGCCACGCGGAGGTGCACGCGTCGGTGCGGGAGTGGATCGCCGGGGTGGACTGCGCCCGGGTGCCGCTCGACACGCGGCTGGCGTCGTCGGACTGGGAACGCTGCGAGACACCGGACCAGTTCACGTCGATCCTGTCGCATCTGGATGTCGTGGTCACGACGCGGCTGCACGGACTGGTGCTGAGCCTTCGGGCGGGAGTGCCGGCACTGGCCATCGACCCGGTAATGGGTGGCGGCAAGGTCACCGCCCAGGCCGACGCGCTCGGCTGGCCCGCGCTCGTCCCGGCCGAAGAAGCGGGTGACCGGGACGGGCTCGACTCCTGGTGGCGCTGGTGTTCTTCGGTGCAGGGCCGGGCGGTGGCCGCGCTCCGCGCGCTGCCCGCCGACAACGGGCTGATCCGGGACATGGTGAAGGCGCTCAAGACCAGGCCGGTGCGATGAGCGCCGCCGCGACGACGGTGGTGATCGCCACCCGCGATCGGGCACCGGAGCTGGAGCGGACGCTGCGAGAGCTGACCGCGCTGCGGCCGCCACCGCCGATCGTGGTGGTGGACAACGGTTCGACCGACGGCACGGCGGCCGTGGCCGCCGCGTTCCCCGGCGTGCGGGTGGTCCGGTTGCCGCGCAACATCGGGGTGGCGGCGCGGAATCTCGGCGTCGCGGTGGCTCGGACGCCGTACGTCGCCTTCAGCGACGACGATTCCTGGTGGGCCGAAGACGCGCTCGCCGAGGCCGAACGGATTCTCGACACCCACGGCGACATCGGCTTGGTGGCCGCGAAAACCCTGGTGGGCGAGGAAGAACGGGAGGATCCGGTCGTGCCGATGATGGCCGCGAGCCCGCTCGGCAGGCCCGAAGGGCTTCCCGGACCGGTCGTTCTCGGGTTCCTCGCCTGTTCCGCGATCGTCCGGCGGACCGCGTACCTGCAGGCCGCCGGCTTCCATCCGCTGCTGCATTTCGGTGCCGAGGAGCGTTTGCTGTCCTACGACCTGGCGGCGCGCGGGTGGTGGCTCTGTTACGCGGAGGCGGTGCGTGCGCATCATCATCCGTCTTCGGTGCGGCCGTCGCCGTCCTGGCGGGAACGCGCCGAACTCCGCAACCGCATGCTGATCACGGTGATGAGACGGCCCATACGCCGGTGCCTCGCCGAAGTGTTCCGCGCGCTGGCCAGGGTGCCGCGGGAGCCACGCGTGCTCGGCGCGCTCGCCGGGGTGCTGCGGCGCTTGCCGTGGGCGCTCGCCGACCGGCGACGGCTGCCCGCTTCGGTGGAACGCCGGATCCGGGTACTGGAACACGCCCATGGAGGATGACGTGGAAGACCGGCTCACGGTCGTGGTGATCACGCACAACCGTCGCGCGCAGCTGCTGGAGACGCTCGCCTCGATGACCGCGCTACCCGACGCGGCGCCGATCGTGGTGGTGGACAACGCTTCCACCGACGGCACCGCGGACGTCGTCGAAGCGCGGTTCCCCTCGATCCGGCTGATCCGCGCGCCGCGGAATCTCGGCGCCGTCGCGCGCAATCTCGCCGTCCGCGAAGTGGAGACGCCGTACGTGGCCTTCTGCGACGACGACACCCGGTGGCAGCCCGGGTCCCTCCGCCGCGCCGCGGACCGGCTCGACGCGTTTCCCGGGCTGGGTGTGGTGACCGGCCGGTGCCTGGTGGAGCCGGCGCTGACCGAAGACCCGATCACGCCGGAACTGCGCCATTCCCCGGTCCCCGGCCCGGAATGGCTGCCCGGTCCCGCTCTGCTGGGGGTCATGGCGGGCCTGTCGGCCGTCCGCGTCCGCGCGTTCCACGACGTCGGCGGGTTCTCCGACCGGATGTGGCTCGGGGGAGAGGAGGAGCTGTTCGCCCTCGACCTCGCGAGCAAGGGCTGGTGGATGTGCTGGGACGAGGAGATGGTGATCCATCACGCTCCCTCGCCCGTCCGCGATCCGCGACGGCGCCGTCAGCTCGGCATCCGCAACACGCTGTGGACGTTGTGGCTGCGGCGCCCGATCGGCAGTGTCCTGCGCCGGATGGTCACGGTGCTGCGTTCGGCCCCCTTCGACCGGGCGACGTTCGCGGCAGTGACGGAAGCGGTACGGGGGATTCCGTGGGTGGTGCGGGAACGGGCGGTCGTTCCGGCGGCGGTCGAGCGCGGGCTGGTACTGCTGGAGGAGTCGCAACGGAACTCGGTCGCGCGCCGGTACGTGGGGTGACCAACTGACTCGTGAGTGGCGGGGTATGGTGAAAACCGCCACCCCCCAGCACACGACCGCAGTTGGATGCGCCGGCGCCACGTAGCGCCGCCGCGCGCC
>NZ_JBHXIB010000044.1:18036-48567 GCF_042723975.1 Amycolatopsis sp. NPDC058340 | reverse complement strand
GTTCTAACCGTCCTCGCCACTCACGAGTCAGGAAGGTGAAGCGGCCGCCGCCACTTCCGTCTCCCCGGTCAGCACGCGCCCGTAAGCGCGCAAGCAATCCGAAGCGACCCTGTCCCAGGAGTACCGCGCCCGCACCCGGTCGGCTCCGGCGAGCCCGAACGACTCGCACAACGAAGCGTCACCGAGGAGACGCCGCAGCGCGGCCGCCAGGTCGACGGGGTTGCGCGGAGGAACGAGCAACCCGGTGACCCCGTCGACGACGGTGTCGGTCAGCCCGCCGACGGCGGTCGCCACGACGGGGACACCGCAGGCCATCGCCTCCAGCGGCACGATGCCGAACGGTTCGTACCAAGGGGTGCAGACCACCGCGTCGGCGGAGCGCAGGAGGGCGGGCATCTGTTCGCGCGACACGAGCCCCGGCAGGCGTACGCGATCACTCACGCCGGCCCGGTCGGCGATCGCCCGCAACCGCCGGACCTCCGGCGCCTTGGCGAGCGGACCCGGATCCGGGCCGCCGACGATGACCAGTTCCGTGTCCGGCAACGAAGGAAGCGCGGCGATCGCGAGGTCGAAACCCTTGCGCGGGACCAGCCTGCCGACGCTGACGATCCGGCGTCGGGCCGTCCGGCGAGCCACTTCACCGTCCGGGGTGAACGTGGTCAGGTCGACACCACAAGGGACGACGGAGGCACGCGATCGCGGCAGCCCCATCCGCACGAGTTCGAAGACCTCGTCCGAGCAGGTCGCGATCACGCGGTCGGCCTGTTTGGCGATCATCCGCTCGAGCCGGATCCGTTCGGGCGGGCTGGTGTCGTCTTTGCCCTGGTAGCGGCGTTTCACCACACCCAGCGCGTGAAAGGTCTGGGCCACCGGGATGCCGAGGTCCTTCGCCGCGAGAATCGAAGCCAGGCCGGACATCCAGAAATGCGCGTGGACGACGTCCGGCCGGTCCTTGGCCCAGCGGGACCGGAGCACCCGGCCGAACTCGCCCATATGCGGCAGCAGTTCGTCCTTCGGCAGCTTTCTCGCCGGTCCCGCCGGCACGTGGACGACGCGGTAGCCGTCCGGCGTCTCGACGGTCGCGGGGACACGGCGGTTGTCGCGGCGCGTGTAGACGGTGACGTCGTGTCCCTGCCTGCTCAGCGCGGCGGAAAGCGCCGCGACGTGGACGTTCTGACCCCCGGCGTCGGCTCCGCCCATGGCGGCGAGCGGGCTCGCGTGCTCGGAAACCATCGCGATCCTCATCGGGTTCCTTCCCTCCGCGTCCGGCGGAATCAAGCGGTCACTTCGGCCAGCAGGGTGTCCCAGCGGGTGAGGAACGCGTCGAGCCCGTAGTGGCTCAACGCGAACTCCCGCGCCGCTTTCCCCGCCAGCACGGCGAAATCGGGTTCGTGGACGAGTTCGCGATACGCCTTCGCCAGCGCCTTGACGTCCGTCGAGACGGCGCCAGCGTCCGGCGGGATCGCGAGTACCGCTTCGGTGGTCGCCAGGGCCACGACCGGCATACCCAGATGCATCGCTTCGAGCAGCGAAAGGCCCAGCGACGTCCACCGCGCGGTGTGCAGGTAGACGCGGCGCCTGGCCACTTCGGCGTGCACTTCCCGGCTGCGCAGGTCGCCTCCCGGACGTACCGCCGGGTGACGGCCGTCGAGTTCTTCGACGGCGATCCCGTACACATCGACCGGCGCGATCTCCGCGAACGCGGGGAGCAGATCGGTTCCGGTGATCCGGCCCCGCCGCACGGGTTCGTTGATCAGGGCCGCGCCGTGGGGCAGTTCGCCGGTGTACCGTTCGCCGGGATCGGGGATCCCATGCGGCACGACCACCGTGGGCGCGAGGCCCGAGTCCCACATCAGTTCGTTGAAATGGGTCACGTGGACCAGCGGGATGTCGTCGCGATCGGACAGCGGATGCCGGGTGGTGGCCGCGTGCTCCCGGGGCGTGTTGTGCTCGACGTAGACGGCGGGCACTTCCTTGCCGGGGCGGCGGCGCAGCCACCGCGCGGCCAGGTGGATCTCCTCGGGCCGCTGGAGGACCACGACGTCGATGTCGAGATCCCGTAGTGCGTCGGCCGGGATCTCGTGGGCGGAGGGCCAGTCACGGCCGCTGAGTCCGCGGCCCCACGGCCCGCCTTCGGCGAGCAGCGGCAGGAAACACTGGTGGCCACCCCGGACGAAGGCTTCGGTCCACGAACCGTGCACATGCCACAGGAGAATCCGGAGCGGGGCCGTTTTCGTCATGACCGCCGAGTTGCCCGTGGTGGACGGACTAAACGTTTTCCGTTGTCTTACTTTGCTTCCGCTGGGAAACGCGAGTGGCGGCGATACCCACCACAAGCGCCGTGAAGGCGGTCAGTCCGTGGAGGACGTTGTCGGCCCAGTTGAGGTTGACCGCGTCACCGGCGGAATCCGTCCCCGCCGAGAGGACGCCGAAGGCGGTCAAACCCGTGAACGCGACGAAAACCAGCCAGCTGTAGGCCGGGATCGCGGACGGTTTGACCACCGCGACCAGACCGAGGACGCCGATCACGGTGCGGATGACGTCGAGCATGCCTGTCGCGCTGAAGATCCACAGCGTGTTCTCGCCGACCTCGTTCGCCTCGGGGAGGAAGAAGAAGCCGAGCACACCCAGGACAAGGTGGACCAGCGCGATGACCAGCACCACCGGTCGCAGAAGGAAGCCAGTCGTACGTAGGTTCATCGGAAGCCTCCGTTTCGCCGCGAGCCGATCGGGTACCCCGTGGTGCGGCCGTGAAACGCCTCCCGGTGATCCTCAACCGGACTGCGGGTCGGTGTCGTCGTGGGGATCGCCCGACGAGGTGCCCTGCTCGCCTCGGGTCTCTTCACGGTCTTCCTCGTCCAGTTTCTCGCTTTCGGTGGAATCGCCCTTCGCGGGTCCGGTGTCCATAACGGTCTCCTTCGCTCGCTTTCCTCGTGGTTACCCGTTTTCTCGCGTTCTAGTGATGGGTGAAGCCGTGACTCGCGTGATCAGGCACGTAACTCGCGTGATTGGAGACCGCACGCGGTGTTCCGCCTCTGATCACGCGAGTCACGGCTTCGATCACGCGAGTCACGGCGGACCATTGTGGACGTTTGACGCCGCACGACCGGGGAAGCCGTGAGCAACTACGGCGAACCGGAGGGAAAATGACCGCGATCTCCCAGGCAGCGACGATTCCACTCGCCCCGGCGCGGCCTTGGCTGCTGCGGCCGCCGGGGGTCTACCGCCCGCAGCACGACACCTGGTTCCTGGCGAGCGCGCTGAGCGCGTCGGGAATGCCCGCCGGGGCAAGGGTTCTCGACCTCTGCACCGGCACCGGCGCCCTCGCGCTGACGGCCGCGGCGCACGGTGCGAGATCGGTGACCGCGGTGGACATCTCCCGGCGGGCGCTGGCGGCGGTGTGGCTCAACGCGCGGCTGCGCCGGCTTCCCGTCCGGCCGCTTCGTGGCGGCCTGGCCGAGGCGGCTCGCGGTGGCCCGTTCGACGTCGTGCTGGCGAACCCGCCGTACGTGCCCTCACCTGTGCCCGCCACCGGGGCCGCGCGGGCGTGGGACGCCGGGCCGGACGGCCGGATCGTGCTCGACCAGGTCTGTGCCCAGGCGGCCGAATTGGTGGCGCCAGGCGGGTACCTGATGATGGTCCACTCCGCGGTCTCCGGCCCCGGCACGTCGTTGACGCAGCTGCGGGCGGCCGGATTGACGCCCGCGGTGGTGGCCACCCGATCGATCCCCTTCGGACCGGTCATGCGGGCACGGGCGGCCTTCCTCGAAGCGGCGGGCCTGATCGAGGCCGAGCAGTGTCACGAGGAACTGGTGGTGATCCGTGCCGACCGGCCGTAGGACCAGGGTCCGGATCGAACCCGGCGGGCCCCTCGTGGTGGAGGGGCCGGTCGAGGTCGTCACGGACGACGGCGAGACGGTGACCTCGGATCGTTTCGTGGTCGCCCTCTGCGCCTGCCGACGCAGCAAGCGCTACCCGTTCTGCGACACCAGCCACCGCCGCCGGTCACGGCAAGGGACGCAGCGGCCTGAGGAGTGAGCTCTTCCCGGCCGACCAGGCGCCCAGCAGGTGCTCGGTCAGCCGGGTTTCCAGCAGGTCGGTGGCCTGGACGCCCAGCGCGATATCCGCCGCCAGCCCGGGTTCCCGGTCGAGCAGATCGCCGACGACGTCGTGCCGCAGCACCTGTTCGTGCACCGCGTCGGCCTCGATGTGCTCGGTGTAGAAGTAGCGGCATTCCGGTGCCGCGCCGAGCCGTTCCAGCGCCTGGTCCATCCGCCTGGCGGCGGGCGCGGTGGTGATCTCGGCGGCGGCGAAATGCCCGACGAGCGCGCCGCGCAGGCCGCGGTGCAGCCCGAACAGCGACATCATGTTCACCGTCGCGAGCATGCACGCGGGGACATGGTCGAGGTAGGCGAGGTAGCCGTCCGACAGGCCGGCCGCGGTCAGCAGCTCCCCGAACAACCGGGAGTGCGCCTGATCGGCCCGCCCGCCGCCGAACTCGTCGAATTCCACGGCGACCAGCGCGGCCTTGGCCCTGCCCCGCAGGCGCGGGATCACCCACGCGTGGGGATCCGCCTCCTTGAGGTGGTAGATCGACCGCTGGGCGAAGTATTCCTCGACGTGCCACCATTCGCCCTCGTCACGCAGGAAATGGGAAACGCCGCCGCCTTCGACCGGTTCGACGAGCAACTCGTCCAGCAGCCCGCCGACGTCGTCCCCGCCGGGTACGGCGGCGCGGATTCCGTCGAGGACCACGTGCTCCAGGACCGACCGGAAGGCGAGCAGGCGGGAATCCCACTCCCACTCCGAGTCGACACCGTCGAAGCCCTGGTAATGGAGCTCGTAGCAGACGTGCAGCGCCAGCTGCAGGTCTTCGCCGAACGGGTCGGCGCCGGTCGCCACTTCGAGGTCGAAATCGTCTCTGCGCCCGCCGGCCAGGGTGTCCACCACGGCGGCCGAAAGCGGGCCGCGGATCTCGGGCAGCCTCGCGGCCACGTCACGGTCGATCGTCGTCATGCCGCCCGAGTACCCGCCCTAGCCGTGCGGAACCGTCTCTTCGGTCAGCATCCGCAACACCGCGATCTCCCCGTCGGCGGCGGCCCGGCGTTGCCGTTCGGCGCCGGTGCCTTCCCGTTCCAGACGGCCGAGCAGGGTGCGGACGAGGTCCGCGTCGCCCGTGTCCTCCAGCGCCTGCCGCGTACGCGCCAGCAACGCGGCGACCCGGTCGCCCACCGGGACCGGCTTTCCCGCCACCGGGTCGACGGCCGGCCCCGAAAGCCCGTGACGCGCGGCCGACCACACGGCCGCGGCGGCGATCTGCGGATCCAGCGGCACGGCCTCCACCCCGTGGTCCAGTTCGGTGAGGGCGGTGCGCACCAGCGCGCGGGTCAGGAGCCCCTGCAGGACGGCTTCGTCCACGGTGGACGCGGTGTCGGCGGCACGGACCTCGACCGTCGGCCACCGCGCGGACGGCCGCGCGAGCCAGAAGGTCTGGTTCTCGTCCACCAGGATCCCGCAGTCCACCAGCTTCCCGACCTGTTCCTCGTAAGCGGCGGCGTCCACGAAGTACGGGGCGATCCCCGAGCCGGGGAACCGGCTCTGCTCCACCATCCGCCAGCTCTCGTAGCCGGTGTCGCGGCCGCCCTCGAAGGGCGAGTTGCCCGACAACGCCAGCAACGTCGGCAGCCATTCACCCAGATGGTTCACCACGGCGACCGCGGTCTCCCGGTCGGGCACACCGATGTGCACGTGGCAACCGCAGGCCTCGTAAGCCTTGACCACGCCGGCGTACAGCGCGTCGACCTTGCCGAACCGGTCGACGGCGTCGTAGTCGCGCTCGGGTGACCGTCGTGGGGGAGTGCCGGCGGCGATGATGGCGCAATCCTCGCCCGCGGCCGCTTCGGCGAGTGTGCGGCGTCCCGCGGTCAGCTGCTCGTACAGTTCGCCGGCCGTGTCGCAGACGCCGGTGGCGGCCTCGATCTGGGTCGGCCGCAGTTCCCGGTGGACCGCCGCGCCGTCCGGCAGCGGACAGCAGATCCGATGCCGTTCGAGCACGGCCTCGGCCCGGGGGCAGCTCACCCCGGTCCGGGGATCGACCAGCAGGAACTCCTCTTCGACGCCGATCCCGGTCATCACCGCTCCCGCTTCTTCGGCAGCGCGCGCACGGCCGGCCCCTGGATCACCGACCCGTCCAGCCCGAACCTCGAACCGTGGCACGGGCAATCCCAGGTCTTCTCCGCGTTGTTGAACGCGACGAGGCAGCCGAGATGGGTGCAGTGGGCGCCGACGGCGTGCAGTTCGCCGCCCGGATCACGGTAAGCCGCGACGAGTTCGCCGCCGTCACGGGTCACCTTCGCCTCGCCGGGCACGAGTTCGTCCAGGGAAGCCGGTTTGCGCAACGCGCTGAGATGATCGCCCACCAGGAATTTCGCCACGGTGGCGTTGTTCTCCACGGTCGGAAGCACGGACCGGAGATCGAAGCGGTTCGGGTCGTACAGGCCCGCCGACGGGTTGTCGCGGCCGGTCAGCAGATCCGCGAGCAACAGCCCGGCCGCGGTGCCGCCGGTCATCCCCCACTGGCCGAAACCGGTGGCGACCCAGAGATGACGGCTCGCCGGGTGATAGCGCCCGACGTACGGCACGGAGTCCACAGTGGACAGATCGTGCGCGGACCACCGGTGGGTGACCCGGTGCACTCCGGCGTGCTCGCCCGCCCACGTGGCCAGCCGTTCGTACCGGCTCTCGACGTCGACGGAGTCACCGACCCGGTAGTGCTCGCCGCCCACGACCGCGTACGGGACACCGTCGTTGAGGTAGCTCCGCACGGAGTGATGGGTGTCGGCGTCCAGGTACATTCCCTCGGGCGGGTGATTCCCCGCGACCGGCCCGGCGACCACCAGATCGCGGACCGGGTCGAGCCGGGCGAAGAACAGGCCGCGGTCGAACACGGGATAATGGGTCGCCACCACGACCTCGCCGGCGCGCACGTCACCCGAACCGGTGCGCACCTTGGTCCCGCCGAGTTCGTCGAGACCTTCCGCGCGTACACCCTCGACGATCGTCCCGCCCGCGCGTTCGATCTCGCCGGCCAGCGCGAGCAGCCAGCGGCGCGGGTGGAAATGCGCCTGCGACGCGAACTTGACCGCACCCAGGGCGGGCACGTCGAGGTCGACCTCGGTGACGTAGGTGGCCGGAAGGCCCGCCTCCGCGGCCGCTTCCGCCTCCCGTTCGAGGCTTTCGACCGTTTCGGGCCTGGTCGTGCAGACGAAGCTGTCGGCCCGGGTGAATCCGCAGTCGATGCCGAGTTCGGCCGTGGCCGCCGCGATCCAGTCCAGGGCGGCGGCCTGCGTGTACGCGTACATCGCGGCGGCTTCGGTGCCCTTGGCCTTGGCCAGCGTGGCGTACTTGAGCCCGTGCTGGGTGCTGATCTTCGCGGTGGTGTGGCCGGAGACCCCCGCCGCGATCCGGCCGGCCTCCAGCACCAGTACCGAGCGCCCGGCCCTCGCCAGCCGGTACGCCGTGGTGAGCCCGGCGATACCGCCGCCGAGGACGGCGACGTCGACCTCCGGCGGCAACGGCGTGCCGGTGCGATCGGGAGCGGGAGCCGTGTCTAGCCACAATGAACGCGTACCGGGCAACTCCGTCATGAGGGCCGGATTCCCTGGGGGCGTGACGGGCAAACCACGGCCGTCCTGGTTTTCCGCCCCACCCGAACGGGTAGCACTGCCCTATGACCACATCCTCCAGGCCCCCAGAGGAAAAGAACATCTTCGTCATCGGTCTCGACGACGCCAACGACGAGGTGCTGAGACGAATCCCCGGTGCCGGCCGGTATCGCTTCCACGCCCTCCTCTCGCCGGAGGAGCTCCAGCACGGCGAGATCCCGATCGTCGAGCTCGTGGAGAAGGCGGAGGCGCATTTGGACGCCTTCTCCGGACCGATCGACGCGATCGTCAGTTACTGGGACTTCCCGTCCTCGACGATGGTGGCGATGCTGTGCGACAAGTACGGGCTCCCGGGGGTCTCCCTCGAAGCGGTGCTCAAATGCGAGCACAAGTACTGGAGCCGTCTCGAACAGGCGAAGGTGATCGACGAAGTGCCGTCGTTCGGCATCGTCGATCTGGACGAGGACGACCCCCGACCGCCCGAAGGCGTCGGCTACCCCATGTGGCTCAAGCCGGTGAAGTCGTTCTCCTCGGAGCTGGCCTTCCACGTCGCCGACGACGACGAGTTCGACAAGGCGGTCGCCGAGATCCGGGCGGGCGTGGACAGGGTCGGCAAACCCTTCGAGCGCGTCCTCGCCACGGTCGACCTCCCCGAAGAGGTGGCGAACGCCGGTGGAGCCGCGTGCCTCGCCGAAGGGGAGCTCAACGGCGTGCAGGCCGCGACCGAAGGCTACGTCTACAAAGGACAGGTCACGATCTACGGTGTGCTCGATTCGATCAACTATCCCGATTCGACGTCCTTCCTGCGGCACCAGTACCCGTCGCAGCTGCCCGTGGACGCCGTCGAGCGGATGAAGGAGATCTCCGTCCGGGTGATGGAGCAGATCGGCTTCGACAACGCGACGTTCAGCATCGAGTTCTTCTGTCACCCCGAATCCGGGCAGGCCTGCCTGCTGGAGATCAACCCGCGGCATTCGCAGTCCCACGCGGAGCTGTTCGAATACGTGGACGGGGTGGCGAACCACCAGATCATGGTGCGGCTGGGCCTCGGACAGGATCCCGGAGCGCGCCGGAACCGGGGCGACTACCGGATCGCGGGCAAGTGGTACTACCGCCGCTTCCGCGACGCCTTGGTCACCCGGGTGCCCACCCGCGCCGAGATCGCGGACCTGGAGGCGGAGATCCCCGGGGTGAAGATCGAACCGGTGGCCGAGAAGGGGGTCCGGCTGTCCGAACTGCCCGAACAGGACAGCTACAGCTACGAACTCGCGCATGTCTTCGTCGCGGCGCAGACCGAACGGGAGATGGAGAGCAAGTACCGCCGGTGCGTCGAAGCGCTGCGGTTCGACTTCGAGGAGGGATAGCCCATGCGGACGGTGGCTTCGCTGCCGTACGAGATCACCGAGGAGGACCACGTCTGGATCCCGGTTTCCGACGGCGTGCGGTTGTCGGCGCGGATCTGGCGGCCGGTCGCCTCGGACAGCGAGCCGGTCCCGGCGATCTTGGAGTACATCCCGTACCGGCACCGCGACCTGACCTCGGTGCGGGACTCGGTGCACCATCCGTACCTGGCGGGGCACGGCTACGCCTGCGTCCGCGTCGACATCCGCGGTTCGGGGGAGTCGGAAGGGATCCTCGCCGACGAATACCTCGAACGGGAGCAACTCGACGCCGAGGACGTCCTCGAATGGATCGCCGCGCAGCCGTGGTGTTCCGGCCGGACCGGAATGATGGGCATCTCCTGGGGCGGGTTCGCCGCCCTCCAGGTGGCGGCGCGGAAACCGCCGAGCCTGACCGCGATCGCGATCTCCTCGTTCACCGACGACCGGTACGCCGACGACATGCACTACATGGGCGGCTGCCTGCTGTCGGACAACGTCGCCGAAGCCTCCACGATGTTCGCCTACGCCACATTGCCGCCCGACCCCGCGCTGGCGGGGGAGCGGTGGCGCGAACTGTGGCACGAACGGCTGGAGAACTGCGGGCTCTGGGTGGGCGAATGGCTGAGCCACCAGCGACGCGACGAGTACTGGCGGCACGCGTCGGTCTGCGAGAACTACAGCGATGTCCAGGTGCCCGTCCTCGCCTCCAGCGGCTGGGCGGACGGGTACTCGAACGCGGTCTCGCGGCTGCTGGCCAATCTCGACGTGCCCCGGCGCGGGCTGATCGGCCCGTGGTCGCACAAGTACCCGCATCTCGGGCGGCCCGGACCCGCCATCGGCTATCTGCAGGAGCTGGTCCGCTGGTGGGACCACTGGTTGAAGGACGCCGAAAACGGTGTCATGGACGGGCCGATGCTGCAGACCTGGATGCAGGACAGCGTGCCGCCGTCGACCTCGTACGAGGACCGCCCCGGCCGCTGGGTGGGGGAGCCGTCCTGGCCTTCGCCGCATGTGCGCCCGTCCGAGCATCGGCTCGCCCGGCACCGGATCGCGCGGCCCGGCGAGGAGGTCCCGGCGGAGGACCTGCCGGTGGAATCGCCGCTCTCGGTCGGCCAGTTCGCCGGTAAGTGGGCTTCCTACAGCGCCCCGCCCGACCTGCCGTACGACCAGCGGGAGGAGGACGGCGGCTCGCTCGTCTTCGACACCGACGAGCTCGCCGAGCCGTGCGAGATCCTCGGTTCGCCGGTGGTGGATCTGGAGGTATCGGCGGCCGAACCGGTGGCGCAGGTCGCCGTCCGGCTGTCCGACGTCGCGCCGGACGGCAGGGCCACGCGAGTGACCTACGGCCTGCTGAACCTGACCCACCGGGACGGGCACGACGACCCGGAGCCGCTCGAACCGGGCACGCGCTACCGCGTGCGTGTCGAGCTGAACGCCGTCGCGCAGGCCTTCCCCGCCGGGCACCGGATCCGGCTGTCGATCTCGTCGTCGTACTGGCCGCTGGCGTGGCCGCCGCCGGTACCGGCGAGGGTGACCGTCCACACCGGACAGAGCACGCTGACGCTGCCGGTGCGGCCGATGGCGGAGGCGGACGAAGTCCCGGCGCGGCCGTTCGGTGAACCCGAAGGCGCGGAACCGCTCCCGGCGACCCAGCTCGAACCCGGCGAGCAGCGCTGGACCGTCTCCCGTGACCTGATCGACTATCGTTCCGCGCTCGACATCGTGAAGAACGAGGGCAAGGTCCGGTTCGAGGACATCGACCTCGACGTCACGAGGAACGTGTTCGAGCGGTACTCGTGGGTGGCCGACGATTTCTGTTCCCCGGTGGCGGAGACGGCGTGGTCGATGACGTTCGCCCGCGGGGACTGGGAAGCCAGGTCCGAGACCCGGACCCGGGTTTCGTGCACTCCCACCGAGTTCGTGATCGACGCGCGACTCGACGCTTATGAAGGTGAGCGAAGGACATTTTCCCGCAACTGGCATCGGACGGTTCCCCGTGATCAGGTCTAAGACGAGTCTCACGGCGAAGACGCTGCTCGCGTGGCTGCGCCTCACCAACCGGAAGCGCACCTATGCCGAGCTCGACCGCTTCCGCCGGAGCATCGAAAGCAGCCAGGCGAAAGGCGATCAGGGTCCGATCCGCTCGATCCGGCGCCGGTTCGACGTCCGCCGGTCCGAAGTGGACGGACGGCCCTGCTACACGATCCGCCCGCGCCGCGGTGGGAACGGGAAACACGTGCTGTACTTCCATGGCGGTGCTTACGTGCACCAGATCCAGCACGACCACTGGCGGTTCTTCGGACGGCTGATCGACCGCACCGGCTGCGCGGTCACCGTGCCGATCTACCCGCTGGCCCCGGAGCATCACTGCCCGGAGACCACCGCGTTCGTCCGCCGCGCCTACGATGGGTTCGCCGCGGGTGTCGCTCCGGAGGAGCAGATCGTGATGGGGGACTCCGCCGGCGCGGGGATCGCACTGGCGCTCACCAAGGCGTTGCGGGACGAGGGCGAGCCGGTGCAGAAGGAGACCGTCCTGCTGTCGCCTTGGCTGGATCTGACGATGAGCCACCCGGCGCAGCCCGTACTGGACCGGCGCGACCCGTACCTCGCGCTCACCGGACTGAACGAGGCGGCGAGACTCTACAGTGGACGGTTGACCCGCACCGACCCCCGGCTCAGCCCGCTGTTGGGTGACCTTTCCGGGCTCGGGTCACTGACCGTCTACATCGGAACCAAGGACGTCCTGCTCGCCGACGCCCGGCGCCTCCACACGCTGTGCACCGAGCAGGGAGTGCCGTTGGGGTATCACGAATACGAGGGGATGATCCACGCGTGGATGCTGGCCTCGATCCCGGAAGCGAAGCTGGCGCTGGAGGGGATCGCGCATCTCGTCGATCGATCGCTCGTGAAATCGGTGTAGCCGCGTGAGGAGTGGGTAACCGGAAGGCAACGGACGACGCAGCGAGGTTGTACGTCCGCCGTCCGTGAGGTGGACCGGCGTGGGCAACCCCGGCGGGGCAGGGACGCCGGCGCGCCGGTCACCGTGTCCACCTTCGCCAGGAGAGCTCGATGGAACGGTTGGAGTCACTGGGAGAACTCGCCGCGCTGGTCCGGCGGCGGGAAGGTCTGTACGTGCGCTGGGCGCCGACTCCCGAGCATCGCCCCGGCACGAGCCGGGACGAACTGACCGGGGCGGAACTACCGGGGCTCTCGGTGAACCCCCTCGATCCCGAACCGTGGTGGCGGGATCAGCCGCTCGAACTCTGGCTGGCGAGGCGGCTCTACGACTACTGCCACCTCAGCCACGAACGTCGCCGTGAGACCAAGCCGTGGGTGCTGGCGGGCCGGATCGTGGGGTCGGGGCCGGACAACGAGCCACTGCTGACCGATCCCGAACCCGTCGGCAGGATCTCCACCGCGGTCCTCGGCGAGGCCCGGGATCTGTTGCGGGACCGGGCGCGGCACCACGCGGACTGGGGCCCGTTGCGCCGTCCGCCCGAGCTCGGCCGGACCTGAAGCCGTAAGTCACGTGATCGGAACCGGAACTCGCGTGATTGAAGCCGGAACTCACGTCATACGGCTCCAATCACGCGAGTTCCGCTTTCCAGCACGCGAGTTACGGCTTCAAGCACGGGCGGGGCGGGACCTGACACCATGGGCTCATGGATGTCGCCTGGCCCGAACGGCGTGAGGATGTGCTCTCCGCACTCAGAGTGCTCGCAGCAGAGCCTCCTGTACTGGACGGCAGGGGCCGGGACACCCGGTGGCCGGACCTCACCAATGCCGTCCACTGGTTGGTGGACGACACCCCGTGGGACTTGGTGGATCCGGTCGGGGCAATCGGGACGATCCTCCGTGACAGCCATGAAGCCGATGCGATTCGGGAGGTCGTGGCCGCGGTCGTCGCCGTGTCGGACCGCCAAGGTCCGACGAGCCCGGATGCGGCCTGGTTCGGTGACAGTGGCTGGAGCGAGGTTCGGCGGCTCGCTACGAAAGCGCTCACCTGCCTGACACGGCGACATCGGGAACACTGAGCGCCGTCAGCCTGGCCGGACCGCCAGCAGGTCCACCACGTCTTCAGCGGCACGTCGCTTCTCGAATCGCGCCCGTTGCCGGTCGGCCCCGCCGCCCTCGGCGGCGAGCCGGGCACAGCCGTCGCGGACGAAGTCGAGGTCTCCGGTCTCGGCCAGGGCACCGGCCGCGAAGGTGACGACGTCGTCGAGCACGTCACGCGCCGGCGCGAGATCGCCGGTCCGGAAATGCGGGCAGCGGCCGGAAAGTCCTTCCCGCGACGCGCGCCAGATCTGTGCGCGCAGGACCTCGTTGGACAGCTTCGAGGGGCGGTCCTCCGAGGCCAGGATCGTGCCGACCAGGCCGCGGATCAGCACTCCGTAGAGGACCGCCTCGCCGACGGTGGCCGCGACGTCGCCGAGCCGGAACTCCACCGTCGGCTGTTTCTCGGAAAGCCTCACGTCCCAATAGATCATCGCGCGATCGAGGATGGCGCCCGCCCGGAGCCAGCCGTCGACGATGCTTTCGTAGTGGTCCAGCGAGCCGAACAGCGGCGGCGAACCCGCCGAGGGCCAGCGGTTCCACTGCTGGTAGCGCCAGCTGGCGTACCCGGTGTCGTATCCGTCGCAGATCGCGGAATTGGCGGTCACGGTCAGCAACGCGGGCAGGAAGGGCCGCACGTGGTCGATCACCCGGATCCCGGTTTCCCGGTCGGGGACGGCGATGTGGACGTGGCAGCCGCAGGTGTGCGACGTCCGCGCGGTCGCCCCGAAATGTTCGGACATCCGCTCGTAGCGCGGATTCGGGGTGATGGCGGGCAGCACCGTTTCCGCGAGCGGTGCGCTGCCGCTGGGCAGCAGGCGGCAGCCACGCCTCGCGGCGCCTTCGGCCAGCTCCGTCCGCATCGTCGTCAGCTGTCGCTCGGCGTCGTCGCGTGTCGTGCAGATACCGGTGGCCGATTCGGCCTGGGAGCGGGTGAGCTCCTGCTGCAGCTCGCCTTGTTCCTCGTCCGCGGCGTCGACGACGGCGTCGCCCGCCGGGGAAAGGTGACCTTCCCGGTCCACCACGAAGAACTCTTCCTCGACCCCGAAAGTGAGCACGTCGTTGTTCACAACCGGTGATACCCCCGGCCATCTCGGCACAAACTTGTTTTCGCAGGTCGTGGACGGGGTATTTCAGGGCAATGAGTCCGAAGTCGGAGGAGCCACCGTATCTGCTGGCCGCACAGGCCGGATCGGTCGTGCGTCACCTGTACAGCAGGTTGCGGGCCGGTGACCCGGCCTCGCCCGCCGACCTGTGCCGGACCATCGGGGCGTTGCAGCAGCTCGCCGACGACCTCACCGAGGTCCTGCCCGGCTTGCAGGCGCAGCTCGAGGACAGCCTGCTGGCGGGCCGGGTCGGCGCGGGCGACACGGCGGGCGAGGCGTGGGACAAGGTCGCCGCAGTCGGTTACGCCCTCGCCCAGGCCCGCACGGGCGGTCTCCTGCTGGCCGCGGAACTGCGGGTGTCGCGGCGTACGCTCGGAGAGCTCGCTTCTTCGTGACCCTCAGCCGACCGGCTGAGCACGGACCACCGCGACCGGGCAATGCGCGTGGTGCAGCGCGTCGTCGCTGACCGAGCCCAGCAGCAGCCGCCGGAGATCGCCGTGATCGCTCCGGCCCAGCACCAGCAGCGCGGCCTCGCTGGATTGCACGGTGAGCGCCTGCGCGGCCGGCCCCACGCCGTGCACCATCTCCACGGCGACGTCCGGGTAGCGCTCCCGCCACGGCTCGAGCTGCCGGGCGACGAGTTCGTCGGCGACCTCCTGGGGAATGCCGGGCGCCGGATCCAGCACGGGCCCGCCGAGCAGCGGCTCGCTCGCGGGACCCCAGAGCGGGATCCGCGCGACGTGGACCGCGTGCACGGTGAGCCCGTGCCGGGCGGCGAAGTCGAACGCGAACCCGGCCGCTTGCGCGCTCTGCTCCGAGCCGTCGGTACCGAGGATCACCGGCCCGCCCGGAGACGGCTCGTCCCCGCGCACGACCACGACGGGGCGTCCGGCGGTCTTGGTCACGCCGGATTCCGTCGAGCCGAGGACCGCCCTGGTGAACAACCCCGTATGGGATTCGCCCAGCACGATCATCGCCGCGTCCGCCTCGTCGGCGACCGAGGTCAGGACCTGCTCCGGGGTACCTCCGCGGACGACCGTGCGGACGTCGAGGCCCGGTTCGGAGCGTTTCAGCGCTTCGGCCATCGAGGCGAGCTGTCGCTGGGCCGGTTCCACTTCCGCTGCTTCGTCGGCGGCCTGAGGGACCGCTTCGTTCAGCGGTGTCGCGACCGGGTCCGACCCCGGCGGGGGCAGCCGGTCGCGGGTGCAGTACGCGAGGACCAGGCCGAGGCCACGGGTCTTCGCCTCGGCGACCGCCCAGCGGACGGCGCGCCTGGCCTCGGGCGATCCGTCGAAACCGGTCACCACCGGCCCGTGCCGGGTTTGTTCAGCGGACATGGGTATCACCTCCGACCCGCTGGTGATACCCGCTTTCCGGGGTCTTCAAGCGGACGTCCGGTTTCGCCGGACCGGATGCCTGGGTACCTCTCACCTATGACTTCCCTGTCGACGCCCCGCGCGCTTGACGAGAAGCGCGCCTTCTCAGCGGCCTCCGAACGGCGGGCGCTCGAAGAGCCACGCGGACGTCTCCGGCTGCACGTGAGCAGGCCGACCAGGGGGACCACCGTCGTCAAGATGAACGGAGAGGTCGACCTCGGGACCGCGCCTCATCTCTGGGAGATGCTCGACCAGCGGCTCCACGGCAGCGGCACCACCCTGATCGTCAACCTGTCCGAGCTCGAGTTCTTCGGGGTGACGGGCATCCGGGCACTCGAACGCGCTCAGCTGCTCGCCGACGAAACCGGGACGGATTTGTTCGTCTTCGCGGGTGAGTGCCGTTCCGCGTGCCGCCTGCTCGGCCTTTGCGAGAGCGGAACCATCCACGTGCTGTGACGCGTCACAAGGCCTTGGGCCGGGTGGCGACGCGAGCCGAAAGAGCCGCGTTCAGCAGGGCGATGTGTTCGAGCCGGGTGGGGTCCAGCCCGGTGAGGTCGGCGATCCGGCGCAGCCGGTAATCGACCGTGTTGGGGTGGACGTGCAAGGCCGCGGCGGTCTGACGGCGTCCTCCTCGATGGAGGAAGGTCGCCAACGTCTGCAGGAGTTCCTCGTTGCCGTCCAGCGGCGTCAGCCGGGTGGCCAGCCGGTCGAGTGCCGGGCCCGGGCGCGAAAGCTGATATTCGAGCAAGACGTCGTCGAGCCGGTACAGCCCGGGAGGCCGCCCGCATCCGGTGGCGACCGCGAGCACGTCCTGCGCGAGCCGCGCCGCGGCGGGCACGCCGGACGGCTCGGCCGCGGTGGTCCCGGCGATGACCTCGGCGCCCGCCGTGCGGGCGACGTCGGCGAGGATCCGCTCAAGCCGCGCCCAGTCCCGTGTGGACAGTTCGTCGGCCGCGGTTTCGTGCGGCAGCAGGGCGAGTCCGCCGTCCGGGGTGAGCGAGGTCAGGACGGTGCCCCGGATCTGGCGTTCCAGTTCGACCCGCAGCCGCCGGAGTTTCCGGCGTCCGGCGACCAGCGGGTCGACCCCGTCGACCTCCTCGTCCGGATGCGCCCCGACCGACGCCGCGAGGACGATGTAGCACGGCGGCAGCCGCAGGCCCGCCTGTCCCGCCGCGACGTCCGCGGGTTCGCCGTCGAGCAGGGCGGAGAGCACCGTGTGCCGCGCCGACCGCTCGTCGTCGAACATCGTCCGGCGTTCGTCGAGATAGCCGGCGCCGACCGCGGGCGTGACCACCTCCAGATAACGCAGGGTCAGCGCGTTGACGGCCAGGACGTCGGCGACCTCTTCCGGGCGTGCGTCCGGCGTCAGCGACGCCCAGACCACCTGGATGCCGATGTGGTACGCGGTGAGCACGGTGTCGATCGGGATGCCCTCCTCCGCGCGCCGGGCGGCCGATTCGCGGAGGAAATCGAGCTCCTGCTGGGCAGGCGTGTCCCCGGTGCGCAGAGTGTCGATGAAGGAACGCAGGTTCTGCTCGATCACGTGCGTGATGTCGCCGCTGAGTTCCTCGGCGGGCAGCAGACCGTACTCCGGGATCCGGAGGACGATCTCGGAGAGCACCGTCTTCGCGAGCGAAGGCAGGACTTCGGTCAGCCGTTCCGCCAGCGGACGTCCGCCGATACGGAAGCCAGGATCCTTGTCACCCGTCACAACCGCCCATCCTGACAGCTGGTCAGCGCGTGAGCACGTCCCGTGCCGAATCGAGGGTGGGGTGCACGGTGAAGACGGCGTCGAGGCCGAGCAGCGACATCGGGCGCAGCAGGGCACGCTCCTGGGTGACCAGGATGAACGGAACGCCGGCTTCTTCGGCCTTCGCGCGGATCTGCACGAAGACGGTGAACCCGGACGAATCACAGAAAGTGACCGCGGACAGGTCGGCGATCAGCGACGCCGGCTTGAACCGAAGCTCCTCGTCCAGCGCCCTTCGCAGGTCGTCGGAGACGCCGAGATCGATTTCGCCGGAAACGGTGACCACCGTGTCGGTGGCGGAAGCCGTGATCGAGATGTCGAGAGGGGACACGAATCTCCGTGTCGAACGGGGCGGATCGGAAGCGGGAGCGCGGTAGTCGGTCAAGTTGACTCCTTGCCGGTACGGGGGACCGGCTGCTGTCCGTGGACATGCCGGACCCGGAACAGAGGACCCGGCGGCTGGTGTCTGAACCGCGACAGGCCAACCGTAGCAGCCTTGCGGCCGGTTACGCCGGTTGAGCGATCCCGGACATCGCCCGCCGCCGCCCCCGGGGGCCTCGTAGGCTGGACGGGTGACCGGGACGACGACGGCCGAGGTGCTGGCCGAACTGGCCGAGCTCGAGGACGCGCGCGTCCGCCAGGTGAACGAGAAACACGGCGACGACCACGGGGTGAACCTCGGCAAGCTGCGCGCGCTCGCGAAGCGGCTGAAGACTCAGCACGAACTCGCGCTGGAGCTCTGGGAAACGGACGACACCGCCGCGAAACTGCTCGCACTCCTCATCTGCCGACCGAAGGCGTTCGGGCGCGAAGACCTGGACCGCATGGTGCGCGAGGCCCGCACCCCGAAGGTGCACGACTGGCTCGTGAACTACGTGGTCAAGAAGAATCCGCACGCCGAAGAGCTGCGCCTGGCGTGGTTCGCCGATCCGGACCCCGTGGTCGCGAGCGCGGGCTGGGCGCTGACCACCGAACGCGTGGCGAAGAAACCCGAGGGCCTCGACCTCGCCGGGCTGCTCGACGTCATCGAGGCGGAGCTGAAGACCGCGCCGGATCGCCTGCAGTGGGCGATGAACCACTGCCTGGCACAGATCGGAATCGAGCACGAGGAGCACCGTTCCCGGGCGATCGGTATCGGGGAGCGGCTGGAAGTGCTCAAGGACTATCCGACCCCGCCGAACTGCACGTCGCCGTTCGCGCCCGTCTGGATCGCGGAGATGGTGCGACGGCAGGATCCCGGCCCCCATTGACGTTGCGAAAGCCACTTTCGCAACCTTCAACGTTGCGAAAGTGGCTTTCGCGACACCGCCGCCGGGGTGTCGTCCCTCAAGTCACGCGTGTCGTCCGTCTGATCACACGCGCCGTCCGTCTGATCACGAGTGTCGTCCGGCCAGTCACGCGTACCGGCCCGTTCAGCCGAGCGCGTCCGCCTTGATGGCCTCGAACTGGGCACCCATCCGCGCCGCGAGTGCCTCCGCCGCCCGCAACGGCCGGACCATCACCTTGAAGTCGGTGATCTTGCCGTCGGCGTCGAAGGTCAGGAGGTCGCAGCCGTTGATTTCGAGCCCGTCGACGGTCGCTTCGAACTCGTACACGTGGTGCGCGCCGTCGTGGATCTCGCGGACATAGCGGAAATCCTCGAACACCCGCATGACCCCGCGCAGGATCGCCGCCGTGATCGCCTTCCCCTGGTAGGGCTTGAACGCCACCGGGCTGGTGAAGACCACGTCGTCGGCGAGCAACGCCTCGATCGCGGCGGCGTCCTTCGCTTCGACTGCTTCACGGAACGTGGGCATGGCGATCTCCTCATAGTCAACTTGTTGAGTAGATGTCGCCGAGCGTAGGTGATCACCGGGCCGGTGTCCATCAAAGTGCCTAATCAACTTTGCGACTAGTCCGCGCGGTGCCTATCATCGCGCCATGGCGCTGCGGAACGCGATCCTCGCGACGCTCCTGGACGGCGAGTCCTCGGGCTACGACCTGGCGAAGAGCTTCAACGCGTCGGTCGCCAACTTCTGGACGGCGACACCGCAGCAGCTCTATCGCGAGCTGGACAAGATGGAATCGCAAGGCCTCGTGGCTGCCCGGGTGGTCGAGCAGGAACGACGGCCCAACAAGCGGCTCTTCTCCCTGACCGACGCGGGCGCGGCCGAACTCGCCGAGTTCACCACGCGAGCGCCGAAGCCGACCGCGATCCGCGACGAGCTGCTGGTGCAGGTCCAGGCGGTCGAGGCGGGCGACGACGAGGCGGTCCGGCGCGCCGTCGCGGAGAGGATGGCCGTCGCCGAAACGAAGCTCAAACGGTTCGAGCGCCTTCGGGAGCGGTTGCTCGGCGGCTCCGCCGAGGCGGAGTTCCTCGCCACCGCGCCCCGCGTCGGGCCGTATCTGACCCTGGCCCGTGGGATCATCTTCGAGCAGGAGAACATTCGCTGGTGCGAGCAGGTTCTCGCGGTGCTCGAACGGAGGTGAACGGCTTGGCCGAGCGGGAAAAGGGCCCGAAGTTCCGTCAGGTGGTGCTGGATTGCACCGACGCCCGCGCGCTGGCGGAGTTCTACCGGCGTCTGCTGGTCTGGGACTACCGCCCCGGTGACGAGGCCGGCGACGACAAGGACTGGCTGGTGCTGCGAAATCCGGACGGCGGGGCGCAACTCGCCTTCCAGCAGGTCGATCGGCTGCCGGAGGCGAGCTGGCCGGACGCCGAACCCGTGCCCCAGCAACTGCATCTGGACCTGACCGTGGATTCGGTCGAGGAACTCGAGGAGCAGCACGCCCGCGTCCTCGAACTCGGCGGGCGGCTCCGGTACGACCGCAGCGAAGACCCGGAAGAACCCTTGCGCGTGTACGCGGATCCTGCCGGGCATCCGTTCTGCGTCTTCGTCGCCTGAACGCGCTCAGACACGGCAGAGCAACGCGTCCGGCGTGCGATTCGAGCCGACACGGCCGGTATACGCGACACCGGCGACGTGCTCGCCCGGAGCGCATTGACCCTTGTAGTGGCCCGACGCGAAGTCACCGCCGGGATTCCCGGACGGCCGGTTGTCGCCGCGGTCGAACCAGACCGTCCGGCCGGTGCGGCCCAGCTGAATGGGGGAGCGGCCGCACAGGAGGGCGGAGAACGCCGCGCCGGTGACGCTGTAGCCGACGGCGGCGTGCCCCGGCGGGCATTGCACCTTGGTGTAGCCGGACGCCCAATCAGTGTCCACATAGGACTCGTCGCGGACCACGGCGTAGCCCGCCGGCACGGCGAGCGTGCCGGTGCACAGGCCACGGTTCCCGGTATGGGAAAGGCCGCTGAGCCACTGGCCGTCGGGGCAGACACCCTTGCGCGCGCCAGGATTCCAGTCCGCCATCGCGCGAATCTTGCGCGAGGCCTGGAAATCGGCGTGGTCGAGGTTCAGCATCGACCAGCGCTCGGCGTCGGGGATCCGGCCGGAGCGGGACGGCGCGTCCACCAGCCGCCGCCAGGCCGGGCCACGCCAGTCCGTGCCGTCGAGCACGTCGACGCGCCGGCCGCCGGTGTCCCAAGAGAGCAACGACCATCCGTTGCCCGTGCCGTCCTTGTGAAAACCGACCGCGGGCCAATAGGCGAAGTCCGTGTCGGTCTCGGCGAGATAGCCGACGAAGTTCTCGAACCAGGCACGGCTCGCCGCGTCGGTGGTGTGACGGCCTTCGCCGAACTCGCTGATCCAGAGCGGCGCGGTGTAATGCTTGCCGGTCTCCGCCGAGACGAAGAACGCTTGCCGGTAGAGGACATCGCGTAGTTCCTGGGGTGACAGGTCACGGTAGCGCGGGTCGTGCGTCTCGCCGGTGCCGGTCGCCCCGGAATGATTCGGCCCCGTGTACCCGTAGAAATGCGCGGCGTAGACCAGCTTTCCGGAGTCCACGAGCGTATGCGAGAGCGTGCGCGCCGGCTCCAGCGTCGGCCTGCCGTGGGGAAGGCCGTCCACGGGCAGGCCGGTCCAGTTGATGCCCTCGACGATGATCAGCAGGTCGGGGTTCGCCTCGGTCTGGATGCGGTCGGCCACCCGCTGGCTCGCGCGTTGCCAGTCCGTGCCGTTTCCCCAGCCCCAGTTGGGATCGTCGAAGACGTTACGGCGCACTTCGTTGTACAGATCGGCGCCGACGACCCGTTTGTTCGCGGCGTAGCGGCGGACCATGAACAGCCAGTCGTCCTGCCACCGCTGCTCGGTCTGCGCGGTGTTCCAGCGCTCGTTGCCGTCGAGACCACAGCACCAGCGGGACGTCGTGGTGTGGTTGTTGAGGATCACCGCGAACCCGCGCGCGGTCAGCCGCTCGACGACGCGATCGTAGACCTGCAACGGGTTCAGGCCGCGCAGTCCCGGGTTCGCCGGGAGATCGGGGGCCGGCCTGGTGTCGTGGATCATCGCGTTGGAGAAAGGCAGCCGGACACTGTTCAGGCCCAGTTCCGCGAGCCCGTCGATGATGGTGTCGATCGACGCCCGGTCCAGCCCCAGCGGGGTCTGGTAGGCGATCTCACCGGCGTGATGCGCGGCCGGATCGTTCACGTCTCCCGACCCGGTCCACGTACCGCTCGCGCCGTGCCAGTTGGCGGCCTTCAGCTTGAACCGGTCGCCCGCCGCGTCGACGATGTAGCGGCCGCGCGTGCTGAGCGGCGCCAGCCAGCCCGACGGGTCCGCCGAGGCGGCGGCGGGCGGGGGAATCACGATTCCGGCGGTCACCAGGACGGCGAGCAGCACACTCTTGATCCTCACCCGCCGGAGGCTAGCCACTCGCACGGCCGGTTGTATACGGGCGATCGGGTAGCTTGCCCGCATGACCACCGCGTTGATCATCGGTGACCTCCAACGGGGTATCACGGGCAATTTCCCGTTCACCGGAACAGTTCTGCCGCCGATCAGGAGTCTGCTGCCGCGTGCGCGGGCGGCCGGCGCGCTCGTCGTGTTCGTCCACTTCGCACTCCGCGGCAACGGGGCCGACCTGCCGCCGGGGAACGCGCTGTTCAAGTCGTTCCACGAAGCGGGGGACACCTTCCACGAGGGCGCGGCCGGGACCGAGATCGATCTGCCGGTCGCCGACGAGGACGTGGTCGTGCTGAAACGCCGCGCCAGCGCGTTCGCGGGCACCGATCTCGATCTCGTGCTCCGTGCCCGGGGAATCGGCACCGTCGCGATCGCCGGGGTCGCGACCAGCGCGATGGTGGCCGCGACGGCCTACGACGCGGCGGACCGCGGCTATCACGTGACCGTCTTGCGCGACGGTTGCGCCGACGGCGATCAGGCGATGCACGACTTCTTCGTGGACGCGGTCTTCCCGAGCCGGGGGTTCGAGGTCGTGACCTGTGCGGATTGGCCCGGCGAATAAATCGCGCGAGCTGAGCGCCCGGATGTGGCACGGTGATCGGCGAGCTGATCAAGGGGGCGCGGATGGAGACGAAGCGACTCGGGCGCACCGGCGTCGAGGTGACGAGGCTGGGTTTCGGCGGTGGACCGCTCGGTGGCCTGTTCGCGCCACTGGACGACGACACCGCGGCGGGGGCGCTGACCGCGGCCTGGGACGGCGGGATCCGGTACTACGACACGTCACCGCACTACGGGATCGGGCATTCCGAGCGCCGCATCGGAGAGTTCCTGCGCTCGCGGCCGCGTGATTCCTTCGTCCTCTCGACGAAGGTCGGCCGCTTGCTGATTCCCCAGGACCCGGCCGGGAAACTGGATCCGGCGGGTTTCCACGTCCCCGCGGCGCACCGCCGGGTACGCGACTACACCCGTGACGGGATCCGGCGCAGTGTCGAGGATTCACTGGAGCGGATGGGGCTGGACCGGATAGACGTGCTGTATCTGCACGACGCCGAGGAGTACTTCGACGACGCGCTGCGCGACGGCTATCCGGCCCTCGCGGAGCTGCGGTCGGAAGGGGTCGTCGGCGCGATCGGTGCCGGTATGTACGACACGGCCATGCTGACGACTTTGGTCAGGGAGACCGATGTCGACGTGGTCATGCAGTCCGGTCGGCACACGCTGCTCGACCACAGCGCGCTCGACACCTTCCTGCCCGCGTGTGAGGAACGCGGTGTCTCGGTGATCGCGGCGTCGATCTTCAACTCCGGGCTGCTCGCCGTGCCGCGGCCGGCCGAGGGCGCGTACTTCGACTACGAGGCCGCCGCACCGGAGGTCGTGGAGCGGGCGAACCGGATCGCCGACGTGTGCGAGGCGCACGGCGTGACGCTTCCCCAGGCGGCCATGGCTTTCCCGTTGCAGCATCCGGCCGTCGCCGGCATCGCGGTCGGGATGCGGACCGCCGAAGAGGCGCGAACCAACTTGGAATCCTTCGCCGCGGATGTTCCCACGCAGGTCTGGACCGATCTGCGAGCCGCGGGTTTGATCCGTTCGACAGCGATTAGGGTGGTCTGATGGTGTCGGTCAAACAGGTACAGGTCACGTTCGACTGCGCGAAACCCGAGCGCCTCGCCCGGTTCTGGTGCGAGATCCTGGGGTACGTCGTGCCCTCGCCCCCGGAGGGGTTCGACACCTGGGACGACTACAACCGCACGCTGCCGCCCGAGAAGCGGGACGCCGGCTTCGCCTGCAGTGACCCCACCGGGGTGGGCCCGCGGCTGTACTTCCAGCGCGTTCCCGAAGGCAAGGTCGTCAAGAACCGGGTGCATCTCTGCGTACGGGTGGGCACCGGTCTCGTGGGCGAGGAGCGCCTCGCCGCGCTCCAGGCCGAATCCACCCGCCTGACCGCGCTCGGGGCGGTGCAGCAGCGTGTCCTGCTCGCCGACGAGGAGAACGAGTCGTGCATCGTGATGCAGGACATCGAGGGCAACGAGTTCTGTCTCGACTGATGTCACGCGGTGCGAATGCTGAAGTTCGTGATGCAGAAGCCGCCGTCCGCCATGCGGTCCGAGATCACGATGCCCTTCGCCGACCGTCCTTTCGCGACTCCGGCGACGTCGGCGAGGACGAACCTGGACGTCCCGTTGGCCGTGGTCACGTGAACACGTGACCCCAGTGGGAGCAGGGAATCGATCTTGTCGTCCATGAACCTCTTCTGCGCCTCGCAGGCCAGCGCGATCGCCGCCGGCTTGTCGCTCCCGGCGATTTTGGCGAGGAAGTCCGCGATCACCTGAACGCCCTTCTCCGGTGGCGCCGCCGGGCGCCGGGTGACGGTGATCCTCGGACGGCTGACCCTGGTGCTGCTCGGGGTTTCGGTGGTGCTCGTGGGCGCGGAGGCCGACGCCGAGCCGGCGGTCGGGACGGGCAACGACAGCCCGGGACCCTTGCGGAGCAGGAAACCGGGAGCGGCGAAACCGGTGACGCAGAAGGCGACGAGTGCGATCACCGCGACCAGGATCCCGACGGCCACGCCGGGTTTGACGGTCGAGGGGCGGGGGTTCTGCTGGTCGGGCAGGCCTGGGTAGGTCATCGGAGTCACCTTCCGTGCGGGAGCTGAATGCGCGATCCGACGGGGGTTCTCCGGTAGGCGTTCCGATCCTTTCGGGGGTCTTACGGCTTCACGAAAAGCTTGCCGCTGAGCTTCATCATGGACGGTTTCGGGGCGTCGGCCGGGGCTGATCGCGGGCGGGGCCGGTGGTGGGCCGAAGGCTCCCTTCACTGAGTCCGATGCGACGAAAGGAGCCTTCGGTCCTGATCGGATAGGGGCCGTGAGTGGTGTTCCGGGGCCAAGAGCGCCTCAGGTTGCGGGTCAGGTCCGTGAGGGCCTCCTTGCCTACCCTGAAGGTAGTGAAGGAGGCCTTCACTACCTTCAGGAGCGCAGCTCGTACCGGCGCCGCTCACGACCCGCTTTCGCGACGGGTCAGCAGGGGTTCAACAGCCAGCAGAGCCGATAGTTCGCCTGGTATGTCGTCGACGTGCCAGGCGCGACGATGTTCTGCGTCCGCGCGCCGCCGTGCGCCCAGCCGGTGAAGGCGTACTTCAGGTTGAGCGGGGGCAGCTTCTGCGGGCTGTCCGCGCTGATCGAGTTGGTGGATCCCGCGATCACCGTCCGGGAGAACGGCGTGCGTTGCTGCGTGCCGCCGACGGTGAGCGTCGCCTGGCTGGGGCTGGAGGCGAAGTTCAGCGACACCGTTTTCGGCTGGAGGTCGACGGTCTTGCTCCCGGTCCGGCCGGTGGAGTCGGTCGCGGTGAGGGTCAGCTGCAGGTACGACGGGTAGTCGTGGTCCGGCGCGACGAACGAGCCGGACGCGACGCCGGGGAAGTCCTGGACGTTGTGCGTGTGGCAGGTGCCGTTGGCCGCGCAGTGCCGGATCGCGAGCCGCCACGACAGCGCCGATGCCGGGAGCTGTCCGTCCTGGGCGTCGACGGCGCGGCCGGAGAAGGACACGGTCTGGCCGACCGACCAGGTCAGCGTGCCCGACGGGCTGTCGATCACCGGCACCGGGTCGAGGCCCTCCGGGTTCCCGACGGTCACGCGCACCGTCGTGGTCGCGCTCACGCCGTGGGAGTCCGTCACTCGCAGCCCGGCGTCGACGGCGGCGGCCGCGGTGTAGGTCCAGGTGGGGTCGGCGGCCGACGAGTCGTCGTACGCGCCGTCGGCGTCGAGGTCCCAGGCGTAGGACAGGGTGTCCCCGGCGTCCGGGTCGGTGGACGCGGTGCCGTCGAATCGCACCGTCAGCGGCGCCGGTCCGCTCGACGGGGTCGCCGTGGCCACCGCGGTCGGCGGCCGGTTGGTGCCGCCGGGATGGCTGACGCGACGGAGTTCGCCGCTGCCGAGCGCGACGTAGAACAGGTCGCCGCCGGGTCCGGTCAGCACCTGCACCGGGACGTTGACGCCGGTCACGAAGGGCACGAGACGGCTCGCGCTCGGCTGGCCGTCGACCGTCTGCATGGCCCAGATGCAGCCACGGGAGGAGTCGGCGAAGAACAGCGCGCCGGAATACTCGGCGGGGTAGTTGCTGCCGGATTCGAACGCGATGCCGCTGATCGAGGAGCCACCCGTGGGGCATGGGTCGCTCGCGACCACCTTGGCGCGGTGGTTGTAGGCGTAGTACGGGGCCGAGTGCCCACCGGAGGAATACAGGGATTCGCACCGGTCGAGGTTCGCGCCGTCGTAACCGGCTTGCCTGGCGTTGCCTTCGAAACAGGGCCAGCCGAAGTTCTCCGCCACGCCGTCACCGACGTCGGCGACGCGGTTGATCTCCTCCCAGGTGTCCCACCCGACGTCGCCCGCCCAGAGTTCGCCGGTGCCCGGGCGGAAGCCGAACCGGAACTGGTTCCGCGCGCCGTAGGCGATCACGCGCCGGGCGTTGGCGTCGGCGCTGTTCGCGAAGGGGTTGCCAGGGACGCCTTCGCCGGTGTCCGGGTCGATGCGCAGCAGCGTGCCGTTGAGCAGGACAGGTTGCCCGGCGGCGCGTCGCGGCGACTGCGAACGCAGCGCGCCGCCCTCGGCCGCCGGCGGCGTGAGGTTCGTCCCGGCGGGCGAGGGCGGATCGGCACAGGGGTTCCCGGCCTGGCCGTAGTCGGCGAAGGTGAAGCTGGCGCCGTCGCCGCCGCCCGCGTACAGGGCGCCGTCCGGACCGAAGGCCAGTGCGCCGACCGAGTGACTGGGGAACTGCTGACACCAGCCCGTGACCAGCGGTTTCTCGCTCACGGCCGTGCCCGTCGCGCCCATCGTCAGCTGGGAGACGCGTCCGGTCACGACGCAACCCTTGTCGGTGGCGCCCGGCGGGGTCGGGCAGGTGTCGCCCCAGCGCGGCGCGGTGCCGCCGGGTTCCGCGTCGAGGGTGTACGAGACGTAGACGTACGGCCTGGCGGGAAAGGCGGGGTCGACGGCGAGCCCGAGCAGGCCGCGGTCCCAGAAGTCCTGTGTCTGTGTGCGGAGGTCGGCGAACACCGTCGCCGTCGGGTCGGCGAGCGAGTCGAAGACCTTGACCAGGCCGCTCTTCTCGGCGACGAACACGCGGCCGTCCGGCGCGAACGCGGTGGCGGTCGGCGAGCTGAGCCCGCCGATCGCCACCGTGTCGGTGAAACCGGTGGGCACGGCGGCTTCGGCGGGTGCCGCGGTGACGAGCCCGGCCGCGAGCGCGCCGGCCAGCGGGCCGACGACGCCCACCGCCAGCGCGCGTCGCGATCTTCGGGGGAACGGGAATAGTCGGGAACTCACCACGTGAACTCCTCCTGCGGCGGGGACCGGATGGAACAGGACAGCTCTCCGGTATGCCGTGGGGAGACCGAAAGTTGTTACGCCTCTGACAGAAATGCGTATAACTCGCTAAAACGGATCAGGCTGTGGCGGCGGGGAAACCGGTCAGGCGGGCGAGTGCGCCGAACCCGTCGTCGGTACCGGGCCAGTGCGCGCGGACGGCGTCGAGCCCGGCGCGGCGGACGACGCCACGCAGGACGAGGGTGACGATGATGGCGTCGTCGGCATAACCCAGAACGGGGATGAAGTCGGGGACGAGGTCGATCGGCAGGGCGAGGTAGACCAGCAGCAGCCCGAGCCTGATCCGGACGCCGCGGGACAGCGTCTCGTCCGCGGCCAGACGGCGGATGAGCCGCAGTACGTCGGGCAGCAGCCGCAGCGCCTCCCGGAGCAGCCCGCCACGCGGCCGGGCGAGGACGAGTGTCACGACGAGCGCGAGCCAGGCCACGAGCAGCGCACCGGCGAGGCCGAGCAGCAGATCCCACCAGAACGACCCGGTCATCGTTTCTTCCCCGTCCGGATCTCGGGAGCTTCGGCGCGCAGGGCGGCTTCCTCGAAGGCGGCGAGTTCGGCCGCGGCCAGCTCGACGGCGTCGCGTGCCTCCCGGCCGAGCGGCGCGGCGAAATAGTCGCGGGCGGCGATCTTGGCCAGCCAGCTGCGGAACCGGTGCAAGTCGGCTTCGGATTCTTCGACTTCCGCGTAGGTGGCGTTGCCGCGGGCCTGCTCGTCCGCGAGCTCCCGCCGAAGCTCGGGCAGCCGATCGAGGACTTCGGCGTACTCGGCGTCGCGGGCCTCGTTCAGTTCGGCGATCACCGCGCGCTCCTCGGCCGGGTCGGTGAAGGCCATCGGCAGTGCGCGAGCCGTCCCGCCCTGATGGCGGATCCGGTCGAGCAGACGGCGGATCTCCCGCACCACCTCGGCCCGCGCGGGCAGCAGGCATACCGATTGCTGCAGGTAGAGCGCGCCGAGGGAGCGGAGCTTGCGCCAGACCTGCACCCGCAGCGAGTCCGGGGCGCCGGCGGTGGACACGCTGATCACCAGCCAGCCCTGTTCGCGAGATTCGTCGGTCACAAGCCCATGTTACGCTCGTAACATCGATGACTGGTATACGGGCGATTCACCCGTTCGGAATAAGATCCGCTTCGTGGTCAACCTTCGGTGGTTCTCGACGCGGTGGCGGTATGGCCCGGTCTGGTACCTCCCGGTCGCCTTGACACTTTTCGTGGGATCGCTGCTCCCGGCGTTGCAGAGCCACGGAACGCAGTTCGGAGGGCTGCCGAACCGCCCGTACGACGCACTGGCCGTCGCCGGGATCGCCCTGCAATGCGTCCCGCTCATCGTGTGCAGCCGGTGGCCGGTCACCTGTTTCGCCCTGGTGTCGCTCGGGTTCGCCGTCGACCAGTTCGGGGGCTATCACTCGTTCGCCGGCACGGCGCTGCCGATCGCCTTGCTGACCGTGGGACTCCGGCTGGAGCGGCGCCGTCGCGTGGTGGCGATCGTGTGCACCGCGGTGTTCCTCGCGTCGGCGATCGCGTTCGCTTCGCTCGGCGGGACGGAGCCCGTCACCGGCTACGTGACCTTCTATCTCGCGCTGGTGCTGGCATGGGGGATCGGGACGGCGTTGCGGTCCAACCGGGTCGCGGAAGCGGAACGCCGCCGCCGGGTCGCCGAGGAGACGCGCGCGGCCGAACGCGCCCGCATCGCCGCCGAACTCCACGACGTCGTGACCCATCACGTCACGGCGATGGTCGTGCAGGCCGAAGCCGCCCGGTATCTGACCGACACGCGGCTCGACCAGAGTTTGACCGCGGTGGCCGACACCGGACGGCTGGCCATCACCGATCTCCGTCACCTGCTCGACGTGATCGATCCCGGCCGCGGTGCCGAAGCGATCCCGACACTCGTGGAGCGCACGCGCCGCGCCGGGCAGCCCGTGGAGTTCTCCGAGCAGGGTGAGCCCACGGCGGGGGACGCCGGTCCGGTCGCTTACCGCGTCGTTCAGGAGGCGTTGACCAACGCGCTGAAACACGCGCGCGGCAGCCGCACCTCGGTGCTGGTGCGGCACGGAGAAGGGGAGATCACCGTCGCGGTGGACACGGAGGAGTCCATGTCCATTGTGGAATCCCCGGGTGGTGGTGGACGGGGCCTCGCCGGGCTGCGCGAGCGGATCGACGTCCTGGACGGCGAATTCAGCGCGGGCCGCAGAGGGGACGGCGGGTTCTCCGTCCGTGCCCGCATCCCCGCGGGGACCCCGTCGTGACCGCGCCGACCAGGGTGCTGGTCTGCGACGACCAGATGCTGGTGCGCACCGGCCTGGTGACGATCATCGACGCCCAGCCCGACCTCGAGGTGGCGGGCGAATGCGGCGACGGGCGGACGGCGGTCGACCTCGCCGCCCGCCTGCGTCCGGATGTCGTGGTGATGGACGTGCGCATGCCGGTGCTCGACGGTATCGAAGCCACCCGCCTGCTGGCGGGAGCAGGCGTGCCCGAACCCGGCAAGGTCCTGGTGGTGACCACGTTCAACCTCGACGAGTACGTCTACCGGGCGCTGCGCGCCGGGGCGAGCGGGTTCCTGCTCAAGGACAGCCCGCCCGACCGGCTGCTGCACGGGATCCGCACCGTGGCCGCCGGCGCCGCGTTGCTGGATCCCGAGGTGACAAGGCAGCTGGTGGGGCGGTACGCCGCCCGGATCCGGCCGGCCGAGGACGAAGACCCGGCCGAAAACCCGCTGACGCCAAGGGAACTGGAGGTCCTCCGGCTCATCGCGGACGGCCGGTCCAACAGTGAGATCGCCGCGACACTCATGATCAGCCAGGAGACCGTCAAGACGTTCGTTTCACGTATGCTCGCCAAGCTCGGGCTCCGCGACCGGGTCCAGGCGGTCATCTACGCCTTCCGTCACGGTCTCGTGACTTGACCGTCCTATTCGGACGGTGACCCAAGGGTGGCAGGGTCGCGAAAGCCACATTCGCGGCGGTGAAGGGTGTGTAAGTTGGTTTAGCGGCGGCGGGGGGGTTAGCGGCGGCAAAGGTGTCTTATAAACAAAAGAACCAGG
>NZ_JBHXIB010000044.1:0-18026 GCF_042723975.1 Amycolatopsis sp. NPDC058340 | reverse complement strand
AGCCACTTTCGCGACGTTGAAGGTTGTGAAAGTGGCTTTCGCGACGTCGGCGGGATTCGCGTCGGCATCGTCGCCCGAAGCTTCCTATTCGGACTTGGCTTCGTCGACGACGCGCTGGATCGCCCGGACGGCGAGGTCCGGCTGATCGACGTAGATGTAGTGCTCACTGTTCGCCGCGGTACTCAGATTGCTGCGGCCGGACAGCGCCAGCCACTTCCGCTGCCCCTCCGACCAGGCCTGCTCCAGGCCCGCGCCGTACTCGGGGACGGCCGTGAGGTACGGCTTGCCGTGCTGGATCACCTCGACCGGGATGTTCCCGGCCGGGCGGACTTCGGCGTCGGTGACCACCAGCTTCTCCGGGCTTTGCCCGGCGAACACCGCCAAGGTCTGCGCCCGCAGTTCGGCCGCCATCCCGGTGGCCGACTCCGGGATCCGCTGCCGCAGATCGGCTTCCTGGGTCGGCGAGGTGGCGTCCATCAGCACCAGGCCCTTGACCCGGTCCTGGTGGTCGGGGGAGTACCTGGCGGCGATCAGCCCGCCGAGTGAATGCCCGGCCAGGACGACCGGTTCGCCGCCGGCGACCTGGTCGAGCACGCCGGTGAGGATCTTCCCGGTGCTTTCGAAACTCTGCGGCCCGTCGGGCTGGTCGCTGGCGCCCGCGCCGAGCCGGTCGTAGGAACAGACCCGGCCTTGCGCGGCGAGGGTGTTCTGGAGCCCGCTCAGTTTCCCGAGGTCGTCGCCGCCGCCGTGCAGCAGCACGACGACCGGCCGCCCCTCGGCCGCGTTCCCCGCGCACGACACGTTCACCGAACGCTCGCCGACCTTGATCTTCTGTGTTCCGGTGAACGCGGATTCCGCTTCCGTGGCTTCGTCGCAGGCCGACAGTGCGACGCCTGCCACGGCGCAGCACAGCGCGATCAGAGCGGATGCCTTACGGGACATGGTGAACTCCTGGTACAGGGGAACGATTCACCTGGCACGCTACGGATCCGGCCGCCGGGAATCGTCACCATGCGGAGGACACCCGCGGGTAGCTCTCAAGGGGGACAAGGCGCGTCAGCGGTAGGCGCGCAGGAACACGTCCACCCCGTCGGCGAGGATCTCGAGGATCTCCGCCTTGCCCACCGTTCGGTCCTCGTCCGTCACGTCGAGGACCAGGCGCATGGTCAGTGCGACGAAATGCCGCATGGCGCGCCGCGGGTCGCTCGGCCGAAGCTTGCCGTCCGCCGCGAACTTCGCGAAGCGTTCCTCCATCATCCGTTCCGGTTGGTCGCGTGCGGCTTCCGGCAGCCGCGGCGCCACCGGGGCCTGGGAACTCAGCCGCCGGAACGTCGCGTAGTCCGAAGTCGGGAACATCCCGGTCGTCACCCGCCGCGCGAAACCGAGCAACGCGTCGCGGATGTCGCGGTCTTCGGTGAGTTCTTCGTCGATCGCCTTGCGCACGGTCGCGACCACCGCGTCGTTGGCCCGGCCGAGCACGGCGCGGAACAGGGTCTGCTTGTCGCCGAAGTGGTCGTAGACGGTGCGCTTGGACACCCCGGCCCGTGCGGAGATCGCGTCGACGCTGGTGAGTTCGTAGCCGTCCGACACGAACAACGCCTCGGCGGCGTCGAGGATCGCCGCCTGCTTGGCCTCGGCTCGCAGCCGACGGCCCGGTGTTCGCGCGGTCGCTCGCGGGGTCGCCATGTTCTCATCGTATTCTCAGCCGTAGAAAACTGCACCGTGTAGTGTAGTTTTTGAGGCGGGCGGACCGCCTTCCCCTGAAATCCCGCACAAGGAGTCCTTCATGCAGGAGAACAGGATCGGCGCAGGACCGCATACGAGGTGGAACGGGCGGCTCGCCGGCCTCGTCGCGGTCTTGGTGCTCGTCAACTTCATGGTCGACACGGCGATCACCGCGCCGTTGCTCGTCCTCCCGGAAATGCTCGACCATTTCGGCACCGATCAGACGGCGTGGCTCAACGCCAGCGCGATGCTGGCCGGCGTGATGTGGGCGCCGCTGCTCGGCAAGAGCGCCGACGTGCACGGCAAACGCAAGGTGCTCGTCCTGACCTTGCTGCTCAGTTGTGCGGGCGCGCTCGTCTGCGCGGTGGCCCCCAGTCTCTGGGTCTTCGTGCCCGGACGTCTGCTGCAAGGGGCGGCCGTCGCCGCCTTGTTCCTTTCCGTCGCGATCGTCCGCGAGATCTGCGCTCCCCGGATCGCGATGGTCGTGGTGGGCATCGTGACCTCCGGGTCCGCGGTGCTCAACATCGGTTCCCGGTTCCTCACCGAGGAACTGGCCGCCGAGTTCGGCTTCCAGATCTTGTTCGTCGTCTCGGCCGTCGTCGCGATCGCGATGGCGATCTGCGTGCGCGGCGTCATTCCCGAATCCGTGGTCAGGACACCGGGCCGGAGCGACGCCGGAGGGGCGCTGCTCCTCGGCGGTGGCCTGGCCGGGGTGCTCGCGTACGTCAGCCTCGGCTCGGAGTTCGGCTGGTTCGCCCTCGCCCCGATGCTCCTGCTCACCGGTGGGGTCGCCGCGTTGTCCCGGTGGCTCCTGGTTTCGAGCCGCAAGCCCGGCGCGCTGATCGACATCCGGAACATCGGGGCGCCCTTGGCGCTCACGTTGCTCGTGCTCGTGCTGAGCACCGGTTCGTATCAGAGCATGCTCCAGCTCATTCCCCTGGTCAGCGACGTCTCGGTGGATCAGGGCCTCGGGTACGGACTGGCGGGCCAAGGAGCGCTGGCGCTGCTGCTCGCGGCGCCCGGCGTCGGCGTCATGATCGGCGGTCCGGTCGCCGGTGTGCTCGCCACCCGCGTCGGGCCGGCGACGACACTGGCGGGCGGAATCGCACTCGGAACCGTGGGAACCGTCGGGATGTTCGCCGGTGTCTCGCAGTTCCCCGTCGCGGTGTTCTTCGCTTTCCTGCTGGGGTTCACGGTCGGCGCGCTCGGGACGTCCGGCTTCAACCTGGCGGGCAGCCTGGCTCCCGCCGAACGACAGGGCATCGTCTCCAGCCTGGTCATGGTCGTCGTCGCGATCGGTTCGGTGGTACTGGATTTCGTGGGCGCCGCGGTGCTCAAGTCGACCGCCGTGTCGGTCGGCGGCGAAACGGTGAACTCGGGCACGGGTGTCTTCAGCTACATCACGATCGCTTCCGTCGCCTTCGTGATGGCCGCGGTCCTCGTCGCCCTGCTGGTGCGGAAAACGCGCTCCGGCGACAAGACGCCGGCATTGGCGTCTCTCTGAGAGAAATGGGGAAACAAATGAAAGGCACGGTTCTGGTCTCCGGCGCGAGTATCGCGGGCCCCGCGGTCGCGTTCTGGCTGCGACGGCACGGATTCTCCGTGACGGTGGTGGAAAAAGCGGGCGGGCTGCGTGGCGGTGGCTATCCGATCGACGTCCGCGGCACGGCGCTGGAGGTGGCCAGCCGGATGGGAATCCTGCCGCGGCTCCGGGAAGCGCATATCGAGACGCGTTCGCTGACCTTCCTCGACGCCGAGGGCGGCGAGGTGACTTCGCTGAATCCGCAGACGGTGACCGGCGGGGTCGACGGGCACGACGTCGAGGTGCGGCGGGGCGATCTGGCGGAAATCCTGTACGGAGCCACCCGCGACGACGTGGAATACGTCTTCGGCGATTCGATCGAAACGCTCACCGGACACGAGCACGGTGTCGAAGTCGCCTTCCGCGGCGGAGCGCGGCGCGATTTCGACCTGGTGGTGGGAGCCGACGGACTGCACTCGCGCACCAGGGAGCTCGTTTTCGGCCCGGAGCACCGGTATCACCGCTATCTGGGATATTGCTTCGCCGGATTCACCATGCCCAACGAATTCGGCCTCTCGCGGGAAGGCGTGATCTGGAACGCGCCCGGCCGAGGGGCGGCGCTCTACGCGGTCAAGGGCAGCGACAAGGTGCACGGATTCCTGGTCGCCGCCCGCCCCGAGCCGCCGTACGAGGTACTCCGCGATCCTGGCGCGCAACGTGACCTCATCGCCGCGACCTTCGACGGCGACGGCTGGGAGATCCCCGCCATGATCGGCGCCCTGCGCGACGCGGACGACCTGTTCTTCGACACCGTCAGCCAGATCCACCTGCCGCGCTGGTCCCGGGGCCGGGTCGGTTTGGTGGGCGACGCCGCCTACGCGCCGTCGTTCCTGACCGGACAAGGCTCCAGCCTCGCGCTCGTCGGGGCGTACATGCTCGCCAGATCACTGGCCACCACCGGCGCTTTCGACGCCTACGAAAGGGAGACGCGGGAGTTCGTCGAACTGAACCAAGCGCAGGTCGGAGTGGGCGACGCGGCACTCTTCCCGGTCACCGCCGAAGCCCTGGCGCGTCGCGACAGCGCGCTTCGCGGCATGACCGCGTCGCCGCCGGACAGTGGGCGTCCGGCGCACACCACACTGGTGCTGCCCGATGTCATCGCGGAGTCACCGTAACGTCGGCGTCGCCGGGATCGGCGTCGTGGAGACGCTGACGGACTTCGGCGCTCTTGTTGGGGTAGCCGGCGTCGTCGTACACGGCGGTTGCTTCTTGCCAGCAGGTAATGGCTTCGTCGGTGCGGCCGAGTTGGTGGAGGCAGATCGCCAGAACGTCCAACGGATCGGCGACAGTGTTGTGACGGTTGAGTGGTGTGGTGTGGCCGAGGGCTATCGCGCCGCGGCACAAGGCGATGGCCTTGTCCGGATCGCCGAGTTGATGCCAGGTGCGCGCCAAGTGCGTCAACGCCCATGCTTCACCGGTGATGTCTCCGACTTGACGGCGTAGATCCAAGCCCCGTTCAGCATGCTCGAGTGCGACTTGAACGTGGCCTAGACCGAGGTGAGCAACGCTGAGGTTGCCTTCCACCACCGCCTCCCAACGTCCGGTATCGATTCCCTGACTCAGTGGCAAAGTGAGGTCGAGCCATCGCAAGGCTTCCTCGAACTGGCCCTGCCGCAGCAGCAACACCCCCTGAGCGTTGAATGCTTGCGTCTGAAGTTCGGGGTTTTCGAGTTGTCCGGCAAGCACTGCCGCGCGATCCAGGTCAGCGTGAGCCTGGTCCCACCAGCCGAGACCAGCGACTATTTCCTCGCGGCTGAGTAGGAGACGGGCTTCTTGTGCGCGGTTGCCAGCTCGGTTCGCTGCTGAGATCCCCGATTCGTACGCATCGATCGATTCATGCGGGCTTCCTGCAGAGCCGAGAAAGCGACATGCGCGTGCGAGGGGGATGGTGTGGTGGTCGAGCCGGCGGCGAGCAGAATGCTGGAGTGCGGCCAGGATATTGGCGCGTTCGGTGGTGAGCCAGGTCCATGCCTCGTCTAGATCGCCGAGGGTATGTGGGTGGTCAGGAACTGCCACGGCTTTAGGTATTCGCGAGATCAAGGGATAGAGGTGATGGTCGGCGGTGCGAGCCGTATGGGTGTAGAACGTCAGCACGGCTTCCACTGCCCGGTCCCGCTCTTCGTCGGTGTCGTAGCGGCGAGCCTGATCGGCAGCGTAGGCGCGTAGTAGGTCGTGAAACCGGTATCGGCCGCCGGCGGTGGGTTCGATCAGATGCGCGTCGGCCAGCGCGGCCAGCAGGGGACGGGTGTCCGCAGGCGGCAGCTCGGCGAGCGCGGCGGCCGCGGGCAGGGACATGTCGGGGCCGGGGTGCAGGCCGAGGCGCCGGAACAGACGTGCCTGCTCCGGCGGAAGCCGACGGTAGGACCAGTCGAATACCGCGCGGACCGCGGCCCGCTCGTCGGCGAACTCGCTCAGGACGTCGAGACGAGTGTGGTCGTCCGCCAGCTCTGTGACGACGTCGGCGACTCTCAGATGCGGATGGGCGGCGGCACGGCTGGCCGCGACCCGCAGTGCCAGCGGCAACCGTGCGCACAGTCGGATCAGCTCTGCGACAGCGTCAGGTTCGGTGGCGGCTCGCTCGACGCCGAGAATGCCGGTCACCAAGTCGAGTGCTTCGGATGGAGCGAGCAGGTCGAGGGTGAGGCGGTGGGCGGCGTCGGTGACGACGAGCCCGGTGAGGCTGTCGCGACTGGTGACCAGCACCATGCAGCCCGCTGTGCCGGGCAGTAGAGGCCGGATCTGTTCCGCGCTGTGGGCGTTGTCCAACACCAGGAGGGTGCGTTTACCCGCGAGCAGGGAGCGCAGCAAGGCCGCCTGCGCGTCGACGTCGGCAGGGATAGCACGTGCTGCGACACCCAGCGCCCGCAAGAACCCGCTGAGGGCTTCGCCCGCGGTGACCGGAGTTCCAGGACCGTACCCACGCAGGTTCACATGCAGTGTGCCATCGGGGAATCGATCCTGTATTCGATGGGCCCAGTGGAGCGCAAGAGTGGTCTTGCCCATTCCGCCCGCGCCGTCGACCGCGGTGATCACCACTGAACGCGGTCGCTCGTCGTACTGGTCGGGCTCGGGCGGGATCAATGCGTCGAGTGCTGCCAAGTGCTCCGCCCGCCCGGTGAAATCCCGCACCGATCCCGGAAGCTGTCGGGGAACAACTCTTCCCGGAGCCGCACTCGGACGTCCCGGACGCGACGTTCGATGGGCTGCCCTCGCCCGATCCGAGGCGGCCGGGTAGGGATGATCGGGCAGGGTGATCCAGCCGTTCGTGACGATTTCCTTGACCTCGACCGATACGGCCCGCCAAGTCGCGGGCGCGGCGCCGGGGGTATGGCGGACGACATCGTCGAACAACCAGTCAGACGCGATCACCGCCAATACGCCGGGCGAGGCGGCGAGCGCGATCTTCAGCGGCGGGGCGTCGCACAGTCGGAACGCTAGCGTCAACGAAGACGATGTGACACCGTGCTCGTCGTATCCGACTTCCCCGGCGTGCAAGGCGATCCGCAACCGAATTCGCTGTGTGTCCGGGTGAGTGTCGTTGTGCACCCGAAGACGCGTCACCAAAGTTGGTAGCACCGTCTCGACGAACACCGCTTTGTCGACTTCACCTGGTACGAGTACCAGTACCGCGTCTCCGCGGTCTTCGTGGTAGCAGTCGCTCCACACCACGCCAGCAGAACCGAAAGCGGATTCTATGGCCTTGTAGAGACCGTCGCGCACCGCTCGTTGGTGTGGTCCTGTCCGACGTCGATCCCCGAAGCCCTCTACGTCGGCCACCACGATCAAGTGGTGCTGCGAACCGCGCTTCGCCACCATCGCTGCTCCCTCCCCGGCCCTCAGGTCAAGGGTCTCAGGAACGCGGTGTGCGGTTAACCACTAGCGCGGCGGAGTCACCGTAACGTCGGCGTCGCCGGGATCGAGTCACGGTCGACGGAAAAGACGGTGAGGAAATAGTTCGCCGTAGCGCAGTTGACGTTCTCCCCGCCGGTGAGCTCCGCGGTCAGCGTGTCGCGCTCGATGGTCAGTTCGGCGCCGTCCTCGGCACAGCCGGGCTTGACGAACGCGAAAGCGCGCCGATCGGCCGCCGGTGCGAACGACAAAGCGGCACGGACTTCGCCGGGGTTCGAGCTCTTGGCGCGTTCCAGTGTGCGCTGGAACTCCTGTCCCTCGGCCGTTCCCAGCTCCGCGGCCTTCGGGCCCGCCGGCAGGGGAGCCGAGCCGAGTTCCACGAAGGCCTCCAGCCTCACCTGGCCCGTGCCGAAACCACATCCCGTCAGGACCAGGAGAAGACACGCTGCGATCCATCTCATGTGCCGAGGACGGAGCGGGCGGGTGTTCCGGTTGCGTCGCCTCGGTCTCGAACCACTGCCGCCTGGCTCAGCCTTGCCCGGAAAGACGTCCGCGCCGGAAAGGTTCGACGCCGACGACATGGCGGATCCGGGTCGGTTCGACGAGAACCTTCACCCGCCGTTCTCCCGGGATCCGCCATTCGAACCGGTCGGTGCCGACGTATTTCTTCGCCAGCCGGTCCATGCAGCGATCCGCCTCGTCGCCTTCCACGAACTCGACGGCCCGGCCGTGGATCACGACGCGGTCGTAGGGATCCGTCGTGTCCAGGCAGGACAACGACACGCGCGGATCGCGGCGCAGGTTCTCCTCCTTCACCCGGCCGATGGCCGTGTTGAACACGATGAGGTCGCCTTCGACGTCGATCCACATGGGGGAGACCTGAGGCGAACCGTCCTGGTTCACCGTGGCCAGATGCCAGAAGTTCGGTGCCGCGACCCAGTCGCGGATCTGCTCGCTCAGCTCGGCCACGCGGCCCTCCAATGATTCGCGATCAGGACGACGATTGTCGCGTGACCGGCCGCGGATGTCACCGGCTATTGACAGCCATGACAGTATTTTTCCAACTAGATGACTAGTGCGTTGCCCGGGTGCGGTCGAGCGGACGGCGGCCAGGGGCGGCGCCTCTGGGGAGAGGAACTGTGCATGCAGCCGACCCGCCGTATCCCGTTCGTCCTCGCGCTCGGCGCCGCGGCGGGGCTCGCGTTCGCACCACCGGCCCTCGCGGAGCCGGTGTCCGGTGACGACTACTACCAGGACGCGCTGGGCAAGACCGGCCCCGAACTCAAGGCCGCGCTGCACAAGATCATCAGCACCGGCACCAAACTCACGTACGAACAGGTGTGGGACGGGATCAGGGCCACCGACGAGGATCCCGCCAACAAGGCGAACGTCGTGCTGCTCTACAGCGGCCGTTCGCAGGCGAAGACCGCCAACGGCGGGGGAGTCGACGACTGGAACCGGGAACATGTCTGGGCCAAGTCGCACGGGGACTTCGGCACGGCCGTCGGGCCGGGCACCGACCTGCATCACTTGCGCGCGGAGGACGCCTCGGTCAACAGCACTCGCGGGAACAAGGACTTCGACGCCGGCGGCTCGCCGGTCGAGGAGGCTCCGGGGAACCTGACCGACGACGACTCGTTCGAGCCGCGGGACGCGGTCAAAGGCGACGTGGCGCGCATGATCCTGTACATGGGCGTCCGTTACGACGGTACCGACGGCTTTCCCGATCTCGAACCCAACGACGCCGTCGACAACGGCTCCAAGCCCAACATCGGCAGGATCTCGGTGCTGCTGAGCTGGCACGGCCAGGACCCGCCCGACGCCACCGAGCAGCGCCGGAACCAGGTCATCCACGACCAGTTCCAGCACAACCGCAACCCGTTCATCGACCATCCGGAATGGGCGGCCTCCATCTACGGCTAGCGGGTGATCTTCCGGAAGAAGCACACGCGGTCCTGGCCGGGACCGTCGTAGCCGGTGTGCACGGGAAGACCGTCGATCACCCGGTCGCCGGTTTCGAGCGTGAACCCCATGGCGCGATGGAACGCGATGGATCCGGTGTTCCCCGGTGAGGTGATCGCGCGGACTTCCGTGCGGCCCGCCTCGGCGGCGCGCCGGAAGAAGGTCGTGTACAGGTGACGCGCCGTCCCTTGCCCGCGCAGTTCCGGGTCCACGCCGACGAAATGGATGTACGCCTCGACGTCGTTGCCGGGGGCGTGGAACCCGATGAGGAACGCCCTGATGCCGGCGTCGTCTTCCAGGACCAGGCTCGTGCCGGAGAAGAACTGGAGGAACAGCTTGGGGAGCAGCAGCGAGAGCTCGCGTGCCTCGGCGGGGGTGCGCGAGTCGCCCCACCATCGCTGGACACGGTCGACGATCGCGCTGTGGTCGGAGACGTCGGCTCGGCGCGGTTCCGGCATGTCGTTCTCCTCCCGGGGCCGGATGATCTTCGTTCTATCATCGTCCAGCCGTTCGTTCACCGCCGAGCCGCCAGGCGCTCGGTGAGGAAGGCGAGGATCTCGTCCCTGGCCCGCACCGTGGGATGGCCTTCGGCGTCGACGAGGTGGGCGGTGACGACGCTGTGCGGCGTGCCGACCACGTCACGGAAGAACGGTGGCGGGTCGGTGTTCGCGGCGCTGTCCGGCAGGACACGCCCGTCGAAGGCGTCACCGAGGAGGGCCCGGTAGGCGGCGAACCGCTGTCCGGTGCACCATCGGTCGCCCTCGAAGCGGTAGGCGAGCACCTTCAGGCCGTCGCGCGAGATCCGGTCCCGGAGCGTGGCCGCGTCCTCGTCGCCGAGTTCGAGGCCGCCGGGGTCGTCCAGCGGCAGTGACGGGTGGTTGACCACGGGGGCGATGACGGCGGGTTCGAGTGCCATGGTGAGCGCGAAGTTGCCGGTGAAGCACAGCCCGATCGCGCCCACTCCGGGGCCGCCGCATTCCGCGTGGGCGATCCGCGCGAGTCCCCGCAGCCACCGGGTGACGGGGCTGGTGCCACCGCCGGCGAACGCCCGGAATTCGGCGCTGACGCAGGCACGGCGGACCACTTCCTCGCCGGCCTCGGCGGCGGGATAGGCGCCGTCGACGCCGAAGAGCGAGGGGACGTAGACGGTGAACCCGGCGTCCCGCACCCACCGCGCGAACCGGAGGACGTCGGGACTGATGCCGGGCATCTCCGGCATCAGCACCACGCCGGGTCCGGAACCCGCGACGTGAACCGTCTTCGTCACGCCGTCCACCTCCGGCCGGCGGTGGGAGAAATCGGCGATCGCGTCGTCCAGGTGTTCGCTCATGACCGCAGCTTCGACCAGCGCGGCCGCCGGGGGAATGGGCCGGATCGCCGGATACCGGGGTAATCTCGCCACGTGTTGCGAGTCGGTGTCCTGGCGTACCCGGGCTGTTTCGCGTCCGAAGTGTTCGGTGTTCCCGACCTGCTCACCATGGCCGCGTACGTCGCGGGTCCGGACCAGGCCGGGTACGAGGTCTCCGTCGTCTCGCCCCGCCGCCGGGTCGTCGCGTCGGGCGGTGTCACGTTGACCGTCTCGCCGCTGCGCGAGGTCGACGTCCTCGTCGTACCGGGATTCGAGCACGCGCCCGGCCAGGACGTCGACGCGAAACTGGCGAACCTCGCGGGAGAGATCGAAGCGATCCGTTCCCACTCGGCCGCGGGTGACGTCGTGGTGTCGATCTGCGTCGGAGCGTTCCTGCTCGCCGAGGCCGGGCTCCTCGACCGTCGCCGCGCCACCACCTCGTGGCTCTTCGCGGACGAGCTGGCTCGGCGTCGTCCTGAAGCCCGTGTCCAGCCTGAGCACCTCGTCGTCACCGACAGGGGAGTCACGACGACGGCGGCTTTCAGCGCCATGTACGACTTCGCGCTCGGACTGATCCGGGAACACAGCGGCGCCGACGTGGCACGGACGACGGCGCGGGTGGCGCTGGTCGACGACGCGCGGTCTTCGCAGACGCCTTACGTCGACGCGCGGCTGCTTCCTCGGCCTGGCAACGGGTTCGCCCGCCCGGTGATGCGCTGGCTCGACCAGAACCTGGCCGCCCGGTACGACCTCGCCGCCCTCGCCGGACGGTTCAACGTCAGCACCCGGACGATGTTGCGGCGGTTCGCGGAGGAAGCCGGGCAGAGCCCGCTCGAATACCTGCAGTCCTCCCGGGTCCGGCGCGCCCGCCACCTCCTGGAGACGACGGACCGCACGGTCGCCGGAATCTGTGCCGCCGTCGGCTACCGGGACCCGGGGACGTTCGCCGCCCTTTTCGCGAAGCACACGGGACAGCGGCCAAGGGACTATCGCGCCGCCTTCCGCCGCGACGCGATTCAGTGATTTTCCCATTACCTGCCGACCCGCAACGGAAATGATTTCACGAGTTAACCTGCTGGAATTAAAGATCATCTTTCCGTCCTGTAGAATCCCCATTCGGGGTGATGATCTTCGGTGCGGCTTTCTGCCGCCGGGATCATCTGTTGAGTGACGATGGGGTTTCTCGAGCAATCCGTGGCGCGTTCGCCGGATTCTCGAACCGCGACGATGGGGGTTCCACAAGTGAGCAGTGTCGAGCTGGCCAGACCGCCGAAGGTGGCGGGTCCGGGCCGCGCCGGAAACCGGCTGAGACAGGGCGGCGCGCCGCCGTCCCGACGGGGTTTCCCGGCATTCGCGGGAGCCTTCGCGGCGGTCGTCGCCGGCACGGTGTTGATCGCCGTCCACGCGAGTTTCTACGGCAACTGGATGATCGACGACGCGGCCATCACGTTCGCGTATTCCCGGAACCTCGCCGACGGCTTCGGGCCGGTGTTGCAGCCGGGGGTGGAACCCGTCGAGGGTTTCTCGAACCCGTTGTGGATGGTGCTGCTGGCACTCGGCAAACTGCTCGGCCTGTTCGACAGCGGCACGATCTTCGGCATTCCCGACTACGTCCTGTTCCCCAAGGGGCTGGCGCTGCTCTGCTGCGCGGCCATCCTGGTGCTGGTGTACGTCGCGGCGAAACGCGTGACATCGCGGCCTGCCCTGGTCACCCTGATCGCCGGCGCGGCGCTCGCGGCAAACCCCTCGTTCGTCATCTGGTGCTTCTCCGGTCTGGAGAACTCCGTCTACGCGCTCACGGCCACCGCGCTCGCCGTGGTCATCCTGTGCGGCGTCGATTCCGGCACGCTCCTGACCGCGAAGATCGCCGTGCCGGCGGGAGCGCTCGCCGCCCTCGCCGGGCTGAGCCGTCCGGACGGGGTCATCTACGCGGCCGCGTTCCCGATCGTGGTCGCGCTGTTCACCCGCCGCGGCGGCGTGCCCGCCGCCATCCGCGCGGTACTGCTGTCCGCGGCCGGGTTCGTCGTTCCCTTCGGCGGCTACCTGCTCTTCCGCTGGATCGAGTACGGGCGCCTGCTGCCCAACACCGCGGTCGCCAAGGCGCAGCCGCTGCCGACCGTCAACGACATCGCCAAGGCCGGAGCGGTCCTCCAGTACGCGGGCTGGTTGCTGGTCGCGGTTGCGGTGGTCTGCCTCGCGCTGGTGATGCAGAAACCGTCCAAGCTCCGCGCGGCGATGGTCGCGCTGCTGGTCCCGTTCGCCTTGTCGGTGATCGCCTTCTGTGTCCTGCAAGCCGACTGGATGGGGCAGTTGCGGTTCGCCACCCCGATCTGGTCGCTCGGCACGCTCGGCGGCACGATCGTGATCGTCGAAACCCTGCGCCGGGCACGCGTCCGGGGCCGTGTCCTGCTGGCGATCACGCTCGTCGTCGCGGCGGCGTCGTCGGTGAGCGGCTTCCACACCCAGGGCAAGAACTACCGCGACACACCGAAAACGCCGTTCTGCAGCGTCGTCGAGCGCGACGCGATGGTGACCAATGGCGTGGCGGATCTGTTGAAGCTGCCCGATTCCGCGAAGATCGGGGTGATCGACCTCGGCGGGATGGCGCTGGTCAGCAGGCTCCAGGTGATCGACCTCGCCGGGCTCGCCGACCGCGTCATCGCCGACTATCTCCGCACCGCCGATTTCGCCGGAGAACGCCGCTACGTCTTCGACGTGGCCCGGCCGGAGCTGATCTCGCTCATCGGCACCTGGGACACCACACTCGGTTTCGCGCAGGACCCGCGGTTCGAGCAGGAGTACGAGGTGCTCTACCGCAGCCCGCGGGGCCCGGCGGCGTTCGGCGACGTCGGGGTCTGGGTGCGCAAGGATCTCGTGCGGGATCCCGCTCTTCTCGCCGCGGCGCGGAACTACGTCACCACCGAGACCCAGAAGGTCGTCGCGGTCAACTCGGTCGCGCATCTGCGCTCGTGCGGCGACATTCTGCGTCCGGGCCAGACGCCGGGGTCCTGATGTTCCGTGAAGGCCTCCTTGAGGGACCCAGGGTCCCTCAAGGAGGCCTTCACGGACCTACCACCCTCAGCAGCTGATGTACGGGTTCACCCAGTCGCCCCAGTCCCCGGCGGAGCCGTCGCCGGCGTCGTCGACGGCGAGTACGAGCACCTGCACGCCAGTCAGCGGCACGACGAGACGCTGCGCGGCGTCCCCGTGCCGCATGTTCCCCGTCGCCTCCAGTTCGACGCCGTCACCGAGCACCCGGAACCCGAGCGTCCCGTTCGGCCCGCGATCGTCGATACCCACGGTCGCGGTGAACTGCTTGCATTTGCCGCCGAGGTAGTACCGCACGACCGAAGGCGCGTGCGCGCCCAGCCCGCCGCGCGTTTCGACCTTGCCGTTGATGGTGAACGGATGGCCGTTGTCGACGCTGTCCCGCTCGACCGGTCCGAGGCCGTTCTCCGTGGAGATCCACGGAAGCGTGCTGAGCAATCCGTTGGTGTAAGGCGGGTTCGGCGCGAGCATGAGCGGCGACTCGGCCGACGCGGTCGCGGTCCGCGGGCCCTGCGCCGTCGTGTACGTCACCGTGGCCGGCATCTTGAACGGCTCGGTTGCGGTCGAAACCGGACGCAGTGTCACCGCGGTCTCCCAGGTGTCACCGGGTTCGACGGTCTCGGTGGTCGCTTCCGCGGGGCCGTCGAACCGCCATTGCGCGGGCGCGGTCAAGCGCAGGTGTGCTCCGGTGACCGGCGTCGTGCCGGAGTTGGTGAACCTGACCGTGGTGGTCACCGGCTGCGACGGCGGCACCGAGTCGGGCAGGTCGACGGTCAGCGACGTCCGCGGCGCGGCGGTCACGTTCGACGGCCACACCCGCAGCACGGTGGCGGCGTGCCGCCCGACGATGCCGCCGAGCGCGCCGGTCGTCACGGTCTCGTCGCCCGTCCACAGATCGCGCACGCGATACCCGGACGCGGCGGGGAGCCCGGCGTCGGCGACGGAGGTGGTGATCGGCGCGGCCAGCTCGCCGCGGTTGAACAGCACCAGGACGGCCGAGCCGTCGGACATCGGCTTCGTCCACACCTCGGTCCAGCCCGTGTCGCGGACCTTGTGCCCGGCGACACCCGCCCAATCCTGCTGGACGGCGATGATGTCGCGGTTGCTCATCTCGGCGGCCGGGAGCGTGGTGTCGGCCGTCAGCGCCATGTCGGCGACCAGCGGCGCGTTGAGCACGGCCCACAGCCCGAGTTTCGCTTGGCGCTCAGCGGTGTCGAGGTAGCTGAAGGTGAACGAGCCCGGCATGTTCCAGCCGCCCGGTCCTTTGTAGCCGTCGAGCCCGTACTGCTCGTCGAGACTGCCCGTCGAGTAGCCGAAGGTGAAGGTCGCGTTCTTGTAGGTGCGCCACACCTGCGCGCCCGCCGCCCGCGCCCACAGCCACGGCTTCTGGTCGCGGTCGTAGTCGTCGACTTCGAGGGTGATCGGACGGCCGGTGCGCTTGATCGCGTCCGCCATCTTCCTGACCCGCGCGGGTGCGTCACCGTTGACGCTGTAGCAAGTGTCGTAGCGCAGGTAATCCGCGCCCCAGTCGGCGAAGGTCCGGGCGTCGAGGTCTTCGTGGTCGAGCGAGCCCGCCGCCTGGCGGCTGCAGGTCGTCGCGCCCGTGCCGCTGTAGAAACCGATCTTGAGCCCGCGCGAGTGCACGTAGTCCACCAGCGCCGGGATGCCCGACGGGAAACTGGCGCGGGCGGTGAGCTTGCCGTCGGCGTCGCGCTGGGCCGCCTGCCAGCAGTCGCCGAGCATGACGTACTCGTACCCGGCGTCACGCAGCCCCGAGCTCACCAGCTGATCCGCCGCGGCCTTCACGGCGTTCTCGCCGTACTGGTAGACGCAGTAGGGATCCCCGGTCGCCCAGGTGATCCCCAGCGGGGGTCTTTCGCCGGTGACCGGATCGGACGGCGTATCGGCCCACGCGGGGACGGCTGTCGCGGTCAGGAAAAGGGCGCAGAGAAGCACGAAGAGTCGTCGCATTGTTCCCCTCCGGAAAAGCAGACAAGACTCCCAGCATCGTCTCGCGCCGCGACCCAGGTCAAGAGGGGTTTTTTGCCCTAGCGCGCCGGAGCGGAGAGCTGTTCCGCCGTGCCGTCGGGCGCGGCAGGCGCCGGTGGCCGCCTGCGTTCGGCCAGCAGCCCGCAGACCGCGCCGACGAGCACGGCGGCGATCGGCAGGACCATCGCGCCGTGCATGGCCGCGACGTAACCGCCGGAGAACACCTCGTTCGCCGCCGCCGTGATCTGCTTGGCGACGGCCGGGGTGGCCCCGCTCGGGACCGGCACGGCGGTGCCCGCCTGCAGATCGGCGAAGTCCAGGCCGCTGCCGGTGGCGCGCCGTACTCCGTCGACGAATTCCCCGCGCACCTCGGGAGGCAGCGTCGCGGCCACCGACTCGGCGCGTGTCACCAGGTTGCCGACGAGCTGATTCTGCAGCAGCACACCGAAACCGGCGGTGCCGAGCACCGCGCCGATCTGCCTCGTCGCGTTCAGCACGCCGGCCGCCGAACCCGCCATCATCGGCTGCACGTCGTACATGGCCACCGTGGTCAGCGGTGCGAACGTGGCGCCGAGGCCCAGCCCCATCACGACCATCGCGGGCAGCAACGTCCACACCGTACTGTCCACAGTGGACATCACGGAGAAGATCAGCAGGCCGAGGCCGAACAGCAGCAGGCCGGTGACGACGATCGGCTTGCCGCCGACCTTGTCGCTGAGCCTGCCCGCGTACGGGCCGAGCACCACGGAGATCGCCGACATCGGCAGGCTGATCATGCCCGCGGCCAGCGCCGAGAAGCCCAGCACCGACTGCGCGTAGAGCTGGAAGCCGATCGCCATGCTCATGATGCCGACCGACAATCCGATGGCACTGGCGTTCATCAGGCTGAAGTTGCGGTTGGTCAGCAGCGCGAACGGCACCATGGGCGCCCGCGTGCCGGGCCTGCGCTGGGTGAAGCCGAACGCGACCAGCAGTGCCACGCCCAGCACCAGCAGCAGCGGGATGCTCACGAAGGACCAGACCGTCCCCCAGCCGTAGCGCTGGCCCTCCTGGAGGCCGAACGCCAAGCAGGACAGGCCGAGGATCACCAGCACCGCGCCGGGCACGTCGAACCGGCCGGTCCTCGGCGGCTTGGCCCCCGCCGGGATGATCATCGGTGCGAACACCAGGATCAGGATGCCCAGCGGCACGTTGACGGTGAAGATCCAGCGCCAGTCGAGCGCGCCGACGAGGAAGCCACCCAGCGGCGGCCCGGTGATGGTGGCGACGCCGGCCACCGCGCCCCAGACGCCCAGCGCGGTTCCGCGCCGCTCCGGCGGGAAGACGCTCATGATGATCGACATCGTCTGCGGGATCAGCAAAGCGGCGCCGAGGCCTTGCAGCGTACGGGCCGCGATGAGCTGGCCGGGGTCCCGCGCCAGCGCGCACAGCAGGGACGCGAGCGTGAACACCGCGACCCCGGCGAGGTAGACGCCGCGTTTCCCGAACAGGTCGCCGAGCCTGCCGCCGGTGATCAGGAAGACCGCCAGCACCAGGACGTAGGAGTTGCTGACCCAGAGCACCTCGTTGTAGGACGTGCCCAGCCGCTCGACGATGTTCGGGATCGCGACGCCGACGACCGTCGTGTCGAGCAAGGTCATGAAGAATCCGAGACAAAGGGCCACGAGCACGGCCCAGGGATTTCCCCGCAGTTTTCTCATCCGTCCGCTTTCTTTTCGGTCGGCTGTTCGCCGGGCCGCCAGTCCAGGCGGCCCTCGTGGATGTCCTCGACGATCGCGCGCGTCAGGTCCAGGTCGGCGCGCAGATGTGCTTGCAGGTGCCGGATCTCGACGATGTCGATCGCCGCCACGCCGCGTTTGACCAGCGCGTCGCTCCCCGCCGTCGCCGACGCCAGCGACGCCTCCAGCAGCACGGCCCGATGCTCCAGCCGCGCGACCGCGTCCTCCTTGGAGAGCATCGACATGAAGGCGAGCGCGGCGCAGTAGGTCGGGTACTCCGGCTGGAGCGTGGACAGCAGCTCCCGTAGCCGTTCGAGGGCGACTTCGCGTCCTTCGTCGGTGATCGCGTAGACCGTCCGCTCCGGGCGCTTGCCCTCCCGGGTGGTCTCGACCATTTCGATCAGCGCGGCCTTCGTGAGCACGTCGAACGCGTGATAGAGCGCGCCGTGGGTGACCTTGATCAAGTGATCGAGTCCTTGTTCCCGCAAGCGCTGCCGGACTTCGTAGGGGTGCTGGGGTTGCTGGCTGAGCAGTCGCAGCACGGCCAGCCCGAGGATGGTGAGGGTTCGCATGGATGCTTCTCCGATCGAGTCCAATCAGTATAGTCCAAAAAGACTATTTGGCCTCAAGGGGGTAGGCGGCCAGGGCGCGGGCGGCCTCAAGGGTGTGTCTCGCCACTGGCGACATCGAGCCGTTCTCGGGCTCTGAACTGCGCAAACGTGCGTAAGTCCTGCGTCCTGGCGCCGCAACCTGGGCCGCGCGGCCGTGTTGCGAAAGCCACTTTCGCAACGTTGAAGGTTGCGAA
>NZ_JBHXIB010000043.1:9952-64494 GCF_042723975.1 Amycolatopsis sp. NPDC058340 | reverse complement strand
ACCTTGAAGGTTGCGAAAGTGGCTTTCGCAACGTCGCCGGGCCAGGGGCCGTACCCGAACGCCCCCTCCCATCGCACAGATCGCGTTTAGCCCGCTAAACGCAGGTCGGGCGGTCCCGCGAGCCGAAGTACATGAAGGCCCCCTTCCTGTACCTAGGCGCAAGGAAGGGGGCCTTCATGTACCTAGGCCGCATCGGATCGCGTTTAGCCCGCTAAACGCAGGTCAGGGCCGCACGGTCTCCAGGACGAGCGGAGCGGAGGCCGGGGCCTCCGAGGAGACGGCGTAGGCGTCTTCGAGCGCAGCGAGAGCCGAAGGAACAGCGTCCGGCGTATCGGTGTGCAGCTCCAGCAGCGGCTGCCCGGCCGACACGGCATCGCCCGGCTTCGCCAGGCACAGCACACCGGCCGCGGCCTGCACCGGATCCTCCTTGCGCGCCCGCCCAGCCCCGAGCCGCCAAGCGGCGACCCCGACCGAGTAGGCGTCCAGAGACGACAAGACGCCGTCCGAAGGCGCCGGAACCACGTGCACGTGCTTAGGCCGCGGCAAAGCAGCCTCCGGATCCCCGCCCTGAGCGGAGATCATCCGGCACCAAGTCTCGTAAGCCCGACCGGAAGCCAGCACCTCGGCCGGGTCCACATCGGACAATCCGGCCAGCGACAGCATTTCCCGCGCCAAAGCCACCGTCAGCTCGACGACGTCAGCCGGGCCGCCGCCGCGCAGCACCTCGACCGACTCCGCGACCTCGATCGCGTTCCCGACCGCATATCCCAGCGGCACGTTCATGTCCGTGATCAGCGCCGTCGTCGCGACGCCGTGCGCGGTCCCGATCTCCACCAGCGTCCGCGCGAGCTCACGGGCCTGCGGCAGCGTCTTCATGAACGCACCCGAACCCGTCTTCACGTCGAGCACCAGCCCGGCCGAACCCTCGGCGATCTTCTTGCTCATGATCGAGCTCGCGATCAACGGGATCGACTCCACCGTCGAGGTCACGTCCCGCAGTGCGTACAGCTTCTTGTCGGCGGGAGCCAGCCCGGAAGTGGCCGCGCAGACCACCGCGCCGACGTCTTCGAGCTGCCGGACGATCTCCGATGTCGACAAAGCGGCACGCCAGCCCGGAATCGACTCCAGTTTGTCCAGCGTCCCGCCGGTGTGCCCGAGCCCGCGCCCGGACAGCTGCGGCACCGCCGCGCCGCAGGCCGCGACGAGCGGCGCCAGCGGGAGCGTGATCTTGTCGCCGACCCCGCCGGTCGAATGCTTGTCGATCGTCGGACGGCTGACCTTCAGATCGAGCCGCTCCCCCGACGAGATCATCGCGCCGGTCCAGCGTGCGATCTCGCCGGAGTCCATGCCTCGCAGGAAGATGGCCATCGCGAGCGCGGCCATCTGTTCCTCGGCGATGTCGCCACGTGTGTACGCGTCGATCGTCCAGTCGATCTGTTCGTCGGACAGCCGTCCGCCGTCCCGCTTCGCGCGGATGACGTCGACGGCGGCGAACGCGCTCACGGCAGGTCGTCCGGCCCGAACGCGTCCGGCAGCACCGCCGACATCGGCAGGATGCCGCTCGGGGTGTCCACGAGACAGTCGGAACCGCCGTGCTCGAACAGGATCTGACGGCAGCGCCCGCACGGCATCAGCAGATCACCGGCGCCGCTGCGGCACGCGACGGCGACGAGCTTGCCGCCGCCGGTCAGCCGCAGCTGCCCCGCCATCGTGCATTCCGCGCACATTCCCAAGCCGTACGAGGCGTTCTCGACGTTGCAGCCGACGACGATCCGGCCGTCGTCCACCACCGCGGCGACACCGACGTGCAAGCCCGAGTACGGCGCGTACGCCGACTTCGCCGCCTCGATGGCCTGAGCCCGCAAGGCTTCCCAGTCGTACTCAGCCATGTCAGTCCTCACCTCGCCGATAGGTGGCGCCGATCGCCTTGGGCGGCCGCAGCCGCTGTGAGGCCACCGCCAGCACGATCAGCGTCACGAAGTGCGCGGTGTACGGGATGAGGTCGCTGGGCAGGTCGTCGTTGGTCCAGTAGATCGCGTACAGCGCGGCGGCGCCGACGACGCCGAGCGCGGAGGCGATCCACTGACGGCGGAACAGCTGCACCGCCACGATCACGGCCAGCAGGATCACCGCGCCGTACAGCAGCGCGAGCACCGCGGTGCCGCCACCGGCGAGCTGGAGACCGTCCGCGTACCCGAACAGCGCCGCGCCGCCGAGCAGGCCACCCGGCCGCCAGTTGCCGAAGATCATCGCCGCGAGGCCGATGTACCCGCGGTTGTTGGTCTGGTTCTCCAGGTAGTCCGCACCACCGGCGAGCAGCACCAGCGACGCGCCACCCATTCCGGCGAGCCCACCGGAGATGATCATGGCGACGTACTTGTGCAGGTAGACCTTCACACCGAGGGACTCGGCCGCGACCGGGTTCTCACCGCAGGACCGCAGCCGCAGGCCGAACCGCGTGCGCCACAGCACGAAATAGCTGATCGGCACCAGCGCGATCGCGATCATCGTCAACGGCGCGACCTCGGTGATCAAGCCGTTCAGGATGCCGGCCAGATCCGAGATGAAGACACGCTGCATCTTTTCCAGATCCGACAACCAGTCCGAGAGGAAGGTCGCCGAGTAGGTGTCGAACTTCGGCACCGGCGGCGACTGGCGCGGGTTCCCCGAAAGCGGGGTGAACACCAGGTTCGCCAGGTACTTCGCGACACCGAGGCCGAGCAGGTTGATCGCCACACCGGAGACGATGTGGTTGACGTTGAAGGTCACCGTCGCGACGGCGTGCAGCAGCCCGCCGAGCGCGCCGAACACGACCGCCGCGATCAGCCCGGCCCAGACACCGCCGTGGTACGCACCCCACGCGGCGCCCCAGGTGCCGAGGATCATCATGCCTTCGAGGCCGATGTTGATCACGCCCGCGCGTTCGGCCCAGAGACCGCCGAGCGCGCACAGCAGGATCGGCAGGGCCAGCCGCAGCGCGGTGTGCGCGGTGTTGGTCGAGGTCAGCGTGTTGACGCCGGTGGCGTACGACGCGATCGCGAGCACACCGACCGCCAGCAGGCCCCAGATGGCGCCCTTGAGCCAGCCCGGGATGCGCCGCTTCGGCGGCTTCACCGGCATGGTGGTGCCGCCGGTGTTGGGCGATAGAACGTCCGCGGTGGTCACACCGCACCTCCCTCGGACACGCTGGAACCCTTGCGGCCGTTACCCGCCAGCGCGCGACCCACGCGGCGTTGCTCGGCGGCCAGGTCCGCGCGGCGCACGATCTCGTACGCGATGACGACCGACAGCACGATCACGCCCTGCATGATCGTGGCGATCTCTTTGGACACGTTGATCTGTTCCAGCGAAACGGCGGACCGGTCGAGGAACGCCCACAGCAGGGCGCCCAGCGCGATCCCGGCCGGGTGGTTACGCCCGAGCAGGGCGACCGCGATACCGGTGAAGCCGTACATCTGGGTCGAGGTGATGCCGTAGCTGAAGTCGCGGCCGAGCAGTTCCGGCATCGCGACCAGGCCGGCGACACCACCGGAAAGCAGCATCGCGATCAGCGTCATCTTCTTGGCGTTGACACCACCCGCCGCGGCGGCCGTCGTCGATTCACCGGAGGCCTTGAGCTCGAAGCCGAACCGGGTCCGGTTGAGCATGAACCAGTAGGCCCCGCCGATCAGCGCCGCGATGACCACGAAGCCGAACAGCTCGCCGGACCCGATCGGGATTCCGGGGATCCGGCCGGTTTCGGCGATCTCGCGGGTGGCGATGTTGTTGCCGGTCTGCACGCCGAACTGGTCCGCGTTGACCAGGAACGCCACGATGCCGCCGACGATCGCGTTCAGCATGATCGTCGAGATGACCTCGGAAACGCCGCGGGTCACCTTCAACACGGCGGGAATGGCCGCGTAGAGCATGCCGCTCGCCACCGCGACGATCAGGATCGCGATCACGTGGATCACCGGCGGCAGTTGCAGCGCCCCGCCGATGATGGCGGTGACGATGGCGGCGAACCGGTACTGGCCCTCGACACCGATGTTGAAGAGGTTCATCTGGAAGCCGATGGCCACCGCGAGCCCGGACAGGTAGTAGACCGTCGCGAGGTTCACCGTGTCGACGGCCGTCGAGCCCTTGAAGAGCTGGCCGATCATCGTGCCGTAGGCCTGGAGCGGATCCGCGCCCGAGATGATCAGCGCGATGGCCGTCAGGATGACCGCGAAAACGATCGCGAGCAGAGGCGGCAGCAGCCTCGTACGCCAGCTACTCACGCTGCACCTTCTTCAGTGTCTTCGGAGGCACCCGTCATCGCGGAGCCCAGTTCCTGCGGGGTCACGGTGGCGGGGTCGGCCTCGCCGACCAGTCGTCCGCGCAGCATGACCTGGATGGTGTCGGAAAGCCCGATCAGCTCGTCGAGGTCGGCCGAAATCAGCAGGACGGCCAGTCCCGCGGCACGCGCCTGGCGGATCTGTTCCCAGATCAGCGCCTGCGCGCCGACGTCGACACCGCGCGTCGGATGCGACGCGATCAGCAGTACCGGGTCGCCGGAAAGCTCGCGCCCGACGATCAGCTTCTGCTGGTTGCCACCCGAAAGCGCGGCGGCCGGGACGTCGATACCCGGTGTGCGGACGTCGTACTCCTCGACGATGCGGCGGGTGTCCTCCCGCGCGCCGTCGATGTCGAGCAACTGTCCTTTCGCGACCGGCTTGCGGGTCTGGTAGCCGAGGATCCGGTTGACCCACAAGGGTTGTGTGAGCAGGAGGCTGTGCCGCGTGCGGTCTTCGGCGATGTAGCCGATCCCGGCCTCGCGGCGAGCGAGCGTCCCCAGTTTGTGCAGTTCGACGACCTTGCCGTCGACCTCGGTCAGTTCGATCCGGCCGCCGCCCTTGCGCATGCCCATGATCGTCTCGACGAGTTCGGTCTGGCCGTTGCCCTCGACGCCGGCGATCCCGAGCACCTCGCCCGCGTGCACGGTGAAGGAGATGTGGTCGAGCACGTTCCGCTCGGAACCCTCGACGCTCAGGCACACGTCGTCCAGGCGGAGGACGTCCCGATCGGTGACGGTCGACTCGCGGGTCTCCGGGCTGGGCAGCTCCGTGCCGACCATCATCTCGGCCAGCTGACGTGAGGTGATCGTCTTCGGATCCGCCGTGCCGACGGTGGTGCCGCGGCGGATCACGGTGACCGTGTCGGCGATCGCGCGCACCTCGTCGAGCTTGTGCGAGATGAAGATGAAGGTGAAGCCGTCCTTCTGCATGGCGCGGACGGTCTCGAACAGCGCGTCGACCTCCTGCGGCACGAGCACCGCGGTGGGCTCGTCGAGGATGATGATCCGCGCGCCGCGGTAGAGCACCTTGACGATCTCCACGCGCTGGCGGTCGGCGACGCCGAGCTCTTCCAGCAGCGCGTCCGGGCGGGCGCGCAGGCCGACGCGTTCGGCGAGTTCCGCCAGCTTCGCCCTCGCCGCGCGGCCGATGCCGTGCAGGTTCTCCGCGCCGAGGAAGACGTTTTCCCCGACGGTCAGGTTGTCGGCCAGCATGAAGTGCTGGTGGACCATCCCGATCCCGGTCTTGATGGCGTCCTGCGGGTTGCGCAGTTTCACCGGTTCGCCGTTGATCGCGATGTCGCCCTCGTCCGGCTGCTGCATGCCGTAGAGGATCTTCATCAGGGTCGATTTGCCCGCGCCGTTCTCGCCGCAGACGGCGTGCACCTCGCCCTTGGTGACGGTGAGGTTGACGTCGGAGTTGGCAACGACACCGGGGAATCGCTTCGTGATCCCGGTCAGCTGCACGGCCGGTTCACCCCGGTCGGGGGCGTCGGTGACCTCGGCCTGGGGAGCGCTCATGAAAAAGCCATCCAGTTCTGGGTAAACAGGTTGGGGCTCGGAAGGGGTTACCCTCCCGAGCCCCGTACCTGGCGAAGCTTACTTCTGCGGCTTGTCGGAAACGGTGATCGCCCCGGAGACGATCTGCGCCTTGTAGCCGTCGAGGACGTCCTTGATGTCATCGACCTTGCCACCGGAGGTGGCGTAGCCGATGCCGTCGACCTTGAGGTCGAACCGCTTCGGCAGGGTCGTCAGGTCGCCCTTCGCCAGCGCGCGCAGGTAGTCGAACACCGCCACGTCGACGCGCTTGAGCATCGAGGTGATGATGACGTCCTTCGACGCCTCGACCGTCTTCTGGTTGTACTGGTCGGAGTCGACACCGATGGCCATGGCGTTGTTCGACTTCGCGGCCTCGAAGACGCCCTTACCGGAGGCGCCGGCGGCGTGGTAGATCACGTCCGCGCCCTTGGCGATCTGCGCGGCGGCCTTCACGTTGCCCTTCGCCGGGTCCTGGAACCCGGAGAAGTCACCGGCCGGGGTGAGGTACTCGTCCTCGATCTTGGCCTTGCTCGAAGCGGCCTTCACGCCCTGGAGGAAGCCGGCCTCGAACTTCTGGATCAGCGGCGTGTTCACGCCACCGACGAAGCCGACGTGGCACTTCTTGGACTTGTAGGCGGCGGCGACACCGGCCAGGAACGAGCCCTGCTCCTCGGCGAAGACGAGCGGGGTGACGTTCGGCGCCTTGACGGAGTCGTCGTCGACGATCGCGAACTGGGTGTTCGGGTACTTCGGCGCGATGGCGCCGACGGCCTTGGCGTAGGCGAAGCCGACCGCGATGACCGGGCTGAAGCCCTGCGAAGCGAGCTGGTCGAGACGCTGCGACTTCGCGGCCTCGTCCTCGGTCGCGGCGGCGGTGCTCTCGGTCACCGAGGTGACGCCGAGTTCGGCCTTCGCCTTGTCGGTACCGGCGGCGGCGGAGTCGTTGAACGACGCGTCGCCACGGCCGCCGACGTCGAAGGCCAGCGCGACCTTGAGCTTGCTGCCGTCGACCTTCTCACCGGCCTGGCTGGAGCTGGTCGAGGCGGCCGCCGCGGCGGGCGGCTTCGGCGCCGTCACGCAGCTGGCGGACTGGTCCCCGGAGCTCGCGTTGTTGTTGTTCCCCCCACCCGAATCCTTCGCGCACCCGGCCAGTACCAGAGCACCGGCCAAGGTCGCGGCGGCCAGCGCGGTTCCACGCATGCGACGCAACGTGTGTCTCCCTCCCCGCTGATCCAGCGGATGGTCCGAAGAAAGCGACCCGGCGACACTGCCGGGTTCGACCGAGGAACGGTACCTAACGGCCGCTTTGCTGCCATAGGAAAGGCACGCTACGTAACACAAACGTTTACTCATGAGTCGTAAGCGCGACGAACGGAGTACGCACGGTGATCGGAATGGAGTAATCGCAGGCAGTGCGCGGCCCCCGGGCCGCGTGACGCGCCGAAGATCGTCACACACCGTTCAGACGCTCCGGTCGGCCGCTCGCGCGTCCACAGTGGACGAACCGGTGAGTTACCGGCCCGCGTCACTCGATCGTGCGAGGGCCCCGATGTCTGGTCCATCACACAGAGGAACCCGGAGGTGAGCCCACCGTGAGGTGCGGGTCTAGCATCCTTTTCATCCACGCTCGATGACCATGATCTCGGCACCGTCGCCGGAGCCGTCCCCAGGTGGACGTCCCGGCGGCAGGCGCGGAAACCAGCGGTCAGCGGGCCCAAGCCATGACGTTGGAGGCCGTTCACCGATGTCCACCACGGCTAGCACCGCCACTGAGGCGGCCGCGAGCGATCGGGCGGGTGCCTCACGCCGGCAGGGGACCTTCTACCGGGGCGACCCCGGTATGTGGTCCTGGGTGCTGCACCGCATCACCGGCGTGCTGACATTCTTCTTCCTCTTCGTGCACGTGCTCGACACCGCGCTCGTGCGCGTGTCGCCGGACACGTACAACGAGGTCATCGAGACCTACAAGACCCCGCTGGTCAACCTCCTCGAGGTCGGCCTCGTCGGCGCGGTGCTGTTCCACGCGCTCAACGGCATCCGGGTCATGCTGGTCGACTTCTGGGAAAAGGGACCGAAGTTCCAGAAGCCGATGCTCTGGACCATCCTGGCCATCTGGGTCGTGGTGATGATTCCCGGTGCCTTCTTCATGATGAAGCGCACCGTCGAAGTTATGTTCGGGGGGCACTGACCATGGCAACCGAAGTTCTCGCACTCGACAAGCCGCGTTCGCCGAAGCGCCCCGCTGCCCGCCGCAGCAACTTCGAGCTCTACAGCTGGCTGTTCATGCGCATCTCGGGCCTCGCCCTGATCGTGCTGGTGCTCGGCCACCTGTTCATCATGAACATCCTCGACGGCGGCGTGCACCGCATCAACTGGGGCTTCGTCGCCGGCCGCTGGGCCTCGCCGTTCTGGCAGTTCTGGGATCTGTCGATGCTCTGGCTCGCCGAGATCCACGGCGGCAACGGCCTGCGCACGATCATCGACGACTACGCCCGCAAGGACAGCACCCGGTTCTGGCTGAAGATCGTGCTCTACGTCTCGATGGTGCTGATCCTCGCCGTCGGCACGATGGTGATCTTCACCTTCGATCCCGGTATCTCGGCCAACTGACGCCCCACCACACGTTCAAAGCGGAGTCCTCAATGCAGTTCCACAAGTACGACGTGGTGATCGTCGGCGCCGGTGGCGCCGGCATGCGCGCGGCCATCGAATCCGGCCAGCGTGCCCGCACCGCGGTCCTCACCAAGCTCTACCCGACGCGTTCGCACACTGGCGCCGCACAGGGCGGCATGTGCGCCGCGCTGGCGAACGTCGAAGAGGACAACTGGGAGTGGCACACCTTCGACACGATCAAGGGCGGCGACTACCTGGTCGACCAGGACGCCGCCGAGATCATGGCGAAGGAAGCCATCGACGCGGTCCTCGACCTCGAGAAGATGGGCCTGCCGTTCAACCGGACGCCCGAAGGCAAGATCGACCAGCGCCGCTTCGGCGGGCACACCCGTGACCACGGCAAGGCCGCGGTGCGCCGCGCCTGCTACGCCGCGGACCGCACGGGGCACATGATCCTGCAGACGCTGTACCAAAACTGCGTCAAGCACGGCACGGAGTTCTTCAACGAGTTCTACGTACTCGACCTGGTACTGACCCCGGACGAAAACGGCAACCCGGCCGCCTCCGGCGTCGTGGCCTACGAGCTGGCGACCGGCGAGCTGCACGTCTTCCAGGCGAAGTCGATCGTGTTCGCCACCGGCGGCGCTGGCAAGATCTTCAAGACGACGTCGAACGCGCACACCCTCACCGGTGACGGCCTCGGCATCATCTTCCGCAAGGGCCTGCCGCTGGAGGACATGGAGTTCTTCCAGTTCCACCCGACAGGCCTGGCCGGGCTCGGCATCCTCATCTCCGAGGCCGTGCGCGGCGAGGGCGGCATCCTCCGCAACGCCGACGGCGAGCGGTTCATGGAGCGCTACGCCCCCACCATCAAGGACCTCGCGCCGCGTGACATCGTCGCCCGGTCGATGGTGCAGGAAGTGCTGCAGGGCCGCGGTTGCGGGCCGAACAAGGACTACGTCGTCCTCGACGTCACGCACATCCCGGAAGAGACGCTGAACGCGAAACTCCCGGACATCATGGAGTTCTCGCGGACGTACCTGGGTGTCGACCCGGTCACCGAGCCGGTGCCCGTGTTCCCGACCTGCCACTACGTGATGGGCGGCATCCCGACCAACATCCACGGCGAAGCGTTGCGGGACAACGAGAACGTCATCCCCGGCTTGTACGCCGCCGGCGAGGTCGCGTGCGTGTCCGTGCACGGCTCGAACCGGCTCGGCACCAACTCGCTGCTCGACATCAACGTGTTCGGCCGTCGCGCCGGCATCGCGGCCGCCGAGTACGCGCTGGCGCACGAGCACATCGAGCTGCCGGAGAACCCGACCAAGGTCGTCGAGGACCAGCTGGCGCTGCTGCTGTCGGAGCACGGTGACGAGCGCGTCGCCGACATCCGCACCGAACTGCAGCGGACGATGGACTCGCACGCTTCGGTGTACCGCACGGAGGACACGCTCAAGCAGGCGCTGACCGACGTGCAGGCGCTGAAGGAGCGGTACAGCCGGATCACCGTGTCGGACAAGGGGAAGCGGTACAACACCGACGTCCTCGAAGCCGTCGAGCTGGGCTTCCTGCTCGAACTCGCCGAGGTCCTGGTCGTCGGCGCCCTGGCGCGCAAGGAATCCCGCGGCGGGCACGCGCGCGAGGACTACCCGAACCGCGACGACACGAACTTCATGCGGCACACCATGGCCTACAAGGAGGGCGAAGGTCTCACCGCCGACGTCCGCCTGGACTACAAGCCGGTGACCTTCACCCGCTACGAACCGATGGAGCGGAAGTACTGATGACCACGGCAACCCCCGAGAAGTCGGAGGCCGTGTCCTCCGACCACACGCCGATCACCGTCACGCTGAAGATCCTCCGGTTCAACCCCGAGATCGACAACGAGCCGCACTGGGAGTCCTACGACGTCCCGGCGCAGCGCACCGACCGGCTGCTGAACCTGCTCTTCTACGTGAAGGACTACATCGACGGGACGTTCTCGTTCCGGCGCTCGTGCGCGCACGGCGTCTGCGGTTCCGACGCGATGCAGATCAACGGCATCAACCGGCTGGCGTGCAAGGTCCTCATGAAGGACCTGCTGTCGCAGGACGGCAAGAAGACGACGATCACCATCGCGCCGATCAAGGGCCTGACCACGCTCAAGGACCTTTACGTCGACATGGACCCGTTCTTCGAGGCGTACAAGGCCGTGAAGCCGTACCTGATCGCCTACGGGAACGAGCCCACGCGCGAGCGGATCCAGTCGCAGGCCGACCGCGACCGGTTCGACGACACGACCAAGTGCATCCTGTGCGCCTGCTGCACGTCCTCGTGCCCGGTGTACTGGAACGACGGCTCGTACTTCGGCCCGGCCGCGATCGTCAACGCGCACCGGTTCATCTTCGACTCGCGTGACGAAGGCGCCGAAGAGCGTCTCGACATCCTGAACGACTCCGAGGGTGTCTGGCGGTGCCGGACGACGTTCAACTGCACCGACGCGTGCCCGCGCGGTATCCAGGTCACCAAGGCTATTCAGGAAGTCAAGCGCGCTTTGCTCTTCAAGCGCGTCTGACGCCCCTGGCAGTTTGCTGGACTGTCCGTGAAGGCCTCCTTGAGGGACTCTGGGTCCCTCAAGGAGGCCTTCACGGATTTCTGGGCAGTTATCCACAAGGGGTGGGTTATCCACAGGTCGAAGAAGTGTGTCTGGTGATCGCTATGTCGACAGGCCCACTCTGTGAACATGAACAAGCGCGGCAGATGGGCTGAGCACCCCGAACTGCTCCAGCAGCGGAGCCGACACGGCGTCATCAAGGCGACGACCCTGGAGTCGCTCGACATGAGCAGCAAGGTCATCTATCGAAGATGCCTGCCCGGCGGTCCATGGCAACGCCTGCTACCAGGGATCATTCTGCTGCACCAGGCGCCCCCGACAATCGAAGAGCGGGTGATCGGCGCGCTACTGCACGCGGGCCCTCGCGCGCTCGTGACCGGCGTGGAGGCCTGCCGCCGGCACGGGCTTCGTCCCCGCGAGCTACCTCCGGACGAGGACATCCACGTCCTCATTCCCCACGAACACAAAATCCGCAGCGCTGAATTCGTAACTGTCGAGCGAACCCATCGTCTACCTGAAGCACGAATCCAGGAAGGCATTCCCCTCGCTCCGCTCGTTCGCGCGACCACAGACGCTTGCCGACGCCTGCGGACGGTCGAGCCCGTCGGACGTCTTCTCGTCGAAGCCATCCAGCGCGGTCGGTGTTCGCCTGAAGCGCTGGCCCACGAACTTGACAAGGGTTCCAAACGAGGCACTGCGATCCCGCGCAGACTTCTCGGTGAATGGAAAGATCTCTACTCGGTCGCGGAAGCAAGAGCCAAGATCTTGAGCCGCAGTCTCGTCGTTCAGCCGAGCCACTGGAATCCGGAGATCTGTGACAGTCGCGGCGGCTACATCGGTCGTCCTGATGCTTGGTGGGACGACATCGCACTCGCGTGGGAGATCGACTCGTTCGACTTCCATTTCTATCGCGAGGACTACAAGCGCACGGTCATGCGCAATACGCGCTACGCGACCGCCGGGATAGTCGTCGTACAGACCTTGCCTTCCCGCTTGTTGACTGACCCGGCCGGAGTCCTGGCCGAGCTGGAAGCGGCTCGTCTCGCAGCCTCCGCTCGCCCGCGCCCACCTGTCAGTCTGACCTCTCGTGCGGCTTGAGATCTGTCCGTGAAGGCCTCCTTGAGGGACCCTGGGTCCCTCAAGGAGGCCTTCACGGACAAGACGCCCTACTCCAGCACCCGGGCCAGAGCGGCGGAGTCGGCGGTGCCGGGCAGCAGGTCGAAGGCCTCCGGATCGATGCGCTCGACAGCCCCCGTGCTCACGTCCCGCAGCATGTTGTACAGCCCGGCCATCACCGCGCGCGTGAAGTGCTCCCGGTGCTGCTGCCCGAGCGTCTGCGTCTGCCCGCGCACCTCGAACAGCACCGTCCCCGTCCCGTTCAAAGCAAACGAACACCGCGCCTGCCCCGGCAGATCCCGGTCCGGCGCGTGCGGATACCGCGCGCCGACGAAGCCGCGCGACGTCATCCCGTTGAACGCGCTGATCGCCAGCTGCCGGGATTCGTCCTTTGTGTACACGTCACGGTACTGCGCGTACTTCTGGCCGGGTTCGAAGAACTTGTCGGGCAGCGGCGGATAGTCGATGCCGACGTCGAGCAGCCGGTTGCTGCCCTCCTGCCGGACGCAGGCACCTTGGTGGTGCAGGTCGACGTAGACGTCGGGCACCTTCCCGCGCCGAGCGGTCAGCTCCAGATACACCGAACGCAGAGCCCGCGCCTCGGGCGTGATGAACCAGCCCGGCTGATCCGGCGCGCCCGGGATGTCCTCCGCGCGCGGGACGTAGTTCAGGTCCGGATTGAAATCGCGGTTGACGTCGAACCCGGGCCGCTTCCGGTAGTCGTCGCCCTGGAGGACGCCGCTGAGGTAGTTCCAGGCAGGCGGACGGTCCTTCAGCTGAGGGAACTCCCGCTGCACTTCGGCCCACGACAGGTCGTTGCCGCGCCGGTCGAGTTCCGCGCCGTCCGGGTTCAGTTTCGGCACAGCCACGAAGGTGATCGTCTTCCGCAGCCGCTCGGCGTCCCGCGACTCCGAAGTCCCGAGGTAGTCGAGGATCCGCAGCAGGGCGTCGGTGCCGGTCTTCTCGTTCCCGTGGATCTCGCTGGAGACCACGAAGACCTTCGGCCCGGTCCCGACGGTCGCCTGATGGATCACCCGGCCGCGGTTGGACCGCCCGACCTCCTTGACCGCCACTCGCCCCTTGCTCGCGCGCTCGAGCCTGTCGAGTTCCCGCACCATCTCGCGATAGTCGGTGAACTGGTCGATGGGCAGCTCCCGCGGTTCCTCGCTGCAGGGTGCCACCGAAGGAGCCGCCGACGCGGGCGTGCCGGCAAGCGGGAGCATCGCCAGCCCCACCACCACGGGAACCAACCGACCGAGCAACGACATCGTGAACTCCCCACTGTCGAAGGTGCTCATAACGTAGCGAGAAGGACCCCCATCGCGAATCCGGCGAAAGTTCCCGAAACGAAACCGGGACCGGCCCACGAACGTGGACCGGCCCCGGCGAACGCGAAAAACTACTTCACCGCGTCCAGCGCGTTGACGCGGCCGTGACCGTAGTACGAGTTGTCCTTCGCCGGACCTTCACAGACCGGCGCCGCGGTCCCGCAGGGAACCGCGTCGGCCTGGTGCTCCAGCAGCCACCTCAGCGCCGCGGGCGGAGCGTGGCGGTAGCGCGACGCCAGCAGCGCGGCGACACCGGCGGCGTGCGGGGACGCCATCGAGGTGCCGCACTTGGCGCCGTAGCCGCCGTTGAAGATCGTCGACAGCGGGCAACCCACACCCTCACCGGTGGGGGGAAGCTGGGCGCGGTCGCCGCCGGGGGCGGTGACCGAAACGTCGTCACCGTAGTTGCTGTACGACGACTTCGTGCCCGCGTAGCCGATGGCCGAGACGTTGACGACGCCGTCGATCGCCTTGGGCAGGATGCCGCAGCTCTCGTCGACCGGGTGGGGGCGGTTCGGGTCGGTCGTCTGCTCGTCCGGGTCGAAGCCGCTGTTGCCGGCGGCGGCGACGTTCAGCACGCCACGGCCGGTCGAGTAGGTCACCGCGCGGCGGACGGCCTCGTACGCGGCCGCGTCGCCCGGCTCCTTCGAGCAGTAGAACATGCCCGGGTCGATGTAGTAGCTGTTGTTCGTGACCGGGAAGCGGTGCTTCGCCGCCCACATGAACCCGCACACCGCGGCCTCGGGGAGGATCAGGCCGTCGTCGTTCACGACCTTCACCGACGCCAGCTTGACGCCGGGCGCGACACCCGTGAAGCCGCGCGCCGCGTCCTTGCCCGCGATCGTGCCGGCGACGTGCGTGCCGTGGTCGGAGTTCGTGGGCGCCCAGGCGGCGGGGGTGGTGTCGGGCGCGCCGCTGTTGCAGCCGGCCGACACCGACGGGTCGAGGGCCGCCTTCAGCGCCGGGTGGGTGGGCTCGATGCCCGAGTCCAGCACGCCGACGGTCACCGAGCGGCTGCCGCCGGAGATCTTGTTCGCCTCGGGAGCCTGGATCGCCCGCATGTCCCACTGCTGGGCGGACAGGTCCTCCTCGACCGCGACGCTGGTGGTCTCTTCGTTCTCCTTGGTGTCGACCACGGCGGAGCGGGTCGAGCGAGTGGTGGCCGCAGGCGGGAACGCGACGTCACGGCCGCCCGAGTAGGCGCGGAAGACACCGATCTTCGCCTGGAAGTCGGCGTTGCGCGAGGTCGCCACCGCGACCCCGATCTCCGGGTAGTACGCGACCTTCTCGCCGCACTTCGCGCGCAGCTCGCTGTCGACCTTGCGCTCCGGGGTACGCGGGTTGTAGAGCACCACGTAGTTGAACGGCGCGCTCGCGGTGTCGCATTGCGGCGCGGGCGCGGCGCTCGCCGACGGGGCCGCGAACACGCTTCCCGCCGCCGCCGCGACGAGCGCGGGGACGAGCAGGCGTCTGATCCGGGACATTCCACCTCCATGATTCGGTGGAGTGAACGTAAGCGAGCCGGAGCCCGCCCAACACCGTCAAAAGGACGACAAAACCCGATCAGGCGTCAGCCTTTTCCGCGTCCCGTGACTTGGCGCCACGAAGCGTGCGCAGACCGATGACGCCGATGATGGTGCCGAGCACGAACGAGACCACCGTCAGCACCGCGTGCACGATGAAGTAGGCGGTGGGCGAGCCGTCCGCGGCCCAGGCGCGGTCACTGTCCCAGAGGTTCTTGGCGAACGTGATCCAGATGATCCACGACCACACGCCGAAACCCAGCAGGAACATCGAAGTACCTCGCGAAATGCGCATGCCCCTGAGTATGCAGCGGGCCCGGCGACGCTACATTGCTCGGGTGCACAGCGCTATCTCCCGGTCGCTCCTGGTCCTCGTTTCCGGTGTGCTCGCCCTCGCGGTGACGCCGGTGGCCACAGCCGCCCCGAAGCCACCAGCCCAGGCGCAGCCGTGCGCGAACAAGGTGACGCCTCCCCCGCCCATCGACACCTCCGAGAAGCCGCGCCCCGGCGAGGCCGCTCCCGCGCCGCTGCCGGTCCCGCCGGTTCCGGTGGGCGGCGACCGGATGGCCGAATGCGGGCTCGTGCTCCCGAAGCGCGCGCTGAACCCGCCCGAGGGGAGCACGGCCGCGGCCTGGGTGCTGCAGGACCTCGACAACGGCGACATCATCGCGGCGAAGGACCCGCACGCCCGTCAGCGCCCGGCGTCGCTGATCAAGGTCCTGCTCGGGCTGGTCGTGGTCACCGAACTCCCGCCGAACAAGGTCGTCGTCCCGACCAAGGAGGACGCCGAGCAGGAGTGCACCTGCATGGGCATCGCCGCGGGCGGGCAGTACACGGTGGACCAGCTGCTGCACGGCCTGCTGATGCATTCGGGCAACGACGCGGCGCACGCGCTCTCCACCGTGCTCGGCGGGGTGGACGCGACGCTCGCGAAGATGAACACGCTGGCCACCCGCATCGGCGCCACGGACACCCGGGCCGCGACCCCGTCCGGGCTCGACGGCCCCGGCATGTCGACCTCGGCCTACGACATGAGCCTGATCTTCCACTACGCGATGAAGAAGCCCGAATTCGCCAAGGTGGTCAAGACCAAGAGCTTCGAAATCCCGCCCACCGCGGGGAAACCGGTCATCACGATCTACAACGACAACAAACTCCTCGGCAGCTACCCCGGATTCACCGGCGGGAAGACCGGTTTCACCGACGACGCGCGCCACACCTACGCGGGCAGCGCGCTCCAGAACGGTCACCGGGTCGGCATCGTGATGCTTCGCGCCGAACAGCGTCCGACGCGGGTCGTCGAGCAGGCGGCGAAGCTACTCGACTACGGCATCGCGCTGCGCGAGGCCAAGGCCGAATCGGTGGGACGCATCGAATACCGGTCGCCGGAAACCGTGAACGCGGACCCGGCCAACGCCGCGCCGAACGCCGACGGAGCGTCGAACAGCGGCGCCGCGGCCGCGGCCGAAGACCCGTTCGGGGTGACGGGCTGGATCATCACGCTCGTCGTGTTCCTGATCATCGTGGCGTCGTTCGTCATCGGCCACCAGCGCAAGAAGGCCATGGCCGGCGAATAACGTCAGGACTTGCGGCGGCCGAACCAGCCCAGCAGCGCGCCGGTCGCGAAAGCCCCGCCGACGGCGCCGAGTCCCGGTCCCTGCTGAACGGTCACCCTCGGGTGGATCAGCACCGGGGCGGGCGGCTCGACGACCGTCTGCTGGTTCTCCTTCGCCGTCGCCGTCCAGGCGGTGACGAACAGCAGGAACCGCGAAACGAGGTTCGCGAACACGAGCAGACCGATCACCGGCCCGAACAAGGTGAACGCCGGTGATTTCGTGACGCTGCCGAGGTAAATGGTCGCGGCCTGCTGCAGCACGATGAACCCGACGGCGGCGAAGATCGCGCCCTTGACCGCGCTGCGCAGGGCGACATGTTCACGAGGCAGCCTCGCGATGACCCACAGGAACACGAGGGTGTTCGCGAGGAGGCCGAGCAGGATCGTCGCGACCTTCAACAGGAACACGGCCCAGCCCTGGTTCTCGAGGCCGACCAGTTCGAGCAGGAACCGCCCGACACCGCTGCCCGCCGCGGTGAGACCGAACGAGACCACCAGCGCGAGACCGAGCCCGACAAGGGACAGCAGGTCCTTGATGGTGGTCGAAACCAGCGGAAGCTTCTGCTTTTCCTGCCCCCACTGGGCGGTCAGCGCGTCACGCAGGTTCGACATCCAGCCGACGCCCGAGTACAGGGCGAGCAGCAGACCGAACACCCCGATACCGCCGCCGGATTTCAACGCCGCACCGACGATCTCGCCGACGAGACCCCGCAGCCCGTCCGGTACGGACTTCGTGATGCCGTCGACGAGTTGGTTCGTCACCGAGGTGTCGCCCCTGAGCACGATCCCGATGATCGCGAAGGCGACCATCAAGATCGGGATCACCGAAAGCACACTGAAGTAGGTGATGGCCGCGGCGTAGTGGTTGCCGTAGCGCTCGGTGAAGGCGTCGTTCGCCCGGATGAGGTGATCGAGCCAGCCGTACTTCCGCCTCAGACGCGGTAACAGCTTGTCCTCTTCCGGCTTCGCGCCGTCATCTTTCGCCACCTTCAAACGCTAACCACGCGGCCGCGACCGCGCAGCGCGAATCAGCCTGCCGGGGGAAGGAACCCGATGTTCTCGTAGACGTTCCGCAAAGTCACCGAAGCGACCTCTCGGGCCCGTTCCGCACCGAGTGCCAACGCCTTGTCGAGCTCGGCGACGTCGTCCAGGTACGAGCGGACGCGCTCCTGCACCGGCGTGACCCACTCGACGAACGCCTCCCCGACACCCTTCTTCAGGTCGCCGTAGCCCTTGCCCTCGTAGGAGTTCTCGAGTTCGGCGACCGGCTGGTCGGTCAGGGCGGACAGGATCGTCAGCAGGTTCGAGACGCCAGGCTTGTTCTCGGCGTCGAAGACGATCTCGCGGCCGGTGTCGGTGACCGCCGAGCGAACCTTCTTCGCCGACTTCTTCGGGTCTTCGAGCAGCTCGATGAGGCCGTTGCCGGTCGACGAGGACTTGCTCATCTTCGCGGTCGGGTCCTGCAGGTCGTAGATCTTCGCCGTGTCCTTGACGATATGCGGCTCCGGCACGGTGAACGTCTTGCCGTAGCGGTTGTTGAACCGCTGCGCGAGGTTGCGCGTCAGCTCCAGGTGCTGCCGCTGGTCCTCGCCGACGGGGACCTCGTTCGCCTGGTACAGCAGGATGTCCGCGGCCTGCAGAACCGGGTACGTGAACAGGCCGACACTGGCGCGATCCGTGCCCTGCTTCGCGGCCTTGTCCTTGAACTGCGTCATCCGGCCCGCTTCACCGAACCCGGTCTGGCACTCCAGCACCCAGCCCAGCTGGGCGTGCTCGGGCACGTGACTCTGGACGAACAGCGCGCTGCGGGCCGGGTCGACGCCGAGCGCGAGCAACTGCGCGGCCGAGCGGCGCGTGCGATCGCGCAGCACCTTCGGGTCCTGCTCGACGGTGATCGCGTGCAGGTCGACGACCATGTAGAAGGTGTCGTGGGTGTCCTGCAGCCGCACCCATTGCCGCAGCGCACCCAGGTAGTTGCCCAGGTGGAACGAGTCGGCGGTCGGCTGGATCCCGGAGAGCACGCGCGGGCGCTTCTGTTCGTCGGACACGCCCGGATTCTGTCAGGCCACGCCGCGGCGGGTCATCCGAGGTCGGCCCGGCCGAACGGACTAAACGGTTAACCGCCACATACTTCCGACGGTTCTGGCCACGGTGCCCGATTCCTAGCGTTCATGGCACCGGATCTTCCGGCCACACCGAAGGAGAACCCAGATGAAGGCACGATCCCTGCTGATGGGCTTGGCCATGGCGGCTGCGGCCGTCTTCTCGCTCTCCGGCGTCGCGGCGGCCGCCGAGCCCACCGGAGGCGTCCAGCCGAACATCGTCGGCGGCGGCAACGCGACCCAGGTCTACTCGTTCATGGTGTCCCAGCAGTCGAGCTCCGGTGGCCACCAGTGTGGTGGCTCACTGATCAGCTCGACCTGGGTGGTCACCGCGGCGCACTGTGGCACGCCGTACCAGGTGCGCGTCGGCACCACGAACCGCACCAGCGGCGGCAGCGTCGCCCGCGTGGCCCAGCGCATCGCCCACCCGACCGCCGACCTGGCGCTGCTGCGTCTCTCGACGGCGGTGTCGCAGGCGCCGGTCACGATCGCCGACACGTCCGGGGCCGTTGGCACCGCGACGCGGATCATCGGCTGGGGCCAGACCTGCCCCATCCGCGGTGGTTGTGGCGCCCCGATCAACCTCCAGGAGCTGAACACCTCGATCGTCGCCGACACCCGGTGCAGCGGCATCAGGGCCGCCAGCGAGATCTGCACCAACAACCCCAACGGCAACTCGGGTGCCTGCTACGGCGACTCGGGCGGCCCGCAGGTCAAGCAGGTCAACGGTGTCTGGCAGCTGGTCGGCGCCACCAGCCGCGCCGGGAACAACAGCAGCACCTGCGCGACCGGGCCGTCGATCTACGTGGACGTCCCCTACTTCCGCAGCTGGATCCGCACCAACTCCGGAGTCTGATCCGGTCCCCGCGTCGCCCCACCGTCCCCGGGGGCGACGCGGGCCGAGCCGGTTCAGCAAGGAACCGTGCGGTAGTTCGAAGAGCCGCTCCAGCAGCGCGACCGCCTTCAGGGAGTCGCACCGCTCGGGGCGGCTTCTTCCTGTCCGCCAGTAGCTCAAGGTCGCGACACTGATCCGGACGCCCTGCTGGGCGAGCCGGTGCCGGATCCGGTCGAGGCCGAGGCCGCTTTCCGTGATCGCCCGGTCCAGGGCGCGGGGGAAGGGGTCACCGGGCCGGCTGCGACGCCGCGTCACCGTCATGGACCCGAGCGTGGCGATCAGGGCGCGGCTAAACAATCCGGGCCGGACTAGGTGTACCTACCCAAGAAATCCGCCGACCTGCGTTTAGCGGTCTAAACGCGATCCGCCGAGCGCGTCGCCTTTAGCGGGCTAAACGCGATCTGAACCGGGGAAGCGCAGGTCAGGGGTGCTGCTGGCGGGTGAGGGCGTCGTCCGCGAGCACGGCCTCGGCCATCGCGGCGACGTGCGGGGCGGCGGGCTCGGCGGGAGCGGGGGCGACGGCGGCCGCGCGGGCCTTCCGGCGCTGACGGAACACACCGAAGGCCATGCCGACGATGCCGAGCGCGACGGCGATCAGGCCGACCGGGCCCAGCAGGCCGAACGCCATCTCCGAACGTGACGCCGACTCCGCGGCCGACGCCGGCACGGCGCCGGCGACGAGCAGCGCGACCGGGATCGCGATGACCGCCGCGGCCCTGGCCGCGGGCACGGACGATCGCATCAGGAGATGAACTGGGTTCCGCACCGGAGTGCCTCCCGTGACGTGACTTTGCCGAACCGGAACGCTAACCCGAACGAGTGAGCATTTCCAGGTTGCTGGTCAAAAAACTACCGAGCGTGTCAAGACCTGTGGGTTCTGATCAACTCGGGGCCCGAGACTAGCCCCTCACAGGGGGGATGTTTCGAGCACCCCTCGCCTCAGAGTTGTCGTGCAGGGAATCGGTTTCCGACAAAACCGGACAACGGTTAGGCCATTCGGTTGTCACACGCGGCCGAACAGGCAAGATCCGGCTTTCCCCGGTTGGTTTCTTGTGCGCAATGGTCTATACCTGTTGGCCATACCCCTTAAAAGGTATAGACCAATATCTCCCTGCATGGTCCCCTCGTACGAAGGAGCCACCGATGTCTCTTCGACGTATCCTCGCGGCGGTCGCCGCCACCTTCGCCGCCACCACGGTCGCCGTCGCCGTCCCGGCCCAGTCCGCCTCCGCCGCGGACTGCGTGGCGCCGTGGAACGCGAGTTCGGTCTACTGGGGCGGCAACACCGCCTCCTACAACGGGCACAACTGGTCCGCGAAGTGGTGGACGCAGAACGAAACCCCCGGTTCGGCGCAGGTCTGGGCCGATCAGGGCGCCTGCGGCGGCGGGACGACCAACCCGCCGAACCCGTCCGGCTTCGTGGTCAGCGAGGCACAGTTCAACCAGATGTTCCCGAGCCGGAACCCCTTCTACACCTACAACGGCCTGGTCACCGCCCTCAGCGCGTACCCGGCCTTCGCGGGCACAGGCAGCGACACCGTGAAGAAGCAGGAAGCGGCCGCCTTCCTGGCGAACGTCAGCCACGAGACCGGCGGCCTGGTCCACATCGTCGAGCAGAACGAGGCGAACTACCCGCACTACTGCGACACGAGCCAGTCCTACGGCTGCCCCGCCGGCAACGCCGCGTACTACGGCCGCGGCCCGATCCAGCTCAGCTGGAACTTCAACTACAAGGCCGCAGGCGACGCGCTGGGCCTGCCACTGCTGACCAACCCGTGGCTGGTGCAGAACGACGCGGCGGTCGCCTGGAAGACCGGCATCTGGTACTGGATGACCCAGAACGGTCCCGGCACGATGACCCCGCACAACGCGATGGTCAACAGCCGCGGCTTCGGCGAAACGATCCGCAGCATCAACGGCAGCATCGAGTGCAACGGCGGCAACCCCGCCCAGGTGCAGAGCCGCGTGAACAAGTACCAGCAGTTCACGGGGATCCTCGGCGTCGCCCCCGGCGGCAACCTGTACTGCTGATCCATCCAGGGAACTGAAGGGGCCCTTCGCCGCATGTGACGCGGCGAAGGGCCCCTTCAGTTTTCGTCGAGGGACGCCAGTAGCCGACGCAGTGAAGCGTCGAGGACACCGAGGTCCTTGCCCAGCGGCGAGAGCAGCTTCGCGACGTTCGCCGTGTGCTCCGTCATCGCGGCGTCGACGACCTCGAAACCGCGTTCGGTCAGCGTGACCCGGAAGCTGCGCCGGTCTCCGGGATCGAGTGCCCGCTCGACCAGCCCCGCCGATTCGAGCCGGTCGATCCGGCTGGTCATCCCGGCCCTGGACATCATCAGGGTCGCGGACAGTTCGGACGGGATCAGCGTGTACGGCTTCCCGGACCGCCTGAGCGCCGCGAGCACGTCGAACTCCCCTTGTTTCAAGCCGTGTTTCGCGAAGACGGCCTCGACCATCGGCGTGGTCAGCATCGTCACGCGGCCGAGGCGTCCCGCGACCCCGATCGCGGTCAGGTCCAGTTCCGGCCGCTCGCGGTGCCAGGCGTCGACGACGGCGTCGATCGCGTCGGCGCTTCGTTGTTCACTCACGAACGCAGTCTATTCGACGGGAGATAGTTTGACAGCGAACTATCAGCGGTGGAACTATCGCGGTCATGACACAGCGCATCGAAACCCGTGAACCCGTCCTCGTCCGTGCCGCCGAAGCCGAGACCGTCGGCGCGGCCCCCACCCTCGTCACACTGCTCGCCGACGTCTCGACCACAGGCGGAGTCATGAGCAGCGCGAGAACACGGCTGGGCATCGGCGCCGACGGCGCGGCGCCGCACTACCACACCGGCTCGTCCGAGATGTTCTTCATGCTCGGCGGAAAGCTGGAAGTCCTTGTGGGGGAAGAGATCGTGACCGTTTCCGAAGGGGACATGCTCGTCGTGCCGCCGCTGACCACCCACGCCTTCCGGGCGGCCGCAGACTCGCCGGCGGACGTTCTGGTCGTGTTCATCCCTGGTGTGGAACGGTTCGACTACTTCCGGCTGTTGGAGAAGGTCGGGCACGGCGAGGCGACCGTCCAGGATCTCTTGGACAACCAGGAAAAGTTCGACAACCACTTCGTCGAAAGTCCAGTGTGGACGGAGAACGCGAAGTCCCGTCAGTAACCGCGCGGCGGGTAGCCCGGCGGCGGATACTGCGGTGGGTATTGCTGCGGCGGATACGGCTGCCCGCCGTACTGCGGCTGCGGATACTGCGGCGGGTACGGCTGTTGCGAATATTGGTGCTGTTGCGAATATTGGTGCTGTTGCGAATATTGGTGCTGTTGCGGGTACTGGGGTTGCTGCGGGTACGGGGGCTGCGGCGGTGGCGCGGCGGGTTGCCCGCCGCCGAGGTGGAACGGCAGGAGCGACACCAGTTGCGCGAGCCTGCCGAGCGTGGAGAGCACCTCGTCCGGTTTGGTCCGGCCGAAGGTCGGATTCTCGACGTACACCAGTTCCGCGCCCACCAGCGACCACGTGTGCAGCTTCGACGACCGCATCGTGGCGGCGACCTGCGGCGTCAGCACTCCGACCGCGACGTTCGGGTCCGTGTCGATCAGCTTGTACCAGCGGTTGAACTTCCGGTCCGCGGTGGCGGGCTCCGGGTACTGATCGACCTCCCAGGCGGACTCGATACTCGACACGATCTGGAAGTTCGGCATCGGCGCGGGCAGGGTGACGACCCAGACCGTGTCGATCGAGATCGTGTCGAGCTCGTTGACCTTCTTGTTGGTCCACCGCGTGTGCACGCTCGTGACCGTGGGGCGGCGGTGGTAGTCGAAGACGGTGAAGCGAAGCCCGTTGTACGCGCCGCTCAGCGCGCCGAACGCCATCCGCTTGTCGCCGCGCTGGTTGAACGGCAGGACCGTCCAGCGCTCCAGCAGGTTCGGCGCGTCCGGGCTGAACTCCCACCCGTACTGGCCGGACATCGCGTAGCGCTCGGCGTTCGTCGCCTCGATACGCCTGGCTTCGTTCGTCTCCATCGCACCCCCGGATCTCGTGCGCGCAGATTATCCGGAGTACGTCATCGGTGCGTGGCCGGATCTAGGCATCCTGCAGCCGCCGCAGAACGTCGATCAATCCGGGAAGCCTCTCAGTGAGCACTTGCCACACCAAGGCATCGTCAACCGTCGCGTAACCGTGGATGAGGATGTTGCGAAAAGCGACGATTCGCCCGAGATCCGGCACCTGCGCCGCAAGGCCGCTATCCACTTTGGACAGCTGATTCAGCGCCTCACCGATGATTTCGAACTGACGCTCGACCGCCGAGCGCAGCATGGCGTTCGACCGGTAACCGTCGAAGTCCTCGCCCTCACTGAACTTGCTTAGCAGTTCCGCCGCCTTTGAGGCATCCCAAAGGTAAGCGCGAGCATCACGCTGCATAGAGAAGCTCCCGAGTCTCCAGCACCTGCCGCTTGAAGAACGGGTTGCGAATGCTGGTCACGCTGACGAGGTCGACCGGGCGACCCAGCACTCGCTCGAGGCCTTCCTTCAGGTCGAAGTAGTTCCCGAAGTAGTCGAACCCGGGCCCCGCGTCGAACTCGACGAGCACGTCGACATCGCTGGACCGCAGGTCGAACCTGTCACTCACAGCCGAGCCGAACAGATCGAGGCGGCGCACTGAGTTTGCCCGGCAAAGCTCCTCGATCTCACGTTTCTTGAGTTCGATCGACTCGTGCATGATCGCCACCTCCTGAGCATGATTGTGCCTGACCGGATCCCGAAGGTCACGGTGAAGGCCATGACTTCCACGGTCACCGGCCGAGCGCTCAGTTCCCGTACGTCGCCGTCACCGGCGCGTGGTCGGACCAGCGCTGGTCGTAGGACTCGGCGCGCTCGACCACGACGGAGGTGCACCGCTCGGCCAAGCCGGGGGTGGCGATCTGGCAGTCGATACGCCAGCCCGTGTCGTTGTCGAACGCCTTCCCGCGGTACGACCACCACGTGTACGGGCCGGGGCCTTCGGGATCGAGCTTGCGCTGCACGTCGACGTAGCCGGCCTCGCTGAACACGCGACCGAGCCACTCCCGCTCCTCCGGCAGGAAGCCCGAACTCTTCTGGTTCCCGCGCCAGTTCTTCAGGTCGATCTTGTCGTACGCGATGTTCCAGTCGCCCACGACGACGACCTCCCGGCCGCCGGCCTCGGCCTTGGCGCGCAGATCGACGAGATACGGCAGGAACGCCGCCATGAAGCGCTCCTTCTCGTCCTGGCGCGGTGTCCCGACGTCGCCGCTGGGCAGGTACAGGCTCGCGACCACGACGTTCGGCAGGTGGATCTCGGCGTAGCGGCCGCTGTCCTCGAATTCGGGCTCGCCGAAACCGATGCGGACCTCTTCCGGCTCCGCCCGGCTGAAGAGCATGACGCCGTTGCGCCCCTTCTGCACCGATGGCGCGTGCACCACGTGCCAGCCTTCGGGCGCGGCGGCACCGGCCGGGAGCTCCTTGAGCTCGGCCCGCACCTCCTGGCAGGCGACGACGTCCGCCTTCGTCGAGCCCAGCCACTCGACGAAGCCCTTTTTCGCGGCGGCACGGAGGCCGTTGACATTCACAGTGGAGACGGTCAGCACCCTTCGCACGCTACCCGGAGGGTCCGACAGAAACGGCACTGGGAGACTGCGCGCATGAGCGAGCTGACCGTGCTGGGCAGCTGCGGCGCCTGGCCGGAACCCGGCCGGGCCTGCGCCGGCTTCCTCCTGGTCCACGAGGGTTTCAAGGTGGTGCTCGACCTCGGCTACGGCGCCGCGTCACGGCTGTTCGAGTACTGCCCCGAAGGCCGGGTCGACGCGGTGGTGGTGACGCACGAGCATCCCGATCACTGCGCCGACGTGAGCGCGCTCGGCCGGGCCCGCGCGTACGGGCTGCCGGACGAGCCGAGGATCCCGCTGCACTGCACGCCGGGCACGGTGCGACGGCTCGAAGCGATGGAACCGCGACCGCATCCGACGACGATCTTCGACATTCACGAACTCGGCCCGCCGCGCGAGGTCGGGCCGTTCCGGATGACGACGTTCCTGCTCCCGCACCACGTGCCGAACCACGGGGTGCGGCTGACCGCGCCGGGGCTGACCGTCGCCTACACCGGTGACAGTGGGCCCAGCCCGATGCTCGCGGAGCTGGCGCACGACGCCGACCTGCTCATCGCCGACGCCACCCTCCAGGGATCGTCCCCCGACGAGACGCCGCGTCTGGTGTCGACGGCGGGCGAGGCCGGGTACTGGGCCGAGCGTGGGGGTGCCCGGCGGCTGTTGCTCACCCACTTCTGGCCCGGCTCCGACCGCGAGATCTCGGTGGCCGAAGCGCGGAAGGAGTTCAGCGGCGAGGTGCTGGCGGCCGCGGAAGGTGCCCACCTGCGTTTAGCGGGCTAAACGCGATCCCGCAGGCCAGCGCACCCCACTCGCCTTTAGCGGGCTAAACGCGATCCCGCAGGTCAACGCCCACTCGCGTTTAGCGGGCTAAACGCGAAAACGCAGGTCACGGGCCACATTTCGCGCCTTCGACCGGGCGCGCGAACTCGGCCGAAACCCATTTGCCCTCGGCGATCTTGCGGAAGCCGTTCTCGACCACCGGCTGCGCGTCGATCTTCGCGTCCTTGACGTACTTGCCGACGATCTTCTGCCCACCGGGGGCGTCGCGCGCGTTGAGCACGTCCGCCGTCACCACGACCTGGCAACCGGTCGGGCTCGACGCGCTCGACTCCCTGTCCTGTCCCGAGATGGCGACGACGACGATCAACGCCAGTCCGCCGCCGATGAACAAGACCGGTTTCGAGATGGCCATGATGGTCACTCCTCGAACAAGGGAATCGTTTTCCGTCCGGTCCAGAGTGGCAGAAGCCGGGGCGGGCGCCCAGATCCCGGATTGCCTACCACCCGGAGGCGCCAATCCCGCTACCCACCGTCACAGCGCGAAAAGGCCCCCTTCCGCGAGGGAAGGGGGCCTTCAGGCGCTTACGCGGCTCAGCCCTGGGCGATCTTCTTGGCCAGGTTGGCGTCCAGCGTCGCGAGGAACTCCTCGGTGGTCTGGAACGCCTGGTCCTTGCTGATCAGCAGCGCGAGGTCCTTGGTCATCTTGCCGCTCTCGACGGTCTCGACGACGACCTGCTCCAGCTTGTTCGCGAAGCCGATCAGCTCCGGGTTCGAGTCCAGCTTGCCGCGGTGCTCGAGACCACGGGTCCACGCGAAGATGGACGCGATCGGGTTGGTCGAGGTCGGCTTGCCCTGCTGGTGCTGGCGGTAGTGCCGGGTCACCGTGCCGTGCGCGGCCTCGGCCTCGACGGTCTTGCCGTCCGGGGTGCGCAGCACCGAGGTCATCAGGCCCAGCGAGCCGAAGCCCTGCGCGACCGTGTCGGACTGCACGTCACCGTCGTAGTTCTTGCAGGCCCAGACGTAGCCGCCCTCCCACTTCATCGCCGCGGCGACCATGTCGTCGATCAGGCGGTGCTCGTAGGTGATGCCCTTTGCGTCGAAGTCGGCCTTGAACTCGGCCTGGTAGATCTCCTCGAACACGTCCTTGAACATGCCGTCGTAGGCCTTCAGGATGGTGTTCTTGGTCGACATGTAGACCGGGTACTCGCGGTCGAGGCCGTACTGCAGCGAGGCACGCGCGAAGTCCTCGATGGACTTGCGGAAGTTGAACATGCCCATGGCGACGCCGCCGCCCTCGGGGTACTGCGCGACCTGGAACTCCATCGGCTCGGAACCGTCGGCCGGGGTGTAGGTCATCGTCAGCGTGCCCGGACCGGGGACCTTGAAGTTGGTCGCCTTGTACTGGTCACCGTGCGCGTGACGGCCGATGATGATCGGCTTGGTCCAGCCCGGTACCAGGCGCGGGATGTTCTGGATGACGATCGGCTCGCGGAAGATCACGCCGCCGAGGATGTTGCGGATCGTCCCGTTGGGCGAGAGCCACATCTTCTTCAGGCCGAACTCTTCGACGCGCGCCTCGTCCGGCGTGATGGTGGCGCACTTGACGCCGACGCCGTGCTTCTTGATCGCGTTGGCGGAGTCGATGGTGATCTGGTCGTCGGTGCGGTCCCGCTCCTCGATGCCCAGGTCGTAGTACTCCAGGTTCACGTCCAGGTACGGGTGGATCAGCCTGTCCTTGATGAACTGCCAAATGATGCGGGTCATCTCATCACCGTCGAGCTCGACGACGGTGCCCTGGACCTTGATCTTGGCCATGAGCAGCGGTGCTCCTTCCGCGGATCTTCGCGTTCTTCTTCAGTCTCTCCGGTAGCGGTACAAGCGTACTGCTTAACGGTCCTGGATGGTTCCAGTAGTGGTCGGTATCAAGTCTCCACGAGGCGGATGTGTCGGACGTCACCCGGTCGCACGACGGCCATCCGGCCGTCACGGGAACGACGGCGACCGCGTCATCATCGAACCGAACCCGACAATCGGCACGTCGGCCACCGGAAAGGCGGGACCTCATGACCACCGACCCCTACGCCGTGCCACCGCACGGGCAGCAGGCGACACCGGAGCCTTACCTCCAGCCTAGGCAAAGCAGCCGGGCGGTGCCCCGGGTGATCAGTGGTCTCGGCGGTGTCCTGCTCACGCCGGTCGCGCTGAGCGTGACGATCTACGGCGGCTCGCTCCTGCAGCGGGGTTTCTCGCGCTCCCTGTCCATCAGCGACGATCCGCTCGGCATCGTCCTGTTGTTCCTCGGTGGGCTGCTCCTGCTCGGCGTCGCCTTCCTCGGGGCACTGTCCGGGCTCGGGCCGGTGGTGGGCGGACTGCTGTGGGGTGTGCTGCCGGGGGTGGCGTTCCTCCTGAGCCCCCGCGACGTCATGAGCCTCATCTACGACGCCGGCGGCAGCGGGCTCGGCGTCGGGCTGGTGACCTGGCTGGTGATGGGCGCGCTGGTCGGGAGCGGTTTCCTGTTGATCGGGGCGGGTCTGGTCGGCACCCTCTCCCGGCGTCGCTCAAATCGCGTTTAGCGGGCTAAACGCGCTCCGCGAAGATCGAAGTGAACCGAAGGGGGCCGAGGGCCGTAGTCCGGTTAAGGGAGGTGACCCGCCCATGTCATCGCACCGGTACGTCGCGGAGTACGACGACGAGGACTACCAGGAGTACGGCGAGTACGAGCAACCCGAAAACCCGCGAGACCCCCGGAGGCCGTACGAGGACGTCGAGTCGTATGAACCGTACGAGCCTTTCGACGACGACCTGGGCGCCGAAGACCCGCGCGCCGGCCGAGGCGTACGTCGCGTCCTCAGCGGCGCGGGCGGTCTGATCCTGACGCCGGTCGCCCTCGGCCTGCTGGCTTGGGGCGGGCTGCGGCAGCAGATGCTCGTCCAGGCGACGCTCAGCACCCAGCGTGACGTCTTCAGCATCGGCCTGCTCGTGGGCGGCGGGATCCTCCTGCTGGCCGTCGGGCTGCTCGGCGCGCTCTCGGCGACCGGCCCGATCCTCGGCGGTCTCGTCTGGGGCGTCGCACCCGGCGTGGCCACCATCGCCGTCCCGGAGTGGGGTTTCCGGCTGGTGAAACTGCTGCCGCAGAACGATGTCACCTACGGCGTCACGAGCTGGCTGTTCATCGGCGGCCTGCTCGCGACCGGCTTCCTCCTGATCGGCGCCGGCCTCGCGTCGAGACTCGCCCGGAGGCGCCGCTGAGCGGGCTGGGACCATCGGCGCATGGGTCTGTTCACCGTTCCCGAAGCCCGCGCCGAGCTCGCCCGGCTACGCCCGGTGCTCGACGAGCTCGTCCGTCTCCGCGCCGACGCGGCCGAGCTCGCCGCTTCCCTGCGCCCCGGCGGCAGGGAGACCTCGCTCGGCGGAATGCCGGAGTGGAAGGCCGCGCAAGCCCGGTTGGACGATCTGATGACCACCGTCCAGCGGACGGGTGCGGAGCTGAAGGGATTCGCCCCGCTCCTGGTCGACTTCCCCGCCGAGCTCGACGGCGTCGACGTCCTGCTGTGCTGGCTCGAAGGCGACCAGGAACTCTGCTGGTATCACCGCGTCGACCTGGGTTTCGCCGGACGCCGCCGTCTCCCGGATAGGGTCGCGGTCGTGAGCGAGGAGATCGCGGCCGGGCTGTTCGACGGCATCGCCGCCCACTACGACGAAGACACCTTCCACGGCCTCGTGGCCGACGCGCTCGTCGACGGTCTCGGCCGCACGGCACCCGAACGTGTACTCGACGTCGCGACCGGGACCGGAGTGGCCGCGTTCGCCGCGCTGCGCCTGGAGCCGGGCGAAGTGCTGGCGATCGACATCTCGCCGGGCATGATCGCCCAGGCCGAGGCGAAGGCAGCGACCCACGATCCCGGCAAGCGCATCACCTGGCAGGTCGCCTCCGCGGTCCCGGCGCCGGTGGAGGACGAGGGCGCGGACGCCGTGCTGTGCGCCTCTTCGCTGCATTTCCTCGGCGCGGCCGCCCTGCGCGACTGGCTGCGTGCCCTGCGCCCGGGCGGGCGGGTCGGTTTCAGCCTGCCGCTGGCGTCGGCGTTCCGGCCGTCGGAGGCGTTCGCCGCGATCGTCCCCGCCGACCTGAAGCTGCCGGAAACCGAGGACGACGCGGCGGAACTGGCCTCCGAAGCCGGCTTCACCGAGGTGACCGTGAAACGCCTCGACGTCGAGAGCGGGGATCGGGTCCGGTCGGTGTTCGTGGTGCACGCGACCAGGCCCTGAGCCCTACAGCGGCGCGAAGAACGGCACGCACTTCGGCGCGGGCGCGTTCTCCGGGTCGAGCGCCTTGAGGATCAGGCTCGTCACGTTCGGGTCGATCGCCTGGCTCAGATGCCCGGAAACGTCGGAGCCACATTTGTCCTGCAGCACGATGTCGGTCGCGCCCGGCTCGTCCAGCACCCCGCTGGTGTACGGCGTGACCACGAGGTCGTACTTGCTGACGATGCTCGTGTACGTCGGCCCTGGCACCGTCACGCCGTTACGTGCGAGATCGTCGAGGAAGTCCGACGGCGCCAGGTATTCGCGGCACGCCCCGCAGACGCCGTCGGCGAGCAGATCGATGCCGGGCAGGGAGAGCACGGCCTTGGCCAGGCCGGAGAAGCCGTTGAGCGACGTGCCCTTGAAGTTCGAGCCGAAGCCGACGAAATGCTTCACCTTCTCCGCGCCTCCCTCGAATTTGAGGTAGTACGCGGGCATCGTCGTCCCTTCGGAATGCCCGACGATGTCGACCTTGTCCGCGCCGGTGCTCGTTCGCACCCGGTCGACGAACGCGCCGAGTTCGACGGCGCTCTTCCGCATGGAGGCGAGCCCGCCGAACAACTGTCCGCCCAGGACGGTGGCGCCGTAGGTCAGCGAATAGACGCAGTACCCGGCGTCCTTGAGCTTCGGCGCGTGATGGAACCAGTTGGTCGTCGCGTTGCCGCCGAGGCCGTGCACCAGCACGACCGGCTCGGGATGGCTCGCGCTCGGCTTGCACGACCAGTCGTTCCACCCGCTCGACGGCGCCGCGCTCGCCACCGCCGGGGCGGCGATCGTGAACGTCAAGGCCGCGATCAGCGTAGTGAGGATCCGCGAGCGCATCCCTACCTCCGGTTACTCGTCAGTATGTGATGCGAGTCATCATGCGTCACAAACCGACGGCCGGATCCGGGAGAACGACCAGACTTGCCCGCGGCTTCTTGTGATGGATCACAAGGGCAGCAGCACTCGCCGTTCGATCGGGCTGGACATCACGATCGACGTCGTCGTGGCGCCCAGCGCGGACAAGTCCTCCAGCAGTTCTTCCAGGTGGCCGGTGTCGCGCACGGCGATCTTGAGGATCCAGCAGTCCTCGCCCACCACATGGTGCAGTTCGAGGATTTCGGGGCGGTCCATGATCTTCCGGGTGCGCGGATGCCGGACGGTGAACCCGCTGTGCGGCGCCATCCGCACGAACGCCCGCAGCCCGAGGCCGATCCCGGACGGCGAAACGAGCGCGGCGTAGCCGGTGATGGTGCCGTCGGCTTCGAGGCGTTTGACGCGTTCACCGACGGCGGCGGGGCTCAGCGAGACACGTCGCCCGAGTTCGCTCAGGGTGATGCGGCCTTCCTCCTGAAGGAGTTCGAGGAGTCGCCGGTCGATCACGTCCAGTGAGCTTTCAGTCGAACCTCGATTTGACCGAGATTCTTTCAGCGATTCCGCCATTTCACCCATGTTCTCCCCTTCAAACACCCGGATCGCCACCGTAACACTGGCGGACATGAAGAAAGTGCTCGTTCTCGGCGGAAGCCGGTACTTCGGCCGCGGGGTGGTCGAGCGGCTGCGCGATGCCGGGATGGACGTCACCGTCCTCAACCGCGGCTCCACCCCCGCGCCGTCCGGCGTCGCCCACCTGATCGCCGACCGCGACGACGAAGCCGGGCTCAAGGCCGCGCTGGGTTCCCGTTCTTTCGACGTCGTGCTCGACCAGGTCTGCTACACGCCGGTCCAGGCGGAAATCGCGCGCCGCGTCCTGCGCGCGGACCGGTACGTGATGACGTCCACGATCGAGGTCTACGACCAGATCCGGGCCGAGACCCCGATGGCCGAATCGCTGCTCACTCCGGCGACCGCCGAGCTTCCTGAGTACGACTACGGCGAGGGCAAGCGCCAGGCCGAGGCGGTCTTCGCGCGCGGAGACACGCCTTTCGTTTCGGTGCGCGTCGCCCACGTCCTCGGTGGCGAGGACTTCACCGGGCGGCTGCGGCATTACGTCGAACGGCTGGACGCCGGCGACGCCGTGGACATCCACGCGGATCCGCGACCCTCGACGTTCATCCACGCGCGTGAGATCGCGGACTTCCTGACCTGGGCCACGCTCGCGGACTTCACCGGTCCGGTCAACGCCGGTTCGCACGGCGAGCTTTCGGCACTCGATCTCGCCGCCGCCATCAGCGCCGAGCCCCGGTTCCGGGTCGTCGACCGGGACGCCTCGCCGTTCTCGTTCGACCGCTACGCCGTCTTGGACACCTCTCGCGCGACCGGTCTCGGCTTCTCCTTCTCCACCACCGCCGACTGGCTCGGCGAAGCCGTCGAAGAACTCAGAAAGGCTTGACCCACATGCGTTACCGCATCATCGGAGACGTCGAAGTGAGCGCGATCGGCCTTGGCGCGATGCCGCTGTCGATCGAGGGCCGTCCGGATCGGGATCGCGCGATCGCCACGATCCACGCCGCGCTCGACGCCGGGGTCACGTTGATCGACACGGCCGATTCCTACCACTGGCACGCGGACGAAATCGGCCACAACGAAGAGCTGATCGCCGAAGCTTTGGCCTGCCACCGCGGCTCGGACCCGGTGCTCGTCGCGACCAAGGGCGGCCGTGGCCGTCCCGGCGACGGCTCGTGGACCGTCACCGGGACTCCCACGCACCTCAAGAACGCCTGCGAGGGCTCGCTCAAACGGCTCGGTGTCGACGCGATCGGGCTCTACCAGCTGCACAAGCCCGACGAGAACGTGCCGTGGGCGGAGTCCGTCGGCGCGATCAAGGAGCTGGCCGACGAAGGCAAGATCCGGCTCGCCGGGATCTCCAACGTGTCGCGGGCACAGATCCTCGAAGCACGGGAGATCCTCGGCGACACACTGGTTTCGGTGCAGAACGAGCACGCGCCCGCGCAGCTGGCGCACGAACCCGAGCTGGCGCTGTGCACCGAACTCGGGCTCGCGTATCTGCCGTGGGGCCCGCTCCGCGGCATCGGCGGGGAATTCCATTCCGTGGCCGAGGAATACGGCGTCAGTCCCCAGCGGGTGTGCCTGGCCTGGCTGCTCGCGAAATCGCCGTCGATGATCGCGATCCCCGGCTCGACGAGGCCCGCCACGATCCGCGATTCGGCGGCCGCGGCCGAGCTCGTGCTCACCGCCGCCGACCTGGCCCGCCTGCCGTGATCAGGCGCTGGCGACCAAGGTCACGCCGAGCGCGATCATCGTCGCGGCGACCAGGCCGTCCAGCACCCGCCACGACGACGGTTTGCGGAAGAACCCGCTGAGCAGCCGCGCGCCGAAACCGAGCGCGAGGAACCAGAGCACGCTGGCCGACACGGCACCGACCCCGAACGCCCATCGGTCGCTGCCGTGCCCGGCGGCGACCGCGCCGAGCAGGAGGAGGGTGTCGAGGTAGACGTGCGGGTTCAGCCAGGTGATCGCCAGGGTGGTCAGCACGATGCGGCGCAACGATCCGCCGGTCTCCGGGCCGCCGGTTTCCAGCGCGGCAGGCTTGAACGCGCGACGGGCCGCGAGAGCGCCGTAGCAAAGCAGGAAGGCACCGCCGATCAGGGCGACGACGGTCAGCGCTTCGGGTGACGTCCCCACCAGCGCGCCGACCCCGCCGACGCCGAGGCTGACCAGGATGGCGTCCGAGAAGATGCAGATCAGCACCACCACGAGGACCGCCTCACGACGGATGCCCTGGCGCAGCACGAACGCGTTCTGCGCGCCGATCGCCACGATGAGGGCCATGGTGGCGCCGAATCCGGCACCCAGGCTGAACAGAACGTCTCCCATACGGACCAGGCTAGGAAGCCGATCGTCAACAGTACAGCTAAAGATTCTTACGTAAGATTAGCGTTCGTGATGACAGATCTGCCGCTCGACCTGGTTCGCACGCTGCTGGTGGTCGCCGACGAAGGCACGTTCGACGCGGCGGCCTCGGCGCTGCACGTGACCCCGTCGGCGATCAGCCAGCGGGTCAAGGCGCTCGAACAGCGCACCGGCCTCGTCCTGCTGATCCGCACGAAACCGGTGCGCCTGACCGAATCCGGGCAGGCGGTGGTGCGGTTCGGCCGCCAGCTGGCCCTGCTGGAGGCCGACACCCGGGCCGAACTCGGGCTGACCGCCGGCGACGAACCGGTCCGGCTGCCGATCGCGGTCAACGCGGATTCGCTGGCGACGTGGTTCCTGCCCGCGCTCACGCGGGTGCCGCCCGAGCAGAAGATCTGCTTCGAACTGCATCGTGAGGATCAGGACCACACCACGACCCTGCTGAGGGAAGGCCTGGTGATGGCCGCCGTGACGTCGTCACCCGATCCGGTCGCGGGGTGTTCGGTGCACCGGCTCGGGCATATGCGCTACCTGGCCGTCGTGAGCCCGGCGCTCGGCACGGATCTCGACCTCGCCGAAGCACCCGTCGTCGTCTTCGACCGCCGTGACGACCTTCAAGACCGCTTCGCTCGCGAGCGCGGCACACTCGCGAGCCCGCTGCGGCACTACGTCCCGTCGTCCGAAGGGTTCTTCGACGCCGTCGCGGCCGGAATGGGCTGGGGCATGGTGCCGCTCGCGCAGATCGGCGACCGCCTGCGCGACGGCACCTTCCTCTGCCTCGACCCGGATCACCCGATCGACGTACCGCTGTTCTGGCAGCAGTGGAAACTCGACTCCCCCGCGCTGGCGGCGGTGTCGGAGGCCGTCACCACGGCCGCCGCGGACCTGCTAGGCGCTGTCCTGTGAGGCTGTTCGATGGGCTTCGTGATCCAGGTGCTTCCTGGCGGTGCGGGCGGATCGGCCTCGTACCGGGTCGTACTCGGCCGCATCCGCCCGTGCCACCAGGGACCACCTGGGCGCGAAGACCGCGAACAGACTCACAGGACAGCGCCTAGGACCCACACGGATGAGGACGCGCGTACCGGCCCGGTCGTGAGATCCTGGGCGCATGACGCGCGCATTGCACCTGGTCGGAGACGAGGAAGCGGACCGGCTGCTCACCGAAGACCCGTTCGCGCTGCTCGTCGGGATGCTCCTCGACCAGCAGTTCCCGATGGAACACGCGTTCCGCGGCCCGCAGAAGATCGCGGACCGGATGGACGGTTTCGATATCAAGAAGATCCACGCGATGGACACCGAGACCTTCGTCGAACTGTGCGTGGTCCCGCCCGCGATCCACCGCTACGGCGGCTCGATGGCCCGCCGGGTGAAGGATCTCGCCCAGCATGTCGTCGAGGTCTACGACGGTGACGCGGCCGGCATCTGGACCGCCGGACGGCCCAAGCCGGACGGCCCCGAAGTCCTCAAACGGCTCAAGGCGCTGCCCGGCTACGGCGACCAGAAGGCCGCGATCTTCCTCGCGTTGCTCGGCAAACAGCTCGGCGTGCAGCCCAAGGGCTGGCGCGCGGCCGCGGGCGCGTACGGCGACCGTGGTTCACGGCGTTCGATCGCCGACGTCGTCGACGCGAAGACCCTCGGCGAGGTACGCGCGTTCAAGAAGGCGGCGAAGGCGGCCGCCAAGGCTCCGGCGAAGTAGCTACTTCTTCCCGGCTCCCGGCCACGGTCCCGGCGTCTCGGCGGGCAGTTCGGCCTGCTCGACCTCGGTGCGGAACAGCCGGAAGCCGCGCGCCTGGTAGTTCTTGAGCGCGGCCGGGCCATCGGTGGTGCAGGTGTGGACCGTGACGCGGCGCGTCGGCGTCTTGCCCGGCCAGCGCTCCGCGAGCGCCCACGCCTCCCGCAGCGCGACGGTCAGCAGATGCCCTCCGAGGCCCTTGCCCACGAAGGACGACATCAGGCCGAAGTACGCGAGTTCCACTTCGCCCTCGACAGTGCCGTCGAGCTCGAAGTAACCGCACGGCGTCCCCTGCGCGTACGCCACCCAGGTCTCGACGCCCGGCCTGTCCAGCCACTCGATCCACTGATCCCACGACCAGCCGAGCCGGTCGATCCAGAACCAGTCGCCGCCGACGGCGGTGTAGAGGTAGCGGTTCAGCTCCGGGCTGACCAGCTCGGCACGGGTGACCGTCACCGGGACGGCGGGCGGCCTCGCCGCGCTCAAATCGTCCGGCGAGGTCTGTTCGAGGTGCCAGGTCGTGATCTCCATACGGCGATCATTTCAGCCAGACCCGCAGCGGTCCCAGAGCCGTGTAGCCGTTACGGAGGGCGGCGTCGAGATCTTCGCCGCGTTCGTATCCCGTGATCGGCAAGCCGGGGAAGCTCGCCGCGACGGCCGAGGTCGCACCGCGCCATGCCTCGTCCAGATCGCCGTGAGTGTACAAATTGGACAGTCCGGCGAAGCCGCCGTCCCGATTGGCCGTCACCCCGGCGACGCCGTTCGACCACACGGCGACGGACGGATCGTCGAACTGGTCGCCGACTCGGGCCCAGCCCGGTTCGAGCGGCACATCGGCCATCCGCGCGATCCACGTGGCCTCGAAGAGCACCTCGAAACCTTCGCGCGCGAGATCCAGGCAGCCGAAGCTGTCCTTCACCGCGCAACCCGGCGAGGTATCGATCCCCTCCAGCACCTCTGCCGCCGTCGCGTCCGGGACCAGGGTCACCGCGTCGGGATACAGCGGCGGTGTCCGGGTCGCCGACTTCCAAACACGGGTGGTGAAGACGCCCGTCCGGCACACCACATCGCACCAGCGGGCGTTGACGCGCGCGGCGTCGGCTACACCCGCGCGAACCACAGCACGTCCGGTTCTCCTTGCGGCACCGGGATCTTCAGCTCCCGCACCTCGCCGAACCGCGCCCGCAGCCGTTTCGCGAAGGACGGCACGGACTCGGCGCTCCACACCGCGAGCACCCCGCCCGGCCGCAACCGTTCGGTGAGCATGTCGAGCCCGTCGTCGGAATACAGCTTCGCGTTGCCGTCGGTGACCGTCCACTCAGGACCGTTGTCGATGTCCAGGCACAGCGCGTCGAACCGTTCTTCCGTCCGGCTCAACCACTTCACCAGATCGGCCTCGACCACGGTGGCCCGTTCGTCGGACAGGGCGTCGTCGTGGACGTCCTTGAGCGGGCCCTCGCGGTTCCAGCCGATCACGGCGGGCTCCCGCTCGACGACCACGATCTCGCCGACGCCTGGGTGGTCGAGCGCGGCGCGCAGCGAATAGCCGACGCCGAGACCGCCGATCAGCATCCGCGCCTTGCCCGGCACCAGATCCGCCGCCACCGAGACGAGCAACCGTTCGGATTCACCGTTACGGGTGTCCATCAGGAAGACGCCGTTGGCGATGACCTCGAAATCGTCACCCGCCCGGCGGAGCACCAATTCGCCGCTCTTCCCGGCCACCTTGTCGAGTACGTCGGTCATCCGGGCAGCCTATCGGCGACGGTCACAGCAAGCCCGCCAATTTGTACAGCACCAGGCTGCCCGCGACGGCGACGTTGAGGCTCGCGCCGGTGCCCACCATCGGGATTTCGACGACGGTGTCGAGAAGGTCGAGCGCGTCCGGCGGAATCCCCTGCTGTTCGTGGCCGAGCACGGCGATCGTCCGGCCGCGCGCGGGTGGGAGATCGGCGAGGCGCACGGCTTCGTCGGCGAGTTCGACGCCGACGATCGCCGTGCCCGCCGCCTTCTCCCGCATCAGCCAGCCGGGTGGATCGTGCACCCAGTGCACACAAGCCGGACGCCGCAACGTGTTCCCGCGGCGCAGCGCCTCCGGCACCCAGGGAAACCTCGGCACGGCAAGGCAAGCGCCCACGGCGTCGCAGGTCCGCAGCAGGGTGCCGAGATTCGCGCCGTGCAGCGGCCACAGCGGTGCCGCGACGAGATGGCCCCAGCAGGAATGGGATTTCCTTCTTCTGGCCGCACGCAGCTCCGCGGGCGTGCGGACCCGGATCGACGGGCTCACCGGAGGTGAGGCGTCGCGCCTCCAAGGATTTCGAGGATCATGCCGACACTGTAGCGGGATCAGTCCGACGCTCCTAACCTTGAAACGTCGGAGGTGATTCTCATGCAGGCGACCGTCGGAGACGAAATCCACGTGCACGGACGCACGGTCGGCTCGGCCGAACAGCACGGCGAGATCCTCGAGGTACGCGGCGAACACGGTGCTCCGCCGTATCTCGTCCGGTTCGCGGACGGACACGAAGGGCTGGTCTTCCCCGGCCCCGACTGCGAAGTCCAGACGCGCGCCGAGTAGCCGTCACTCGGCCATGGCGGGCTGCTTCACGCGGCTCCGCCAGCCCGCCACGACCACGACCGCGCCGATCGCGGTCAGCACCGCCGCGATCTCGGGCAGCAGGAGCGGCCCGCCGCCGCTGAGCACCGCTCCCCCGACCAGGCCGGAGAGGCCGACGCCGAGGTAGATCGCGGACGCGTTGAGCGAGAGCACGAGTCCGGCGTTCTGCTTGGACAGCTCGATCAGCCGGTGCTGGATCGGCGGGTTCACCGACCAGGTGGCCAGACCCCAGAGGAAGAGGACGACGGCCGCGCCCGCGACGGTGGTCGCCACCAGCGGAAGCATCGCGAGCACCACGGTGATCCCGCCGAACACGATCAGCAGCGGTCCCCTGGCGCCCCAGCGGTCGGTCGCGCGGCCGCCGATGATGTTGCCGAGCGCGCCGCCCGCGCCGTAGACGAACAGCAGCAGGCTGACCGTCGTGCCGTGGATACCCGCGGTGGCCGACAGGACCGGCGAGATGAACGTGTAGACGGAGAACGCGGCGAGGCAGCCGAGCACGGTCGCGCCGAGCATGGCGAGCACGCGCGGGTCCTTGGCGACGGTGAACCGTTCGGCCAGCCGGACCGCGGGCGGCGCCGGGACGGCGGGCAGGACCAGCCGGACGGCGAAGGCGCCGAGAAGCGAGAAGGCCGCGACGAGCGCGAAGACGGCCTGGTAGCCGACGCTCTGCGAAAGGACGCTGCCGAGCGGGACCCCCAGGATCGTCGCGACGGTGAGCCCGCCGAAGACGAGCGCGACCGCGCGGCCACGGCGTTCCGGCGAGGTGAGTTCGGCGGCGACGGCACTCGCGGCCGGTGTGAAGACCGCCGCGCCGATCGCGGTGACGACCCGCGCGAGGAGCAGGGTCACGTAACCGGGCGCGAGGGCGGCGAGGGCGTTGCCGATGGCGGTGACGACGAGCGCGGCGACCAGGAGGGTGCGGCGTTCCCAGCGGCCCGTGACCGCGGCGAACAGTGGCGAGCCGACCGCGTACGCGATGGCGAAGGCGGTGACCAGCTGGGCGGCGGCCGTCTCGGAGACCGCGAGCTCGCCGGTCAGCGCCGGCAGCAGCCCCGCGACGACGTAGCCGCTGGTGCCGACCGCGAAGGTGCCGAGCGCCAGCACCGCGGTCCTGGGTGGTGCGAAAGTCATGACTCCCCAGCTCCAGACCCCGCGGACCGCGTTTAGCCCGCTAAACGCAGGTCGGCGCCGGATCGCGTTTAGCCCGCGAAAGGCGACACGGGGTCGTTGTTCGATGGTTGTCGTAGTTCGATGGTGACCGTACTACGAACTCGCGGGAAGTTCGAGGGGCGTCGTACTATGGACGAATGGCCGCGACGACCCCGCAGTACGTCTATCCCGATCAGGACGAGATCCGGATCGAGGCGGTCCTCGCCGCGCTCGCGGACCCGGTCAGGCTCGACATGGTCCGCCAGCTGGCGGAATCCGAAACCGAGATCTCGTGCAGCGGTTTCGACGTCGCGGTGACCAAGTCCACACTCACCCATCACCTGCGCACCCTGCGCGAAGCGGGCGTCATCATGGGCCGCCAGCAGGGCACCACCCGCTACAACTCCTTGCGCCGCAACGATCTCGACGAGCTCTTCCCCGGCCTGCTCCAGGGCGTGCTCGCCGCCCGCCGCTGAGGGTGGTCAGCCTCACCCGAAACCGGGATGACAAACGCCCCCTCGATCCGTTGAACTGGACGCAGGACAGCTCGTCGACGCTGGGGCCGCACGCGCTGTCTTCTTTTGTGCCCGAGACCTAAATCGATTCAGCTCCCCATCCGCGACGCTGGGCGAGTAATCGTTTACTCACGTACGACCCTCGAAGGGAGAGCCGTGCCCGTCGCGCTGCTCGCGCTCGCCATCGGTGCCTTCGGCATCGGGACCACCGAATTCGTCATGATGGGCGTGCTGCCCGAAGCCGCCGCCGACTTCGGCGTGTCGATCCCGTCCGCCGGTTACCTCATCTCCGGCTACGCCCTTGGCGTCGTGGTCGGTGCCCCGCTGCTCACCGCCGCCGCCGTGCGGCTGCCACGCAAGACGATGCTGCTGGCGATGATGGGGCTGTTCACGCTCGGCAACATGCTCTTCGCGCTTTCGCCGAACCAGGAGTTCGGCGTCGCCTTCCGCTTCCTCGCCGGCCTGCCGCACGGCGCGTTCTTCGGCGCCGGCGCGGTCGTCGCGTCCAGCCTGGCCAAGCCGGGCGAACGCGCGAAGGCCGTCTCGATGATGTTCCTGGGCCTGACCCTCGCCAACGTCGTCGGCGTGCCGCTGGGCACCCTGCTCGGCCAGAAGGTCGGCTGGCGCGCGACCTTCGGCGTCGTCGCCGTGATCGGCCTGATCGCCATGGCCGCGATCGCGAAACTGGTCCCCCACCAGGGCAAACCGGCCGAGCCGTCGCTGCGCGGCGAACTCGGCGCCTTCCGCCGTCCGCAGGTGTGGCTCGCGCTCGCGATCGTCACGTTCGGCCTCGGCGGCGTATTCGCCTGCCTGTCCTACATCGCGCCGATGCTGACCGACGTCACCGGCTACTCGCCGTCGGACGTCACCCTGCTGCTCTCCCTGGCCGGGATCGGCATGACGATCGGCAACATCCTGGGCGGCAGGCTCGCCGACAAGGCGCTGATGCCGAGCCTCTACGTCTCGCTGTTCGGGCTCGCTTCGGTGCTGGCGATCTTCACCTTCACCGCGAACGGCAAGGTCGGCGCGGCGGTGACGATCTTCTTCGTCGGCCTCGCCGGGTTCATGATCGGCCCGATGATGCAGGCCAGGATCATGGAGAAGGCGGGCGGGACGCCGTCGCTGGTCTCCGCGGCCGTGCAGTCGGCGTTCAACATCGCGAACTCGATCGGCGCCTACCTTGGCGGCCTGGTGATCGCGGGCGGCTTCGGCCTGGTCGCGCCGAACTGGGTCGGTGCGTCGCTGGCCGTCCTTGGGCTCTCGCTGGCCGCGGTGTCCGGCGGCTTGGACCGCCGCGAAGCGCGCCTGGCGCCCGCGATGGCCTCCTGAGCTTTTAAAGCGCGTGAAGGCCCCCTTCCCTCGGCTGAGCCGAGGGAAGGGGGCCTTCACGCGCATTAGGACAGGGGCCCGCCGGTGATCGTGAAGGCGATGAACAGGATCAACACCGACAACGCGCCGTAGGTCAGGACGTCGACCGGCTTGCCCCGGATCGCCAGCAACCCGGCCTTCGCCTCGGGCAGCGCCGCCCGGAGCAGGCCGGCGAGCAGCAACGCGCCGCCGATCAGCGCGGCGCCCTGCCGCCAGTGGTACTGGCCGATCCGCAGGGCGGCGACGGCCACCACCAGCATCACCAGCAGAAACGGCAGGTGATGGAGCAGTGCCCCACGGTCACGCCGCTGTCCGGCCACCGCCATCAGTCCTCGTCCTTCAGGGTCTCGCCGGCGAATCGGTTCACTCCGTCAGTATCCCGGGTGAGTGATCCGGCAGCAGGTCAGGGCGTCTTCCGAGCTGTCAATAGCGGCAAAACCCACATGCGGGGTGCACAGGAGCGCGGATACGGTCAAAATGTGACCGTGGCACAACCGACGACTCAGTTGAACGCGACCGAGCAGGACACCCTGGTCAAACAGATCGGCCTCGCCCTGCTGCGGGCCGCTCCGCGTGATTGGCGGAAGGTGACCGCCGAGTACCGAGCCGTCGGCAGGTACCACGAGATGACCGGCGAGATCATCACCGAGGACGGCACCTCGCACGAATGGGTCGCGACGCACGACATCGCGACGCTGTTCGGCAGGCTCCGTGCCGGGATGTACCGCGACGGCCGCGGCACCTGGTTCAACGCCCGTTACCAGCTCGACCACCCGTCCAGCTACAACCTCGAGTACAACCGCGACGAACCGCAGTGGCGCCTCGCGCCGCCTCCGCAGGCGCTCTCCGACGAGCTGCGCATGTTCCCCCGTTCCGAGGAGAACGTGCCCGAATGGCTGATCCGGCGCATGTCCGGCCTCGGCCCCGAGCAGCCCGGACCGCATTTCCGCATCGCCCGCATCTTCGACACCATCGGCCCGGCCGGACGTCCGGTGATCAACCGGCCCGACCTGGAGATCGAGGAGCAGGACAGGCTGCTCGACTACCTCGACCGCGCGCCGCTTGTGGTCACCGAACGCGGCTACGACATCGACAGGCTCGCCCAGACGCCCGAGGCCACCGTCCCGGTCGCCTTCCACAGCGACGGGCAGTGGATCTGGCCCGCCGCCGTCAACTTCTACCTGCGCGAGTACGGCGTCTCGCCGGAACTCGACCTGATCGACCACGTCCGGCAGAACGACTTCACGCTGCCCGAGGTCGACGGTCCGACGCTGCAGGCCGCGGCGGGGTACCTCACCCGGGGGAATCAGCCCCCGCAGCAACGCCCCGGCGGTCCGGGTGCGCCCAACGGCGTGCCACAGGGCCCGCCTCCGCAGGGCCCGCCGCAGAACGGCCCGGCGCCGTCGCCGCAGGCAGGCCCCGGGCAGCCCGGTCCCGGACCGAACCAGCCCGCCGCCCAGCCGCCCGTCCCGCCGCCGCATCAGCAGGGTCCGGATCCGGCCGCGGTGGCCGCCGAATCCGCCGTCCCGGATCAGGCCGAGCAGGCCCAGCGGTACGAAGACGACTACGACACCCAGGACTACCAGGCGCAGGACTTCCACGAAGCCGCCGCCGAGCAGCAGTACGAAGAAGGCTACGAAGACCCGTACGCGTCCGAACAGGACACCTACGCGGACGAGGCCCGTCAGGACACCGAGCCCGAGCCGGAACCGCAGATCGCCGACCCGGAGGCGACCACGTACGCACGGGCCCCGCAGCAGCCTCCCCACCAGGAGGAGCAGGCGGCGTACGCCCGGCAGGAAGAAGAGCAGCCGTACGCGCCCCCGGAGGAGGAGACGACCACCGGTTACACACCGGTCGAGCAGGCCGACGCCGGTCCTGAGCTGCCTCTCCTGACGCACGACGCGGAGCCGAACGTGGCGCCGCCGCCGTCGGATTCCGAGGTCACGCAGGTCGACGGCCCACCGCAGGAGCGGGGGACCTTTGCTACCACCCCCGCACCCCAGCCGGAGCCGGAGCCGCGACGCGAGGAAGCGCCGCAGCGCCGCGCCGAGCACCCCGTGCCGGTGCTGAACGAGCTGCAGGCGAGGTTCGACGACCTCGACGTGCCCGAAGACGTCTACCGCATCGGCGCCCCCACCGAACACGGCTGGAGCGTCGAACAGGTCGACGGTGGCGGCTGGCGGGTCGGCTGGTACGACGGGAAGCTGACCAACCCGGCGGTGTTCGGCGACGCCGAGGACGCGGCCGCGTTCATGCTCGGCAAGGTCCTGCTGAACCCGAACGGCGCCCCGCCTCCCGAGGAGCCGCCCGCCGCCGAAGAACAGCCTGCCGAGGAGCCGGCTCCGGCGCCGCCCGTGCTGGCGACGCTGTCCCCGGAGGTCGCGACCGGTTCGCATCCGGTGCCGCCCCGGGAGGCGATCCCGGCACAGGAACAGACCGCGTTCACGACGGCCGAGGAGTTGCTCGGGGACGATTTGGACGACGAGCCCGCCCCCGCTCCCGTCCCGCCCGCGCCCCCGTCGCGGCCGAACCCGGTGCTGGCGAGCCCGCCGCCCGCGCCGCCGCGGCGTGAGCCGCCGGTGACGCCGCCTCCTCCGCCGCCGATGCGGCGCGAGGAACCGGCCCGTCCGCCGGTCGCGGCGAACGCCGGTGCTCCCGACGCCAAGCAGAACTGGCCGATCTCGCCGCTCAACGGCGAGCCGCCGCTGACGCTGTTCCGCGGCAAGGAGTTGCGTGAGCTGCCCGCCGGCAGCGAACTGGACCGCTTCGGCGGCCCGAACGGCAACCTGACCTACGCGGCCGGGACGCCGTTCGAGGAGCGCTCGCTCGTGCCGGAGTGGGTGAACCGGCCGTACCACGTGTACCGCGTGCAGCGTCCGCTCGAAGCCCTCGCCGGTGTCGCGATCCCGTGGTTCAACCAGCCGGGTGGCGGGTCGGCATACCTGCTGCCCGCGTCCATCGAGGAGTTGCTAGCCGAAGGCGACCTCATCGAGCTGGACCCGGGCGAACCGCCGATCGACTAGGTCCTTCGGACGCGATGAACGGGCCGTTCCTTGCGAACGGCCCGTTCATCGCGTCCGGGGTTAGTGGATGACGAGGCCGTGCGCGGCGGCGTAAGCGATCGCGGTCTCGGTGTCCACGTGGACACCCGAGAGGTTCGCCTGCACCAGACCGTTGGCGTCGAGCCGCGCGCTGCGCAGATCCGCGCCCTCCAGTTTCGCGCCGGCCAGCCGGGCACCGGTGAGATCCGCGCCGCGCAGGTCGGCGCCGGTCAGATCGGCGTCCAGCAGGTTCGCCTCGCGCAGCCGCAGGCCACCCAGGTCCACTTTGGACAAACGAGCCTTGCTGAGCGAGACCAGCGAGAGATCGCATTCGGTGAAGGCGATCTTTTGGAATCGGCAGTCCACAAAGGACGATCCGAGCATCGAGCAGGAGGTCCACCGTGTGCCCGCCAGTACGCTGCGGTCGAAGGTGCACGAACGGAACGCGGACGCCTCATGGCGCGAGCCTTCGAAGTCGACCTTGGTGAAGTCGCACTGGTCGAAGGTGCAGCCCTGAGTACGCAGCCCGCGCAGGTCGGCCTCGGTGAAATCACAGCCGACGAAACTGCGTTTTTCCCACCATTGCTCGGAAAGAACGGCTTCTCGGTAGTCCTCCGCGGTCTCGATCACCCGTCCAGGATCGCATACCCGCTCACGTCCAGGTGATCCCGCCGAACAAGTCCCGCAGCTTCGCCGCCCGTGCCTGCGAAGACGCGGCGATCCAGCCGATCCGGCCGAGCAGATGGGCACGGAAGTCCGGATGCCCGGCCCGGTTCTGTGCTTCCGGGCCGGTCCGGACACAGTTGTGGAGCAGCGCGCGCAAGGCGTCGTAGTCGGCCCTCGTCGCGGCGGGCGCGCTGTTGACCACCAGGCCCGCGACCCGTTGGCGTTGGTGCGCGCCGGCGATCGACGTCTTGTCGTCCCGCAGCCGGAAACCCTCGCCGGTCACGATCCGCCGGACCCCGGGCAGCAACCGGTGCAACGGCAGGGAATCCCCGGAGAACGCCAGATCGTCGGCGTACCGCGTGTACGTCGCGCCCAGTGCGCGCGCGAGCCCGTCGAGCCGCCGGTCCAGATGATGCGTGACCGCGTTCGCGACCGCGGGCGAGGACGGCGCGCCCTGCGGCAGATGCGTGGCAGCCAGGTTGTTCAGCAGCCGAGTTCGCGCCGGATCACGCCGTCCCCCTGGCACGGTGGTGAGGACATGGGGCGGGACGGCGGTGGTGAGCACGCCCGCCAGCGCTTCCGCCACCGGGGGCGGATAGCCGGCGAGTGCGAGCAGAGCCGAGATCCGGCGCGCGGACACCGCCGGGAAGAACCCTTCGAGGTCCATCCTGACCACGGTCTCCCGGCCCGCGTGCGGCGCGGCGCACGACAGCGGCGAACGTCCGCGCCGGAACCCGTGCGCGGCCTCGTGCACCGGCAGCGCGCCGACGACGTGCCGCACGATCCGGCGCTGCAGTTCGGCGAGCCGCGGTTTCGGCCGCTCGATGAGCCGCACGCCGCCCGAAGCGGTCGGGATCCAGCGGTACGTGTAATGCCGGACCGGCTCGGCCGCACGCCTGTTCCAGCCCTTCGCGTCGGCGAACCACGAGAGTTCGCCGGGGGTCAGGTCGAGCGCGGCGGCGCATTCGTCGAACGTCGCCCAGCGGGCCACCTGGAATCGCCAGACCGGCGGCAAGGGTTCGAGAAGCGACGCGGAGGTGACTCTTTCTCCTGTCATCCGCGCGGACTCGCACGCGAAGCATGCCGCGCTCGCGCGGGGCGCCTTGTCTCGCTGACTTCGTACTCCCCGGGGTTGCCCCGGAGTGGGTGGCGATCCACCGGCTCACCTCCGCGTCGCTATCGCCACCCTACCGACTTCAGCGGCTCGGGATGATCTCCGTGCCGGATACGTAGCGCATGGCCTCGACGAACTTCGGGTCGTTCATCCGGCGCTCCATTTCCGAATGGTCGAGGTCGACCAGCCTGGTCTGGATCCACCAGAGGTTGCCGAACGGGTCGAGGACCCGCCCGACACGGTCGCCGAAGAAGAGTTCGGTCTGCTTCGTGACCTCTTTCGCCCCCGCCTCGATCGCCCGGCGCTGCGTCTCGATGCTGTCCTCGACATAGAGCCGCAGGTACGCCGGAGTGTCGACCCAGTGGTCACGAGAGTCGAACAGCATGACCACCGAGTCGCCGATCCGGACCTCGGCGTGCCCGATCTTCCCGCCTTCGACGTAGACCGCATCACCGATCGGTTCGGCGTCGAAAACCCGCTTGAGGAAGTCGATCATGCCCGCGGTGTCGCGCGAGATGATCCACGGGGTGACCGAGTGGTAGCCGTCGGGGATCGGGTTGGCCATCGGGGTTCTCCTCTGTCGTCGTGTGCGATGAGAAGAACGCTAGAGGCCGTATAGGACAGATCGTGACCTAATGTGATTTCAGCAGGAAAGGCGGCTTCGACTCCTGCCACTCCGGCATGTCCAGCGAGTTGAGCACCTCGACGATGCGCTTCTCCTCGTACCGGAAATGCGTCTCCATGATCGCGGTGAGCCCGTCCAGTTCCCGTTGGACGTCGAGGATCTCGTCCTGACTCGACCCGGGGCCGACCCCGGCGACCAGCTCTTCGAGCCGTTCGATGATCCCGGTCATGACCTCGTGGTCGTGCGCGAGCTCTTCGAGCGATGGCCGCAATTCGGGGAATTTGTCCGCCAGCACAAGGAAAGCGCCGCCGTCCTCGCCGGTGTGGTGCCTGGTCAGCGCCGAGCAGAAGGTGAGGCAATGCGCCCGGAGATCGCGCAGCCGCTCGGCACGCCCCTCCGCGACCGACCCGAGGTCGTCGTGCAGCAGGGCCAGCTCTTTACGCAGCCAGTCGTGAACCTGAACGAGTTGATTTCCGAACGCCGTCAGCCGGCCGTTCGTCCGAGAAGGGGTTTCCATGATTTCCCATGGTCCGGCGCCTCCATGCCCGCGACGGTCTCTTTGCCGGGTGCACTGCGACGCTGGCGAAACTTCAGCACAGCCCCCGGGTGATCGTCAAGAGGGTTTCAGTGGAAGTCACGGGACTTGGCGGTGATCCGCAGCGGCAGATGCCGGATCTGTTCGGCGAGGACGTTCACCACGTCACCGGTGCGTTCGACCACGCCCCGGACCAGCAGCGCGGGGCTGCCGCGGGCGACCCGGTGATAGCGCTGCCACACGCCCATCGTGCAGATGACGTTGATCATCCCCGTCTCGTCTTCGAGGTTCACGAAGGTGACACCGCCCGCGGTCGCCGGCCGCTGGCGATGGGTCACGGCGCCTCCGGTCAGCACCTGGGCACCGTGCGGGATCTCGCGCAGGCCCGCCGCGGTGACGACGCCGAGTTCGTCGAGGTGCTCCCGGATGAACTGCGTCGGGAAGCTGTCCGGCGACACCCCGGTGGCCCAGACGTCCGCCGCCGCGATGTCGATCTCGTCCATTCCCGGCAACATCGGCGCTTTGGCCCCGGTGACGAGCCCCGGCAGTTTCTCCGGGCTTTCGTCGGCGACCGCGCCCGCCGCCCAGAGCGCGCTTCGCCTGCTCTCGCCGAAACAACCGAACGCCCCGGCCGCGGCCAGCGCCTCGACCTGCGGTTTGGTCAGCCGCACCCGCCGGGCGACCTCCGCCAGATCCGCGAACGGGCCGTCGCGTTCCCGCTCCTCGACGATCTTCCGTGCCAGGTTCTCGCCGATCATCCGGACGGTGGACAGCCCGCCCCGCACGGCGAGCAGTTCTCCCCCGTCCGGCAAGGGTTCCAGCGTCGCGTGCGGGAGGCTCGCGTTGATGTCCGGGCCGAGCACGCGCACTCCGTGCCGCCGCGCGTCGGCGACCAGCGACTGCGGCGAGTAGAACCCCATCGGTTGCGCGCGCAGCAAACCCGCCAGGAACGCGTCCGGGTGGTAGTACTTGAAGTACGAGCTCGCGAACACCAGCAGGGCGAAACTCAGCGCGTGGCTCTCCGGGAAGCCGAAATTCGCGAAGGCCTTGAGCTTGCCGAAGATCTTCTCCGCCAGCTCTTCCTCGACGTCGTTCTTCGCGGCGCCTTCGAGGAAACGCCGTTTGAGCCTTTCCATCTTGTGTTCGGAACGTTTGGCACCCATGGCGTGCCGCAGCTGGTCGGCCTCCGCCGGGGTGAAGTCGGCGATATCCAGGGCGATCTGCATCATCTGTTCCTGGAACAACGGGACACCGAGTGTCTTCCCCAGCGCGTTGGCCAGTTTCGGATGGTCGAAATCCCATTTCTCCTGGCCGTTCTTTCGCCGGATGTAGGGATGCACCGAACCACCCTGGATCGGGCCGGGCCGGATGAGCGCGACCTCGACCGCCAGATCGTAGAACGTCTTGGGGCGCAAGCGAGGCAGCGTGGCCAGCTGCGCGCGGCTCTCCACTTGGAAGACACCGATCGCGTCGGCGCGGCAGAGCATTTCGTAGATGTTCTGATCCTTGAGATCCAATTCGGAGATGTCGACCTCTTCCCCTTTGTGGTCACGAACCAGATCGATCATATAGTGCAGGGCCGACAACATTCCGAGCCCGAGCAGGTCGAATTTGACCAGTCCGGCGGCGGCGCAGTCGTCCTTCTCCCACTGCACGACACTGCGATTCTCCATCCGGGCCCATTCGATCGGGACCACCTCGCTCACCGGCTGTTCGCAGATCACCATGCCGCCGGAATGGATACCCAGATGCCGAGGGAAGTCTTCGAGCGCGCAAGCCAGCTCCACGACCTCCTCCGGGATGTCGTGATCGTGATCCTTCTCCGTGGCCCGCAACGCGCCCCAACGGTCGATCTGCTTGCTCCACGCGTCCTGCTGGCCGGGCGAGTATCCCAGCGCCCGCGCCGCGTCCCGGACCGCGGACCGCGCCCGGTAGGTGATCACGTTCGCCACCTGCGCGGTGTTCAGCCGCCCGTATTTCCGGTAGACGTACTGGATCGCCTCCTCACGGCGATCGGATTCGATGTCGAGGTCGATATCCGGGTAACCGTCGCGCTCCGGGGCGAGGAACCGTTCGAAGAGCAGGCCGTAACGCACGGCGTCGACCTTGGTGATGCCGAGCGCGTAACAGACCGCCGAGTTCGCGGCCGATCCCCGGCCCTGGCAGAGGATGTCGTTGTCCCGGCAGAACTTCACGATGTCCCAGACGATCAGGAAGTAGCCGGGGAAACCCAGTTCTTCGATGATCTCCAGCTCGTGCTCGATCAGCTTCCTGGCCTTCTCACGGTATTCGGCGTCTTTGTTCTTCTCGTGCTCCTTCGCACCCGCGTAGGTGAGCTCCCGGAGGTAGGAAGCCTCGGTGTGGCCTTCCGGAACGGCGAACGGCGGCAGCTTCGGCTCGATGTGGCGGAGTTCGAACGCGCACTCCCGCCCGAGCAGCGCCGCCCGCTGCACCGCTCCCGGATACCGCGCGAAGATCTCGGCCATCTCCTCCCCCGACCGCAGGAACGCCGTCCCCGCGGCGGGCAGCCAGCCCTCCATGTCCTCCAGGCCCCGCCGGGCGCGGATGGCGCTGAGCGCGTCGGCGAGCGGGGCCCGCTCCGGCCGGGCGTAGTGCGCGGCCGTGGTCGCCACCGTCGGCAGGCCGAACTCGTCGGCCATCTCGCTCAGCAGGTCGTTGTGCGTGCTGTCCAAGGGAAGGCTGTGATCGATGAGTTCGACGTAGACGTTTTCCCTGCCGAAGCAGTCGATGAGTTCCTTCAACCGCACGACGGCCGCCGCGGGGCCTTCGGTGACGAGCGCCTTGCGCACCGCGCCCTTGCGGCACCCGGTGAGCACCACGCATTTCCCGCGCACCTCCTCGGCGACCGCGCGCAGGTCGTAGACCGGCCTGCCCTTCTCCGCCCTTTCCTTGGGGGACAACGACCGCCTGTCGAAGCCGTGCAGCTGTCCGGCGGTGATCGCCCGGTTCAGGCTCAGATAGCCGTCCTTCTGTTTGGCCAGCAAGAGCAGGTGCTCACCCTCGGGGTCGGTGAACCCGTTCTGCGGGCCGGACAGGCCGAAACTGAGCTCCGTACCGAAGACGGTGTGCACGCCCAGCTCCCTCGCCGCTTCGGCGAAACGCACCACGCCGTACATGCCGTCGTGATCGGTGAGCGCGATCGCGTCCAGACCCAGCCGCGCCGCCTCCTCCACCAGCTCCTCGGGATGGCTCGCGCCGTCGAGGAAGCTGAAGTTCGAATGGCAGTGCAGTTCGGCGTACGGCACCCGGCACGCGGTGGCGCCGTCATCGTCACCGATCAGCCCGGTCAGATCCGCCGGCCGCTGGTATCCCTGCCGTTTGGCGCTCCAGGCGGGGCTGTCACCGCCGTCGCCGGGCGGCACCTCGCCCGCGAGCTCGCGGGCGAGGTCCTTCCACGGCCGAGGAGGGTTGTTCCAGCCCATCGGTCACCGGTTCTCGGTCGAGCTTCTCGGCGCGGGGACGAACACTTCCGCGCGCGGGACGCACGCCGCCCAAGCCGTGTCCAACTCGGCGCGTTGGACCGGGATGGCGGGCTCCTCCAGCCAGCGCCGCACCAGCCGCGTGTACTCCTCGTTCATGTTCAGTCGTACTTCCCTTCCAGTGTCCACATCGGATTCTTGTGGTGCTCGAAGCGGAGCAGCACCGCTTCCTCGGCGTCTTGCCCGTCGGCCAGCAGCACCTGCAACCGCATCCGGGTCGCCGACCGGGCGTGCCCCGCCCCGGCCCGGACACCGACGAACCACGGCCCCGCCCAGGCGATGACCTCGCGCGGCTCACCGCCCTCGAAGCTCACGAGGAACGGCGCGGCGGTGACCCGGCGCCGCGCGGTGATCTCCACGACGCGCCCGTTCTCGTCCAGCACCTGAGCGGGCACCGGGCGGGCGAACACCGTCGCCGGGGAGGGCGACGGGAGCCGCCCGGCCCAGTTCGCGTCCGCCTGCGCCGACTGCTCCCGCCTGTCGCCCCACGGCACCAGCCGGACCCGCTCGGCGGGGCCGTGCCCGCCGTCGAGCACCGCGGTGAAGACGCTCTCCGGACCGAGCAGCCCCTGCACCCGCACCAGGGCGCGGCCCGCCCGTTCACCGGACAGGTCTTCGTCCTCTGTGGACGGTCGCAGCACACCCGTCGCGCCCGCCTGCCACAACCCGAGCTGCAGCGACCGGCCTTCGACCGTCTCCTCCGGCTCCAGCCGCAGCCGTACCACCCCGGAATTGGGGCGCTCTTTGGCTTTCAGCCAGCCTTCGAACTGCCAGCGCACCCTGTCCGCGACGCCGAGCGGGGTCAGCGGCTCGGCACAACGCCACACCCGGCCGAGCTGTTCACCGGTCTCGGTGGTGGCGTAGATACCGAGCCGGGTGCAGGCCAGCCCGTACGCGGCGAGCCCGGCATGGAAGCGCTCGCCGAGCCCTTTCGCCACGAACGCGGCGGCGTCGACCCGGTCGATCGGCGGGTCGAACGCCTTCGCGAGCGAGAGTTCCGGCGGCGGACGGCGGCGCGACGGCGGCCGCTCGGACCGTCCTCGTGCCAACCGATGCGCGAGCACACCCTCCATGCCGAAACGCGCGGAGACATCGCTTTCACCGAGCGCCGCGAAGGCACCCAGCGTGTGCAGACCGAGCTGCTTGAGCAAGGTGACCAGCTCGGCGCGGCCCGCCTCGGGCTGGTCGAGTTCGCGGATGGGCAGCGGGGCAAGGAATTCCGCCGTCCCACCGGGTTCGACCAGCGTCGACCGGCGGGCGGCGAGCGTCGCGGCGAACAGGCCGTCGGCCACGCCGACCTGGCTCTCCACTCCCGCCGCCACCGACACCTCGTCCACCAGTCTTTCGAGGAGGCCGTGCTCGCCGCCGAAGTAGCCGGCCGCGCCCTCGACCGGGACGGCGACGATCCCCGGGCGCACCACCTCGACGCCGACGGCCAGCTCTTCCACCGCCCGTGCGACGGATTCGAAGAGCCGGGCGTCGCGACCGTCGTCCTCACCGAAGACCGCCAGCTCCGGACAGCAGGACTGGGCCTCACGCCGCCGCATCCCGCGGCGGACGCCGTAGCCCCTGGCCACCGCGGTGCAGGCGACCACGCGGTTCGCCGAGAAGACCGCGGCCGGGCGGCCGACGGGTTCGCCCGCGACGGCCGCGGCGGCGACCGCGGGCCAGTCCGGGCACCACAGCACCAGCATGCGCACCGGTGGGTTCATGCCGTCCCCCACCTGGTCGTGGGGAAGTCCGCCCGTTCGACCTCGCCCTGGCCGGGAAAGCGCAGCAAGGCCGACATCGGCCGGGCCGCCGCACCCCGGCCGCCCGCCCGCACCTCCACCTCACGAGCGCGCAGATAGCCCGCGCCACCGCCGGTGAAACCCGTCCAGCGCGAACGGCGGCAGCTCAGCTCGACCTCCGCACCGGGCCAGGAACCCAGCGAAAGCAGCACCGAGCCACGGTTGCGCGCGCGGGCGGACAGCCTTCTCGCCACCTCGGGCCGGGCGAGCCCCGGACCGACGACCACGAGATCGAAACCGTCGAGCAAGGCCGCGGTCACCGCCGGGAACTCGGCACCGGGGCGGGGGACCAGCGCCAGCCTGCCCACCTCGACCCCGAGCTCCGCGGCGGCGACCACCCCGAGCGCGGGCAGGCCGACCGCGACCGCCCACGCACCGCCGGCGGTCGCGGCGGCCAGCAGGGTGAGCATCAGTGACGTGGACCCCAGCACCGAAACGGTGCTCCCGCGCCGGAGCCCCGCGGCGGGCAGCAGACCGGACAACGCCGGGGACACCGGGAGCACCCTTCCCGTCGTCCTCGCGTGTTCGGCCGCGGAAGCCACGCCACTGGCCGTGCTCACTCCCGGCAAGGCCGCCAGCCTCGCCAACGGCAAGGCCCGTGCCTCGACCACCTCCGCCGTCACCGGACCTCGCCTCCCCACGACACCTAGACCGTCCTTTGTGGACGGCATCCGGCGTGCCACGGGGAAGGCGACACTTCGAACGCTTGTTCGATGCCTCCAGTAGACCGGGTGGCGCAGCGGTTGTCAAGCGAGCCGGAACGATCACCGGACCTGTCACGTCCGAGACCGGGGGTCTTCCCGTCAGGAAAGGAAAACCGCAGTGGACGACGCTTGGCCCGAGACGGTGAACGGCTGGGAACTCGCCAGGGAAGGCCATATCGAGAACTACCGCAAACGCCTGGCCAACCGGGTCACGGTCACCGCGATCTGGGAGAACGGGACCGGGCGGGGCCAGGTGGACGCCCGCACCGAGCCGCTGGGCGGCGGCCGGACCCTGACCAGCAGCCGCAAGGACTTCCGGGACAAGGACGCGTTCTGGACCGCCGCGACGTGCGTACTGGAGATGGCCGCGAACCTGCCGTCGCTGGAGTGGCACACGAGCCCGGCGCCCACGGCGCTGGCCGGGACCGTGGCGGGCATGGTCGAGGCGGAACCCGGCACCAGCGGTTATCCGGAGGCCGAACTGACGTTCACCTTGACCGACGGGCAGACCGTGACGCTGTGCATGACCGACGAACAGGCCTTCGACCTGAGCAACAGCATCTACCGGCTCGATCACCACGTCTGGTCCGAAGAACGCGAAGACGAGGAAGAAGATGAGGACGACGACTACGACGATGTCGATTCCGTCGTCGAAGACGAGACGCCGGACGTCAGCGAGGTCCGGTCCGGTCCGGACACCGGGCACGACCTGGTCACAGTTCTGGAAGAACGGTTCGGCGTCACCGAGGACAACCTGCTGGCGCACGTCGACTGGTCCGCGCTCATCGTGGTGGGTGAACCCGCGGTGAGCTCCCTCGTCGACCGGGGTGACGAGCTGACCGCCGCGGTCGCGCCGCGATGGTATCCGGTCGTGGCGGACCGGCCCGGTGAGCGCTGGGTCGTCCTGAAGCGCACCGGCCTGCGCTACCACGGGGAATGAGCCTCGTGAGTGGCGAGGACGGTTAGAACCGTCCTCGCCCCAAACCCCACCCCCCCCCGGGAGGAGCGCGCCGCGCTCCCGGGCCGCGGGGGAGAGGAGAGAAATAAAAAA
>NZ_JBHXIB010000043.1:0-9942 GCF_042723975.1 Amycolatopsis sp. NPDC058340 | reverse complement strand
TTGTGTATAAGAGACTGGTCCTTAAGCGCCCCGCCCTGCGCTCCCCCGGGGAATGCGCCTCTTGTGTGGCGTGTACGGTTAGAACCGTCCTCGCCACTCACGAGACCCGGCCGATGTCAGACCGCGCGGGGAAGCGGCTCCGGGTGATACCGCCGGAAAGCGGATTCGGCGGTGCCCGCCTCACCGTGCAGCCAGTCGTAGAGGAACCGGAACTCCGGGCCGAACCGGTTCGCCTCGGCGTTCAAGCGTTCCGGTGACGTCGAGGGCCAGCGACCGGTTTCGACGCGGTCCCGCAGCACGCGCAACGCCGTCAGTTCCTCCGCGGCGGTGTGCTGGCAGTGCCCGCCCCGGTTCACGAACAGTTGCCGGATCCGGCCGGGATCGACGCGGTCGCCGTAGGTCCGCTCGTGTTCGGGGGCGACGCCATCACCGATCGGGTGGAGCGTGACGACGGGCTGACGGCCGCGTCCCGTCGGCGTCCCGACCCGGGCGAGCCATCGGGCGGCGGCCTTGTCCGCCTTGACCCGCGGCGCTCCGGCGAGCGCGGCCAAATCGGCGTCGAGGCTCAGGCCGGCGTCACGGTAGGCCTGGTTCACGAGGTCGCGTTCACTGGACCGGGCGAGCAGGCCGCGGTAATCCACTCCGGTGTTCCCGGTCGGATTCCCGCCTGCCTGCGCCTCCAGATCGGCCCGGTGCGCACCCCAGGCCAGCTGGTCGTAGACCGCCTGGACGAACTCCGTCTGCTGACGGACCTGCGCCACCACATCGGTGGAGCGGGGACGATGCGCCGTCGACCAGCCTGGGACGTCGGCGAACGCGTTGGCGAGCGCGAGGCGCGCCCGTCCATCGGGTGATTCCAACGCCTTCGCGAGCACCTGATGGGCTTTCGCGAGATTCGCCCCCGGGTCGGCGATGCGGACGATCTCCAGTTCGGGCGCCAAAAGCGTCCGGACCGTGAACCCCAGATCGAGCGCCTGGCCGAACAACGCGGAACCGCCCGCGACGGGACCGCACATCGCCAGCGCGCCGTCGATCCGGTGCGGGAGCCGCTCGGACAACAGGACCGCGTTGAGCCCGCCGCCGGAAGCTCCCCACGTGAGCACCTGCTCCGGACGGCCGACGGTGCGGTCGAACCAGGACAGCAGCGCCGTCTGATCGTGGACGGCTTCGCTGGCCGAGAAGCCGATCGGCTTGCTGTAGAGCGACGCGGCCAACGCATACCCCTCGCCGAGGAGAACGGGTTTCGCCTCCGCCCGGTTGGCGAGTTCGATCTCCTCGGGAACGTGGCCCGGCGGATAGATCCCGTGGTTGTACAGCAACAACTTGCCGTTCCAGTTCGACGGCACCTCGACCCGGTACCGGGCACCCTCGATCACTCCGGTGTGCACACGGACGTCGTCCGCGCCGATGGCGGGCGCACCGGTGACGATCAGCGCGGCGGCCAGGATTCCTGTCAATGTCATGGCGGAAATGCTGGCAGCGCGAGAGGTCGCGGGAATCCGTCGAGGCGCGGCTTCTCGCCTACGCCTCCGGGCGTACGAGCTCTTCCGCCAGCTCGACGACGATGCCCGCCGGGCCGCGGACGTAGCAGAGCCGGTAGCTGTCCTCGTACCGCACCAGCTCGCCGACGAGCGTGGCGCCATGCGGCCGTAACCGCTCGAGGGTGGCTTCGATGTCGTCGACCGAGAACACGAAGTGACTGATACCGGGCGTGTTCATCGGTGCGCGCGGATCGCCTTCCGGCCCCTCCGGAGTGTGGTACTTGATCAGCTCCACTCCTCCGTGACCGTCCGGCGGCCGCAGCACCGCGATATCCGTCCGGACCCCGTTCAACCCGGTGATGCGATCGACCGTGTCCCCTTGGAGCGACGCCTCGCCTTCCAATTCGAGACCCAGCGCGATGAAGAAGGCCTTGGCAGCCTCGAGATCGTGGACGACGGCGCCGATGTGTTCCAGCTTCATGATCGCTCCCTTCAGGCGCTCTGCCGGGCGATGAGCTCTTCGACGGCGGTGGGCAGGGTTTCCTCGAAGTCGATGAGCTTGACCCAGGTCGGGGTCATCACGATGCGGACCATGCTCTTGTAGAGCGATTTCACGTTCTCCTCCCACTCGGCCCGCTGCTCCGGCGTCATCTCGTAGGTGCCGTTCCACTGCATGTACTCGTCGGGGATGCCGTCGACATGGTCCAGCTCGACGGTGCCGCGCAGGAGCAGGATCTTCGGCGGATGCGATTCGGTGTCGATCGTCAGCGCGACCGCCGGGTTGCGGCGCAGCGACGCCAGCTTCGGCGCGTTCGTCGAAGTGCACATGACGATCTCCGCGCCGTTCCAGTGGATGCTGATCGGGATCGCCCGCGGCGTGCCGTCGAGCGCGGTGTAGGCCAGCCGGGCCATGTCACGGGCCAGGAGCTCCTGGCTGTACGGGCGGTTCAGGATCTCGTCGATCACGCTCTGCCGCATGTCTCTCTCCTCGGGTCGCCGTCTTCGCGGACACCCCGGGGACGCCGCTGTCCGCCGCACTTCGACATCCCGAAATGTGACCTGCGTCACTTCGCCTTTAGCGGGCTAAACGCGATCCGTTGTCGAAAACGCGCCTGGCCAGGCGTCGCTCTCATGAAGACACAAGAGAGAGGGACGCTCATGGCGAAGGAATCCGAGGTCCGCTTCGAGGGCTTCCTGCCCACCACACCCGCCGACACCTGGGCCGCGATCACCACCGCCAGCGGCGGCTGGCTCTGGCCGATCCAGTACGAACCGCGTGACGGCGGCGCCGAGTCCGGCCTCACCCCCAACGGCGGCATGGTGACCGTCTGGAAGCCGTCGCGGCGCTTCGTCACGTACGCGGAAGACGAGACCGGCTGGTTCAACACGCTCGAATACGTCCTCGAACCGAAGGACGGGGGCACGTACCTGCGCTACGAGCACACCACCGTCCTCGACGACTGGGACGTCGAATACGACGCGTGCGAGCAGCACACGGCGTTCTACTACCACTCGCTGGGCGAATACCTGACGCACTTCAACCGGCGTCAGGCGAAGTACTTCAAGGCCGACGCGCCCGAAGCGTCGACGGCTCCGGAGGCGTTCGAGACCGTGAAGGCGGCACTAGGCGCGAAGGCCGTGGGCGACCGGGTGCATCTCGAAGTCGCCGGCGTCGAGGGTGTCGTCGACTACCTGACGCCGGCCTTCATCGGGATCCGGACCGAAGACGCGCTGTACCGCTTCTACGGCCGGAACGTCTGGGGCTGGCCTGTGGGCATCGGGCACCACCTGTTCGCCGAAGACGCCGACGCGGACGAAGCCGAGAAGGCGTGGACAGCCTGGCTGAACGGCCTGTACGCCTAGCGGGGCAGGTTCTTCACGAGCTCGGCGCCCACGGATTTCGCCACTTCAGCGGACTCCGCGGGCGGGATCGGCGAGTTCGTGAAGAACCCTTTGTCCCAGCCCTTGTAGGTCACGAGAACGACATACACGCCCTGGATCACCCGCAGCTCGGCGCCGCTGAAGGCGCTGTCGGTGTCGAGGGAGACGAGGACCGCCTTCTCGCCGATGCCCTGCACCTGCTGCTGACGCTCGGACGGCGCGGCTGACCCGGTGGACGACTCGGCCGCGCGCTTCTCGGCGTCCGGGCCCTCGTGGCGGTACACCATGACCTGGAGGGCGCGGTCGTGGACGTTGTCGCTCTCCGGCGGCAGCCAGGAACAGCCCTGCTGCTTGGTGACGATGTCGCCCGCTTTGATCTCGTTGTCGCGGACGCCCTGGAAGCTGGTGGTGAACGTCTTGTTCAGCAGCTCTTGGGGGACGGCGCATTCGGCGGGCGGCGCTTGCGACACCGGCGCCTTGCCGACCGAGGAGTAATACTCCGACCCGAAGATGGCGCCGGGGATGCCCAGCCCGAGAAGGACCACGACACCCACGATCACGCCGACGATCAGCCCGGTCTTTTTCTTCTTGGGCGGCTGTCCGTAACCGGGAGGGCCGTAGCCGGGCGGCGGGCCGTACCCGGGAGGGCCGTAACCCGGCTGCTGCCCGTAGCCTCCCTGCCCGGGTGGCGGGCCGTAACCCGGCCCCTGGCCGTACCCCTGCGGCGGCTGGTGCACCGATCCTCCCCTGGCGATTCGTACGTCCGCGTCGCGTTTAGCCCGCTAAAGGCGACACGCGCCCGGACCTGCGTTTCGCGGGCTAAACGCGATCCGGGGCCAGCATGGCACGACGGCCGGGCCGACGGGTGTCCGGTGGTCAGCGCACCGAATCGAAGGCGGCCATGGTGGCGGTCTTGGCCTCGCTGGAGAGCACGTCGGCCGGCACACGCTCGTCCGTGAAGAAGCCCTTGTCCTTGGCCGAGTACATGACCTGGACCTGGACCTTGCCACGCTGCGCCCACAGCTCCGCCCTGCTGTGCGCGTTGCCGGACCGCTCGATCCGGAACCATGCCCGGTCCGAGATCTCCGGCAGCGGGACTACCTCGCCCGTCGCCGGCGGGTTGTAGTCGCTCGCCTGACGCTCGGCCTCCGGCCCGATGAAGGCGTTGATCGAGACGTAAAGGGATCGGTAGCGGACGTGCTCGGCGAGCGTAGGCCGCCAAGTGCACGAGGTGAGCTTCGACGACGTGGCGGCCGCGGACGGCGGGCTGACCTGAACTTCGGCGAGATTCGGGACGCCGAGGCGTTCCATCGTCGGCCGCAGGGCTTCGCACTCCGGCGGGGCCGGAGTCGACATCGGCGCCGCCCCCGTCGACTTGTAGTACTTCGACGCGAAGACGCCCCCGGTGACACCCCCGCCGATAAGCAGCGCCAGCACCGCGACGATCACCAGGATCAGGACGACGCGGCGCTTCTTCTTCGCCTTGGCTTGTACCCATGGCGGCGGAGCCGGAGCGAACCCCGGCCGCGGCCCGCCCTGCCCTTGAGACTGATACATCCGAGCTCCCCCCTCGGGATCGCGATTAGGGGGCTAAACGCAGGTCCGCGCGCGGATCGCGTTTAGCCCGCTAAACGCAGGTCGGCCTAGTGGGCGAAGTGGCGCGTGCCGGTCAGGTACAGGGTGACCCCGGCGGCCTCGGCGGCCGCGATGACCTCGGCGTCGCGGATCGAGCCGCCCGGCTGGACGACGGCGCGGACGCCGGCCTCCAGCAGGACCTCCAGCCCGTCCGGGAACGGGAAGAAGGCGTCCGAAGCGGCAACGGAGCCCTTCGCCCGGTCGCCCGCCCGCGAAACCGCGAGCCGCGACGAGTCGACCCGGTTGACCTGGCCCATGCCGACGCCGACGGTCGCGCCGTCGTTCGCCAGCAGGATCGCGTTCGACTTCACCGCGCGCAGCGAACGCCACGCGAACTCGAGGTCGGCCAGCGTCCGCTCGTCGGCGGGCGCGCCGGTCGCCAGCGTCCAGTTCGCCGGGTCGTCGCCCTCGGCGGCGATCGTGTCGACGGTCTGCACCAGCATGCCGCCCGAGATCGGCCGGAACTCGATCGGATCCGGCGACGTGATCGCGGGCAGCTTCAGCAGCCGCACGTTCTTCTTGCGCTGCAGGATCTCGAGCGCCTCGGCGTCGAAGTCCGGCGCCAGCACGACCTCGGTGAACACCTCGGAGATCTGCTCGGCGGCCTCGCGGCTCACCGGCCGGTTGGTCGCGATCACCCCGCCGTAGGCCGAGACCGGGTCGCACGCGTGCGCCTTCCGGTGTGCCTCGGCGATGTCCTCGCCGACCGCGATCCCGCACGGGTTGGCGTGCTTGATGATCGCGACGGCCGGGGCGTCGAAGTCGTAGGCTGCGCGGCGCGCGGCGTCGGTGTCGACGTAGTTGTTGTACGACATGGCCTTGCCGTGAAGCTGTTCCGCGTGCGCGAGGCCCGGCCGCCAGTGTTTGTACAGCGCGGCCTTCTGGTGCGGGTTCTCGCCGTAGCGCAGCACGTCGCCGCGTTCCCACGAAGCGCCGGTGAAGTCCGGGAAGCCAGAGTCGTCCGCGGGCGCGTAGACGTTGGCGAACCACGCGGCGACGGCGGTGTCGTACGCCGCCGTGTGCGCGTAGGCCTGCGCGGCGAGCCGCTTGCGGTCCGCCAGCTCGAAACCGCCTGCCGCGACGCGCTCCAGCACCCACTCGTAGCGCGACGGGTCGACCACGACGGCGACGCTGTTGTGGTTCTTCGCCGCGGCACGCACCATCGCCGGGCCACCGATGTCGATGTTCTCGACACAGTCCTCCGGGCTCGCGCCCGAGGCGACGGTCTGCGTGAACGGGTACAGGTTGACCACGAGCAGGTCGAACGGCGCGATGTCGAGCTGCTTGAGCTGCTCGACGTGCTCCGGGCGGTCACGGTCGGCCAGCAGGCCGGCGTGCACGCGCGGGTGCAGCGTCTTGACCCGGCCGTCGAGTGACTCGGGGAATCCGGTGACCTCTTCCACCGGCGTCACCGGCACCCCGGCGTTCGCGATGACCTTCGCCGTGCCGCCGGTCGACACGATCTCGACACCCGCCGCGTGCAGCCCGGTGGCGAGTTCGAGCAGGCCGGCCTTGTCCGAGACGCCGATCAGCGCGCGCCGGACGGGACGCTGTCCCTGTGCGGTACTCACGAAAACCTCACCTTTCGTCCCTCGACCGAGCACCCGCTCCGGCCGAGTTTCTCGATCGTTTCCACCAGGAGCCTGCGTTCCACGGCCTTGATCCGCTCGTGCAGGACGTTTTCGTCGTCGTCGGGCTCCACGATCACCGGCTCCTGCGCGATGATCGGCCCGGTGTCGACCCCGGCGTCGACGAAATGGACCGTCGACCCGGTGACCTTGACGGCCATCGCCAGCGCGTCGGCCACGGCGTGCGCGCCGGGGAACGACGGCAGCAGGGCCGGATGCGTGTTGATCACGCGGCCGGGGAACCGCGCGAGGAATTCGGCGCCGAGGATCTTCATGAACCCCGCGGAGACGACCAGGTCGGGCTGGTAGGCGGCGACGGCTTCGGTGATCGCCTTGTCCCACGCCGCGCGGTCCGGGTGGTCTGCCATCCTCACGGTGAACGACGGCACGCCGGCGCGTTCGGCCCGGGTGAGCGCCTCGATCCCGGTGCGGTCCGCTCCGACGGCGACCACCTCCGCCGGGAAGTTCGGCTTTTCGACGGCGTCGAGCACGGCTTGCAGCAGCGTGCCGGAACCGGACGCGAGGACGACGAGCTTCACCGGAGTGGGCAGGTCCAACCGACTAGCCAGAACGGGCTCCTTGCCACGGCGGTACGCACTCGGGCGTACGGCGCTTCACCTGGTCGCGACAACCCTAACGGTCGTCGCCGGGGGCGCTTTCGTCGCCGGACCCGTCGGTGGACTCGGTCACAGCGATCTCCTGCTCGGGCTCGGCTTCGGGCTCCGGTTCCGCCGGGATCTCGTCGGTGTCCTCGCCCAGCTCCCGGGCGAGTTCCTCTTCGGCCTCTTCGTCGAGCGCCTCTTCGTCAAGCGCTTCGTCTTCGAGTACCTCGGCCTCGGGTTCCTCAGCCGGTTCTTCTTCGGTCTCTACGACCTCTTCGGCGACGTCTTCGACTTCGGGTTCACCCGGCGGTGCGGGGGCCTCGTGCGGTCCGGCGAAGAACGCGACGAACCCGCCGGGGACGACGATCCAGCAGAAGGCGATCACGGACGCGACCCCGACCGGCACGCTGACCGGGTCGAACGGCCCGTCACCGAGCCTGCCGCCGGAGACGGTCCCGAGGACGACGCAGCCGAACGCGACCAGCGCGCCCGCGACGGCGATCGCCCGCATCCGCAGCATCGGATCCTCGTCGATCGCGCGGATCCGCCAGCCGACCAGCGCACCGACCAGTGCGGGCAGGAGCAGCAACGCCGGCCACCAGACAGCATGATGCGACGAGATCCCCGCCAGCACCGGTACTCCGGGCAGCTTCCCTTCCTGGTAGCCGAACATGCCGACGGTCAGCGAGCCGACCGAGAAACCGGGCCCGGTGGTGAACGACAACGCGGCGACGACCGCGTTCGGCAGATACGCCACGGAGAGCACGAACAGGCCGAAGCTCGCGCCGAAACCCGGCTCGAACAGGCTGTCCACAGTGGACCATGAGAGTGCGGTGGCCGCGGTGAACACCACGGCACCGCAGGCGATGAGCGAGGCGAGGCCGAGTGCGCCGGCCCGCAGGCCGTGGACGGCCACCGGGTCGAACCGGTTCCGCACCACGGCCGGAAGCCCGCAGACCCTGGCGAGTCCCGCGATGGCGGCGAGACCGGCGAGGAGACCCGGCACGCAGAAAGCCGTCAGCGGGTTCACGTCGATCGGCGACCCACCGGCCATCAGGGCGATCAGCACACCGAACAGCGCGTGCGCCCCGGCGATCACCGTCACCACCGGGACCGCGTCCGCCGGGGTCCGGCCGCCGGCGCGGCGGGCGGCGCGCGCGGCCGCCCTCGCCACGAGCCAGCCGACGGCGAGCGTCGGCAGCAGCGGCAGCACGCCGAGCGGATGACCGCCGAGGTCGAGTTCCACCTGCCACGAGGCGAGCCAGCCGGGGCCTGCGGCGAGCAGGGCGCCGCTGGCGGAGAACCGGGTCCGGTCGGCGGCGAACGAGACCACCGCGAGCACGAGCGCGACGGCGGAATAGGAGAACAGCAGGGGCGCGCAGGCGGCGGCGAGCAACACACGAACCCGCTTCGCCCTGGAGACCTCCAGCTCGGGGACGAGGTCGCTCACCGGCTCTTCGCCCGGCGGGCGTTCGTCGCGGGTGAGCAGCTTCATGAACCGCACCATGACATCCGGACTGGGCCGTCCGGGTGAGGCACGCCGCCGCCGGCCGGGGCACGTGGCCCAACCCACCCGGTCGGGTACCCCGGGAAAGAAAAACACCCGCTGTGACACGGAGAGTCACAGCGGGTGTTTTCGCGTTCGGAAGGTCAGCTCTGCTGGCCGAAACCGCCGGGCGGCGTGCCCGGGTTCTGGCCCGACTCCGACGAAGAGGACGGCGGCTGCTGGAAGAACTGGCCCTGCTGCGGCGCGTACGTCGTGGCCTGCTGGCCCGGCGGCTGCGTCACCGGCGGCTGGAACCCGCCCGGCTGCGAGAACGGACCGGACTGCTCACCCGGCTGCTGGCCCTGCTGGCCCGCGGCGGGGAACGGCTGGACCTGCGTGGCGGCCGGACCCTGCTGCCCCTGCTGGCCGAACGGACCCTGCGGGCCCTGCTGCGGGAACTGCTGGCTGTACGGGGCCTGCGGCGCCTGCTGCTGCGGCTTCGCGGCGGGCAGCTTGATGACGTCGTGCTCGAACAGCAGCGCGGCGACCGCGACCAGCATCTGCAGGATGCCGAGGATCAGCACCACGGTGAGGATGCCCGGGACCGAGACGTCCTCACGGCCGCTCCCGTAGCCGATGACCAGGTCCAGCGCCCCGAAGGCGCCGATGACGCTGAACAGTGCGGCGAACGGCAGCGTCTTCGGCCCGCGCGGCAGCGCGTGCAAGGCCGCGAGCAGACCGCTGACCAGGAGGAAGACCGAGATCTGCCCGGCGGCGTCGGCCTCGTCGGAGAAACCGATGAAGAACTGCACCAGGCCGAGGACGGTGACGGCGAGCGCGAGCAGCAACGCCAGGTTCAGCGGGGCGGCCGGTGACGGCGCCTGCTGCTGAGGAAAGGCCCCCGAGGCGGGGTTGGGGTGTTGCTGGCCGCCACCCTGCTGGGGGTAGCCGGGCCCACCGCTGGGATAGGACATCCGAATGCTCTCCTGTCGTTCGACCGGCACCCCGGGGCGCGCGGGACTCCCGGGACAAACGAGGCGGCTGTGATGCTCGAACGCTAGCGCACACGCGGACACCCCACGCCTCGGGCTCTGAGACGTCTCTACACCCGGTCAGGTTCCGTGCGGAACCCCTTCCCGACCGCCGGATCGCGTTTAGCCCGCTAAACGCACGTGCGTTTAGCGGGCTAAACGCGATCCGGGCGCAAAGAGGCGGGCCGGGCACCAGGG
>NZ_JBHXIB010000042.1:46322-64935 GCF_042723975.1 Amycolatopsis sp. NPDC058340 | reverse complement strand
GTTTCGGTGTCACAAACCGGGCTATTTTTTACACCGCTGCGGCGTTTTTTTTATTTTTTTATGCCCCCCTTCACCGCGTCTAGCGCGGTGAAGGGGGCCTTCACGTACTTCGGCCGGGCTCAGGGATGGATGAGCCAATGCGTCATGGGGTGGTCGCCCTGGCAGATGTAGATCTGCATCTGCGTGAGATCCGCGGTCTCGCCCTTGGCGTCCAGGCACCTGATCCTGTTGTCGCCGCCGCCGACCCTGGAGTAGATGAACTTCGGCACGAAGTTGGGGACCACCGGCGGGATCCACCTCTGGTTGCTGTTGTCGTTGCATCTCACCTGGTTGACCGGGGCTCGACTGGTGTTCTCGCCGATGACGTTGAGGCAGAAGCCACTGGCCTGGTTGACGAAGTAAACGGTGTCGTGGGTGTTGGGGACGATCGCCCATTTCTGGACGGCGTTGTCGTTGCAGGGCATCTGCACGACAGCCGCGAGCTCCGCCAGTGGGTTGTTCGGATGCGGCTGGATGCACTTGTTGCTGCCGTAGTTGCGCACGCGGTAGTAGCCGTCCGCGCCCGCGGGCGGGGCGGCCAGCGCCGTCACCGCGAGCGCGGCGCTCAGCAGTCCGATGATCTTGGCCTTCATGATTCCCCTCGTCTCCCTGGTGCCGCCGTCCGCGGCCCGATGCGTCGAGACTGATCGGGTGTGCTGCGCCGCCGCTGCGCCCGCGCTGCGGTGGAACGTTTTCCCCTCGGGCGACGACCTCTCCAGGGAGGGGGTCTCATGCTGGTGCGGATTCTCGGGCCGGTGGACGTCGTGTCCGACGGCGTGGTGCGGCCGGTGCGGGGCTCGCTGCGCAAGGCGTTGCTCGCGGTGCTGGCCTTGCGTGCGGGCGAGATCGTCAGCGTCGACCGGCTCGTCGACGTGGTGTGGGGTGCTCGGCCGCCCACGGCGAACACGGTGCAGACCCACGTTTCGGCGTTGCGGCGCATGCTGGGCGACCGCGACGCGATCGTGGCTCGCTCCCCCGGCTATGTCTTGAACGCGGCGACGGATCTGGCCCGCGCACAGCGGCTGATCGAGCGGGCCGGGCAGGCACCGGATCCCGCCGCGTGCCTGCGGGAGGCCTTGGCGTTGTGGCGGGACAAGCCGCTGGCCGATGTCACCGGTATGCCGTGGCTGGACGAAGAGGCCGAGCGGCTCGCGTTGCTGCGGCTCGACGCCGTCGAAGCGCTCAACGAGGCGGGGCTGGCCCTGGGCGAGCACGCGCGGCTCGTGCCCGAACTGGAAGAGCTGTGCCGCCTGCATCCGTTCCGCGAGCACCTGCACCGGCAGCTGATGCTCGCGTTGTACGGCGTGGGACGGCAGGCGGACGCCCTCGGCGTGTACGACCGGCTACGGCGGGCGCTGGACGAACAGCTGGGTGTCGAGCCGGGCCCGGCGCTGCGCGAGTCGCACACCGCGCTGCTCCGTCAGGACGCCTCCGTGGAACGGCCACCGGCGGCGGTGCTCACCGCCGAGCCGAACAGGTTCTGCACGACCTGCTCCGGCGCGCGGATCGCCTACAACGCCACTGGACGAGGATCCCCGCTGGTGATCCCGCCCGCCTGGATCTCGGCGCTGGAGCTGGGCTGGGAGGACCCGGGACTACGCGCGTTCTGCGCGCCCTTGGTGGCCGGGCACCGGGTGATCCGCTACGACATGCCGGGCACCGGGTTGTCCGGACCGGTTCTCCAGCCGCGGTCACTGGACAGCGAGGTCGAAGCGCTGCGCACGGTCGTCGACGCGGTCGGCGCGGAGCGGGTGTCGCTGCTCGGTGCGTCGATGGGAGCGCCGGTGGCGCTGGCGTTCGCGGCCCGCCATCCCGACCGGGTGGACCGCCTCGTGCTGTATGGCGGGTACGCCGACGGCGCCGCCATCGCGCCCGCGTCCGCCCGGCGGGCGTTCGTGGGCCTGGTCCGCGAGAACTGGGGCCTCGGCACCGAACTGCTCGCCGATGTCCTGATGCCCGACGGCGACGCGGCTGCCCGCGCGCGGTTCGTCCGCATGCAACGAGCGACGGCGTCCGCCGAGGCGGCCGCGGGATTGCTGACCACCTGCTACGGATTCCGCGTCACCGAACTGCTCGACCGGGTCGCCGCCCCGACCTTGGTGCTGCACCGGCGAGAAGACCGGGCCATCCCGTACGCCTCGGGCAAAGAACTCGCCACCCGCATCCGGGACGCCCGGTTCGTCGCGTTGGAGGGCCGCAGTCATTTCCCGTACGTCGGAGACGCGCCCGCGGTGGTGAACGCGATCGTGGACTTCCTCGCCGGTCACGCCTCCTGACGCTTGACCAGATGCCGCCCGGCCCACCAGGCGATCTCCACCAGCACGATCCCCACCCCGGCGCAGGCGAAGGCCGACAGCGTGTACGCGCTCACCGTCGGGTCCAGCGCGAAGAACTTCTGCGTGAACGGGATCAGGAACAGCGCGAGGGTCAGCACGACCATCCCGCCGATCAGCAGGATCTTCCACCACCGGTACGGCCGCGCGACGATCCCGAGCACCCACAGCGCGATCGTGATCAGCGTGATCAGCGCCGTCGTCCCCGCCTGGATCTTGTCCAGTTCGGACTGTCCGGATCCCTTGTACACCAGCAGATAGCTCACGAACGTCGCGGTGGCGATGACCAGCCCGGCCGGGACGGCCATCCGCATCACCCGGCCGACGAAACCGGTGCGGGCGCGTTCGTTGTTCGGCGCCAGCGAGAGCACGAAGGCGGGCAGGCCGATCGTGAACCACGCGGTGATCGTGATGTGCCGCGGCAGGAACGGGAACGGCACCTGCGCGATGCCGACCATCAGCGCCAGCAGTACCGAGTAGACCGTCTTGGTGAGGAACAGGTTCGAGACGCGCTCGATGTTGCCGATCACCCGCCGCCCCTCGGCGACGACATGCGGCAGGGTGGCGAACTTGTCGTCCAGCAGCACGATCTGCGCGACCGCGCGGGTGGCCGGGCTGCCGGCCCCCATGGCGACGCCGATGTCCGCGTCCTTCAGCGCGAGGACGTCGTTCACGCCGTCGCCGGTCATCGCGACCGTGTGCCCCTTCGACTGCAGCGCACCGACCATCGCGCGTTTCTGCAACGGCGTCACGCGGCCGAAGACCGCGCGGTCCTCGACGGTGTCGGCCAGCTTTTCGGCGTCGTCCGGCAGCTTCCGCGCGTCGATGGGCTTGTCCGCGCCCGGCAGGTCCAGGGTGCCCGCGACCGCGCCCACCGAAATGGCGTTGTCGCCGGAGATGACCTTGACCGCGACGTCCTGGTGCGCGAAGAAGTCCAGCGTGTCCTTCGCGTCGGGGCGGACCTTCTGCTCCAGCACCACGAGCGCGACCGGTTCGATGTCGCCGGGCCCCTCGGCCGCGTCGACGGCCCGTTCGGCACGGCCCAGCAGCAGGACACGCAGGCCGCGCGAGCCGATCTTCTCGGCCTCCGCGCGGTGCTCACCTTCGGGCAGCAGGACGTCGGCCGCGCCGAGCACCCAGTCGCCGTCGACGCCGAACGAGGCGCCGCTCCACTTGCGCGCCGAGGAGAACGGCATGGTCGTGGAGACGCGCCAGCCCGGATCGGTCCGGTACGCCTCGGCGATCGCCTGCAGGCTCGCGTTCGGGCGGGGATCGGCGGCGGCGAGCGCGGCCAGCACGTCGTCCACCGGATGGCCCGGCGTGATCTCCCGGACCTCGGAAAGCCGCATCGCGTTCTCGGTGAGCGTGCCGGTCTTGTCCGCGCACACCACGTCGACCCGGGCGAGACCTTCGATGGCCGGGAGTTCCTGCACCAGGCACTGACGCTTGCCCAGCCGGATGACGCCGACCGCCAGCGCGACACTGGTCATCAGCACCAGGCCCTCGGGCACCATCGGCACGAGCGCCGCGACCATGCCGCGCAGCGCGTCCGGCCACGCCTGGTCGCCCGCGAGCTGGTTGTAGATGGTCAGCGCTCCCGCCGGGATCAGCAGGTACGTGATGAACTTGAGGATCTTGTCGATGCCTTGGCGCAGCTCCGACTTCACCAGGGTGAACTTGCTGGCCTCCGCGGCCAGTTTCGCCGCGTAGGACTCGTCGCCGATGATGTCCGCGCGGTAGGTGCCGCTGCCCGCGACGACGAAGCTGCCGGAGAGCACCTTGTCACCGGGCTGCTTGACCACCGGATCGGATTCACCGGTCAGCAGCGATTCGTCGACCTCGAGCGCGTCGGCGGTCAGCGCCGGGCCGTCGACGACGATCTTGTCGCCGGGCCCAAGCTCGACGAGGTCGCCGAGGACGACGTCCTCCGGGGCGATCTCGGTGCTCTGCCCGTCACGGCGCACGGTCGGCTTCGCCTGCCCGACGATCGCGAGCCGCTCCAGGGTCCGTTTCGCCCGGAGTTCCTGGATGATGCCGACCGCGCTGTTGACGATGATCAGCCCGCCGAACAGCCCGTCGATGAAATACCCCGTGGACAGGATGAGCACGAAGAGCACACCGTAGATCGCGTTGATCCTGGTGAAGACGTTCGCGCGGATGATCTCGCCGGTGGTCCGGCTGGTCTTCGTCGAGACCGCGTTGGTCTGGCCCGCGGCCACCCGCTGGGCGACCTCTTCGCTGGTGAGCCCCCTCGAGGCGTCGGTCAGCAGGGCCGGCTGATCAATTGCCATGTCCGCGACTCTATTCGGCCCGGCCCGCTCCCGCGTCAGCCTCGGGGACCATGTCGCCCCTTACTTCAGCATCTTTCGTGTTCGGGGTTGGTGCCGCCGTCGGTCGTGTCGACGCGCCACGAGCCGCTCTCCAGCCGCAGCGGCAGCACCAGCCGCCACCGGATGCATCCCTCGGGCAGGTACACCGGCGCGTCTTCGACGTCCTGCGTGCTGGTGAAGGCGACGAGCACCCGGAGCGAGTTCGGCGCACCCGGCTCGATGCGATAGACGAGAATGCTGCCGTCCCGAGTGGACTGGAAGTCCTTCTTCCACTCCGCCGCGGTCTTGGTCTTGGCCCGTTCACGGCTGACCACCGAAGTCCACTTCGGATAGTCGCGATCGTTGATGGAGTCGAAATATCCCTGCAGCACCTGGCGGACGCTCTGGTACTGCGGATGCGCGAAGACGTCGGGGGTCACCTCGACGACGGGCGAACCCGGCTGTTGCTCCGGGGCGACCGACGTCGGCGACTCGCTGACGACCGGCTGGGTGGGCTCGGCCTCCGGGCGCTTGTAGAGATCGCGTGCCAGCAGCCCGACGCCGACGGTCAAGGAGATCACGACCACGAGGACGGGGATCAGCCACCGCTGGCGAGAGAGGGGGCGAGGCTGGGCGGTCACCCTGAAAGGTTAGCCGCCCGCCTCTTCCGTCATCACCGGCGTCTACCCGACTTGGTGCAGCCAGGTGACCGGGGCACCGTCACCGGCGTGCCGGTACGGTTCGAGCGCTTCGTCCCAATTGGCGGCGAGGAGCTCGTCGAGCTTGTGCGCCAGCGATTCGCCGGAGCGGACCTTGCTCACCAGGGCGCGCAACTGGTCCTCGCCCACGACGATGTCGCCGTTGGCACTGGTCCTGCCGTGCCACAGGCCGAGGCCCGGAGCGAAACAGAACCTCTCCCCGTCGACCCCCGCACTGGGCTCTTCGGTGACTTCGAACCGGATCATCGGCCACGCCTTGAGCGCGGACGCCAGCTTTCCGCCGGTGCCCGAAGGCGCACGCCAACCACATTCGGCGCGGAGCTGTCCTGGACTGGCGGGCTGCGCCGTCCACTTCAACTCGACTCGGGCACCCAGGGTGCCCGAAATGGCCCACTCGACGTGCGGACACACCGCAGACGGCGACGAGTGGACGTACACCACGCCACGGGTGTTGCCACGGGTGCTCACTGCTGACCTCCGCTACTCGACGAGGGGCGTCTTCCCCTACGACCTCGCGAGCTGCGCTGGTCAGGTGGCTCGTGCCGCCTCCCGGTACGCGTGAGCACATTGTGCACCCCAACTGTGCTGTTTGGCCACATGAACACCACAAGTCGCACCTGATTGGGACGCGGAACTCCTGCGAAGGCCCCCTTCTTCCGGCTGAGCCGGAGAAAAGATCCCTTCACGCGGGTTAACCCGGGGACGGCATTTGTGCCCCCATGCCGTGAGGGCCTCCTTCCCTACTTTGAGGGTAGGGAAGGAGGCCCTCACGGACTTGGGACGGCTCAGCCCTGGGCGCCGAGCGACTTCGCCGCGGCGAAGGTGTCCACCAGGCCGGTGCCCTTGTCGAAGCTCGACGTGTACGGCCCGGCCGCCACGTACGGCGAGCCGTCGGCGAACTTGTACGCGGTGCCCTTGATCGCGGCCTCGATGTCACCGGGGCTCGCGTTCGGCGCGACCTGGAACAGCTGCGCGACGATCCCGGTGATCTGCGGCGCCGCCATCGAGGTCCCGCTGATCACGTTGTAGGTGGCGAGATCCAGCAGTCCCGGGCCGTTCTCGGGCTGCAGGCCCTGCGTGCAGATCGGCTGCGTCGGACGGCACGACGAGAGGATGTTCTCCCCCGGCGCGGAAACGTCGGGCCAGCTCGACTGGCTGCTCTTGAGACCGCGCGAGGAGAAATCGGAGACCGTGCCGTCACGGGTCTCGGTCCCCTGATCGTTGAACGACGCCACCGAAAGCACGCCCGGCGTCTGGTCCTGCCCCGGCGGGTTGGAGAGGTTCGCCGAACCGTCGCCGCCGTCGTTCCCGTTCGCCCACACCGTGACGACGCCTTCCGCGGCGAGCGCGCGCTGCAGCTTCACCGTCGCCGAGTTCGGGTCGAAGGCGCCACCGCCGCTGGGACCGTAGGAGTTGTTGGTCACCTTGATCGGCGGGCACACCGACGCCGGGACACCCGCACCGCACGGCGCCTTGTGGTTCTCCAGCACCCAGTTCAGCGCGGCGTCCGTGCCGAGGACGAGCAGCGCGGCGCCGGTGGAGACCGAGACGATCTTCGAGCCCGGCGCCGAACCGCCGACCTTGGTGCCGTCGGTCAGCGTCAGCCGGTTGCCCGCGGCGATGCCGGTGACGTGCGTGCCGTGGCCGCCCAGGGAGAGGGTGTCGGTGTCGACGGAGGTCGGGACGTCGACGATGCAGTTCGTGGCGGTGCCGTTCGCGCAGAGGCTCTTGAGGTTGCGCACGACCCTCGACTTGCCGTCGGCGCCCTTGAAGGCCGGATGCGTCGGGTCGACCCCGGTGTCGATGATCGCGACGGAGACACCCCTGCCGTCCACGGGAGCGCCACCGGCGTCCTTGAGCTGTGTCTGCGTCTGCAGGCTCCGCGTCGCCGTGGTGCCGGCGCTGCCGTGCGCCTTGAGCTTCTCGTTCCCTTCGACGTAGGTGACCCCGGCGGCCTTGCGCACCGCGCGCACCTGGTCGGCGGTGCCCCGGACGGCGACGACGCCGATCTTCCCGAACGAGGTGATCTTCGTGAGCCCGGCGGTGCGGGCGGCGCGTTCGGCGGTGGCGACGTCGTCGGCGTGCACGAGCGCGGTCACCCCCGCGGTGCCGGTGACGGCCGAGAGCAGGCGGGTGAGTCCGGGGGCGGCGGGTGCGAGCGGTCCCGCGGCCTGCGCGGGGACCATCCCCGCGGCCGGGACGGCGAGCAGGGCGACGACGAGCGCGGCGCGTCGACGCCAGGGTCGGGATACGGCCATTGCGGTTCTCCTGGTGACAGGGGGCAAGGAACTGTCACCTACCAACGAGTACCACCCGGACGGGTGACGGTACTCACGCGCATTACAACTTTTCGGAGCAACATCACGGCGCCTACCTGGGACGTGTCGCCCCTCGAATCGGCACAGCGGCGCGAAGCGCCACCTTTGAGGGAGGTGGCGGGGGCATGGATGGACGGATGGAGGCGCTAGTTTGTGCAGCGAGACCGACGAGATGGGGAGGGGTTCGGTGCGACTCGTTCGCCTCGCTCAACAGCCGTCCCGGGTGGCCGAGGACGTCCGCGCCGCGCTGGCTTCGCTCGGCCGGGGCAGCAACGTCGTCGGCGGGGTCGCCCTGATCGGCGCCAGCCCGGTCGAGGGACGGCCCGTCGAAGCCGTCGTGGTCATGCCGAAGGGCGTCCTCATCGTCATCGGGGTCGACCTGCCGGACCCGGCACTGAAACTCGAAGCCCCGCTCGGCGGACCGTGGAAGGCCGACGGCTGGCCGCTGGTCCACGGCGACACCTCGATCAACCCGGCCACGGACGCGCTCTCGCTGTCCGCCGCGTGCACGCACAAGATCGCCGACGTCGCTCCCGGCGCCGGGCCGATCGGCACGATCATCGCCGTCGGCCCCTACGTGGAGACGGTCGACCAGCCCGCCGCGGATCTCGCCGGTTCGGTCCGCGTCCTGCATCCGACGGCGACGACGATGCTCGCCGCGACGGTCTCCCTGGCCACCGCGCCCCGCCCCCGCTCGGTCCAGCAGGCGCGGGACCTGATCGCCGCGCTCGCCCCGGACGCGCCGCCGATGCCCGAGGAGATGCTGCTCGGGGAGGGTTTCAGCGCCTTCTCCGACGACGAGCCGACGGTGATCCGCGAGAACCCGCTCGTCGCGATCGCCCCGACCGTCCCGGTCCAGCATCCGGGGAAAGGCAAGAGACCGGCGAAACCGGCGGTGTCTCCCCCGCCTCCCGTCAAGCCCGCCCCGCCCGTTCAGCAGGCCGCCCCCGCGAAGCCCGTTCCCCCGGTCCGGCAGCCCCCGCCGACGGCCGCTCCCGCCGAGCCCGCCCCGAAGCCGTCGCGACAGTCCAAGACGGTGAAGTGGCTCCCTGTCGCCGCGATCGGCTTGCTCATCGTGCTGCTGGTCGCGGCCATCAGCGTGGCTTCCGGCGGCGACGACACCGCGTCCACCCAGCCTCCCCCGCCGCCGACCCCGGCGACCAGTCCCCCACCACCGAGCAGCAGCGCGGTCGAGAACATCCAGTTCACCTCGCGGGCGTCGGCCGCGGACCAGAAATGCGCGTCGCACGCGTACGGCGACGTCCAGTCGAGCCTTCAGCAGACGAGTTGCTCGGCGGTGAAACGGGCCAGCTTCGCCAGTTCCATCGACGGCCGGGCCGCGGCGGTGACCATCGCCGTCGTAGAATTCCCGAACACGGAGCAGGCGAACGCGTTCAAGGCCATCGCCGACACTCCCGGCGGCGGCGGCATCCTCGACCTCGCCACCGAGACCAACCAGTGGCAGGGCGAAGTGCCGGTGTTCGAAGGCGCCGCCTACCAGAGCAGCCTGGACGGGAAGTCGGTCCGGCTGATCCAGGTGGTGTGGCTGCCGGGACCGTCCACTCCGGACGATCCCGGCCTCGTGCGCGGCGCGAAGGCCGCGCTCGAACTGCCTGTGAACGGCTAGAGGCCGTACGCCTCCAGCAGGCGCAACCACACTTCGCTGATCGTGGGGAACGACGGGACCGCGTGCCACAGCCTCGGCAGCGGGACCTCCCCGACGATCGCGATCGTCGCCGAATGCAGGAGTTCGGCGACGTCCTGCCCGACGAAGGTCGCGCCGACCAGGACGTCGCGTTCGGTGTCGACGACGATGCGCGCCTTGCCCGCGTAACCGTCCGCGTGCAGCGACGAACCGGCCACCGCGATGTCGATGTCGACGACGCGATGCGGTTTGCCCTCCTCCGGTCCCGCGAGCCCGACCGAAGCGACCTCCGGGTCGGTGAACACGACCTGCGGGACGGCGTGGTGATCGGCCGTGGCGCTGTGCGCGCTCCATGCGGCGGAGTCGACGGGCTTGCCCGCCGCCTGCGCGGCCACCGCGTCACCCGCGGCCCTGGCCGCGTACTTGCCCTGATGGGTCAGCGGCGCCCGGCCGGTGACGTCCCCGACGGCGAACAGCCAGTCACCGTCCACAGCGGACACACGGCCGTTGTCGTCGGTCGTGAGCGGTGCGCCCGCTTCGAGCCCCACCGTCTCCACGCCGAGTCCATCGGTCGCCGGGCGGCGGCCGGTGGCGACGAGCAACTCGTCGACGACCAACCGCTCGCCGCCCTTCAAGGCCAGTTCCTTACCACCGTCCACAGCGGACACGGAGTCGAGACCGGAGCCGGTGTGCACGGTGACCCCGGCTTCGCGCAGCCCCGCGGCGACGGCGTCGCCCGCGAATTCCGGCAGCCGCGGCAAGGGACGCGTCCCCGAGATGATCAAGTGGACTTCGGCGCCGAGCGTGGCGAAGGCCTGCGCCATTTCGACGCCGACGACACCGCCGCCCAGTACGCCCAGCCGGCGCGGGACCGCTTCCGCCGACGTCGCCTCACGCGAACCCCACGGCGAAATCGTGTCCAGCCCGGGGATCGACGGCGTCCGCGGGACACTGCCCGTGGCGACGATCACCGCGTGCCGCGCGGTCAGCTCGTCACCTCCGCCGACCGTGACCTTCCGCTCACCGGTGATCCGGCCGTGCCCGCGGATCGGGACGATCCCGGCGCCTTCGGCCCACTTGACCTGTCCGGTGTCGTCTCCCTTGCCGGTGAACCAGTCCCGCCGCGCGAACACCGCGGCCGGGTCGACCGCCTCGCCAACCGGGACACCGGGGACCCGTTTGGCGGCGGCGAGGAGGTTCCCCGGCCGCAGCAGCGCCTTGCTCGGAATGCAGGCCCAGTAAGAACATTCGCCGCCGAAGCGTTCGTGTTCGACGAGCGCGACCCGAAGGCCGCCGCGCGCCGCCCGTTCGGCGGCGACCTCGCCGACCGGGCCGCCTCCGATCACGATCACGTCAAAATCCTGTGCTGACATGCATTCAGCGCACACCACCGCGCAGCTTCGCGCAACCTGCCGCTATCCTCGTGTCGCTGCGTGAGTCATCAGCCGCGGGTTCAGGTTTCACCGTGCCGGTTACGCAGTAGAACGATCGAGCGCGGGAGGTTTTTCATGGCCAGGAACACTGCTGTGCATTTGCTGGATGATCTGACCGGCGAGGCGGCCGAGGAAACGGTCGCTTTCGGTTTGGACGGAATCGCTTACGACATCGACCTTTCGGCCGACAACGCCACCGCACTCCGGGAAATCCTGCGTGCCTATGTGGAGAACGGCCGCCGGATCGGCGGACGCAAATTGCGGCCGCGGGTCGTGCAGCGCCCCAAGGGCGCGCGGGTGTCGAAGTCGACCCCGAAGACCGCGGCCACCGCGGCGAAGGCCGAGGCGAAGACGGCCGCGAAGCCGGGCCGCAAACCCGCCGCCAAGGGTGTCGCCGGGCGCAAGCCTGCCGCCGCCAAGAAGGCCGCCGCTCCCAAGGCGGAGGCCAAGACTCCCGCCAAGACCACGGCGAAAGCCACCGCGGCCAAGGCGAAGACCACCCGCGGCGCGGCGGCGAAGACCACGGCGGCCAAGGCTCCGGCGGGTCGCGCGAAGGCCGCGGCCGCGGCGAAGACCCCGGCCAAGACGGCGTCGAAGACCACCACCAAGACGACGGCCGCGAAGGCCGCTCCGAAGGCCGCGGCCAAGACGACCGCCGCGAAGACGACCGCCGCCAAGGCTGCGCCGAAGGCCGCGGCCAAGGCTCCGGCGAAGAAGACCGCCGAGCCGAAGAAGACCACGCGCGCCGCCCGCAAGGTGCCCGCCGTCACTTTCTCGGCCACCGAAAAGTAATTCCGCCAAAAGCAAATGGCCCCCTTCGCGTAATCGCGCGAAGGGGGCCGCTTTGTGTCAATACTCGTGAGTGGTAAGGACGGTTCTAACCGTCCTTACCACTCACGAGGCCGGACGCTGAGCGCCTTCGGCATGCCATTCCGGGTAGTGGTACCGCGTGTGCTGGAGCGAGCGCTGCCACTCCAACTCCCCGGCCGAGGGCTTCCGGGTGGTGAGTTCACCCAGTCGCGCGGCCGCCGCCACGCGGACGGCGGCCGTGACTTCGGCAACACCTTTACGCAGGCCGTGCTCGGCGAGCGACGCGACCCGGCTCCGGTGGGAGTCGAGCGGACGGGGATCCGCGGGTGCCGAAGTGAGGTACCGGCCGACCCGTTCGGCGGCGGTCGAAACGAGCAGGGTGGAATGCGCGAGCAAGCCCGTTCTCGTCCGGAAGACGGCGAAACCGCACAGCTTCGCGTCACCGACGAACAGACCTCGATCACCGAGCCGCGACGGCAGCCCGAGTTCGGCCACCGTCGCGGTCATCAGTTCCCCGAGTGCTTCCAAGGGTCTGTCCGACGGCCCCGGCAGGACCAGCGTGATGTTGAGATTGCCGGGATCGTGGAACACGGTGCCGCCACCGCTGGCCCGGCGCAGCACCGGGACGCCGTCGCTCGCGCAGACGTCGGCCTTGACCTCGCGTTCGATCTTCTGCCCCCGCCCCACGACCACACAGTCGGTGTTGCGCCAGATCCACAGGACCGGCGCCTCCGGTGCGGCACGCAGGAGGGCTTCGTCGAACGCGAGGTTGTCGGCCGGGTCGTCGAACGCGGCGACGACTTCCGAAGGACCGATCACAGTGCTTTGAGTTCCTCCACGATCTCGCCCACCGACGATTTGGCGTCGCCGAAGAGCATGCTTGTCTTCGCATCGTAGAAGAGCTCGTTGTCGATGCCGGCGAAGCCCGAGCTCATCCCGCGTTTGAGCACGATCACCGACCGGCTGTGGTTCACCTTGAGGATCGGCATCCCGTAGATGGGCGAGCCCGGATCGGTCTCCGCGGCCGGGTTCGTGACGTCGTTCGCGCCGATCACCAGCGCGACGTCGGTCTGGGCGAACTCGGAGTTGATCTCGTCCATCTCCTTGAGCTGCTCGTACGGGACGTCGGCCTCGGCGAGGAGCACGTTCATGTGCCCCGGCATCCGGCCCGCCACCGGGTGGATGGCGTACGCGACCGTGATCCCCTTGGCTTCCAGCAGTTTCGCCATCTCGCGGACGACGTGCTGCGCCTGCGCGACGGCCATGCCGTACCCGGGCACGACCACGACCTTGTTGGCGTACGCCATCTGGATCGCGGTGTCGGACGCGCTGGTGCTGCGGACCGGCCGGGCCTCGCCGGATCCGCCGCTCGCGACCGCCGTGCCACCGCCGAACCCGCCGGCGACGATGGCCGGGATCGACCGGTTCATCGCCTTCGCCATCAGGTTCGTCAGGATGGAACCCGAGGCGCCGACGATCATGCCCGCCACGATCAGCGCGGTGTTGTCGAGCGCGAGCCCCATGGCCGCGGCCGACAATCCGGTGAGCGCGTTCAGCAACGAGATGACGACCGGCATGTCCGCGCCGCCGATCGGCAGCACGACCACCACGCCGAGGATGCCCGCCGCGACCAGCAGGCCGATCATCAGCAGTTCGGCGTCGCCGCCGCTCGCGATGACGACCGCGAGCACGATCGCGGCGATCAGCACCAGCGCGTTCACCGGCTGCTGCAGTTTGCCGAGGGTGATCGGGCGGCCGGAGATGAGTTCCTGCAGCTTCCCGAACGCGATGTTCGAGCCCCAGAAGGACACCGACCCGACGATCGCGGCGAACAACGACGCGATCGCGACGTACGCCGGCTCGTGCGCGTAGCCCTCGGTGGTGCGGAACTCGACCCACGCGATGAGCGCGACCGCCCCGCCGCCGACGCCGTTGAACAGCGCCACCATCTGCGGCATCGCGGTCATCTTCACCTTGCGCGCGGACGGCACGCCGACGACGACACCGATCGCCACGCCGAGCGCGATGAGCAGCCAGTTGCTCATGCCCGGGGTCAGCAGCGTCGCGATCACCGCGATGCCCATGCCGACGGCGGCGATCCAGTTGCCGCGGACCGCGGTGCGCGGACCGGTCAGGCCCATGAGGCCGTAGATGAACAGCGCGAAGGAAATGATGTAGAGGACGGCGATGAAGGTCGTCACTTGTCACCACCGTCTTCCGGCTTCTTCGCCTTGAACATCGAGAGCATCCGGTCGGTGACGAGGAAGCCGCCGACCACGTTGATCGTGCCGAAGGCGATCGCGATCACCAGCAGGATCTTGTTCAGCACGCCGTCGACCCCGAGGCCGAGCACGATCAGCCCGCCCAGCAGGACGATGCCGTGGATCGCGTTGGTGCCCGACATGAGCGGGGTGTGCAACGTGTTGGGCACCTTGGAAATGACCGTGAAGCCCACGAATCCGGCGAGTACGAGGATCGCCAAACTGCCTACGAGCATCACTCGCCTCCTTCTTCTTTTCCGGCCACGCAGGCCCCGGCGACGATCTCGTCGGAGAAGTCGAGCGCGAGCTTGCCTTCTTTGTCGACAAGCAGTTCGAGCAACTCCGTGACGTTGCGCGCGTAGAGCTCGCTGGAATGCGCGGGCATCTCCGCGGCGAGGTTGAGCGGCGAGCAGATGGTGACGTCGTGCTCGACGACCTCCTCGCCCGGTTTCGTCAGTTCGCAGTTGCCGCCGGACTCGCCCGCGAGGTCGACCACGACACCGCCGGCGGGCATCCCCTTCACCGCGTCGGCGGTGACGAGCACCGGTGCCCGGCGGCCGGGGACGAGCGCCGTGGTGATCACGGCGTCGAACTTCGTGATCGCCTCGGTGAGCCTGCGTTGCTGCTCGGCCTTTTCCTCGTCGGTCAGCTCGCGGGCGTACCCGCCTTCGCCGACCGCCTCGATGCCGAGGTCGAGGAATTTCGCGCCGAGCGACTTCACCTGTTCGCCGACCTCGGGCCGGACGTCGTACCCGGTGGTCTGCGCGCCGAGCCGTTTCGCCGTCGCCAAGGCCTGCAGCCCCGCGACACCGGCGCCGAGCACGAGCACCTTGGCCGGTGGCACGGTTCCGGCGGCGGTGGTGAGCATCGGGAAGAAGCGGGTGAGCTTCTCCGCCGCCAGCAGGACGGCGCGATAGCCCGCGACACTGCTCTGTGACGACAACGCGTCCATCGCCTGCGCGCGGGAGATCCGCGGGATCGCCTCGACGGCGAAGGCGCGGACGCCCGCCGATTCGAGCGCCGCTATCCCGTCGGGATCACCCCTCGGATTCAGGAAGCCGATGAGGATGGTGCCCTGTTTGAGCTTCGCGACTTCGGCCGCGCTCGGAGGCGCCACCTTCACCACGATGTCGGCATCCCACGGATCGCCGATCACCGCGCCCGCTTGCTCGAAGGTCTCGTCGGCGAGCAGCGCGCCGGCGCCCGCGCCGGGCTCGACCACCACCCGCAGTCCGCGTCCTGAGACGCGCTCGATGAGCTTCGGTACCAGCGCGATGCGACGTTCACCTTGTCCGGTTTCCCGGACCACGCCGACCGTGAGCTGCTCGTTCTCTGCCGCCACAGGCGACCTCCTCGCTGGAGAGGACCACACGAACCCGCACTGTTTACCACGTCCGGCCGACAACTTTCCTGGCTGAACGTATCCGGACGGCATCTTTCCGTGACATCACTCATCACGATCGATCCAGCCATCGATCCAGGTGCGCGACGTCATATGCGCGCTAGGGCAAGGGTTTCCGCATCACGGAACGCTACGCCAGTTCGGCACGCCCAGGAAGATCAGCCGCAGCCGCCGTTCGGCCGTGCGCACGATCTCGTCGTCACGCGAAGGGGTTTCGAGCAGCTCCAGCACCGTCGTGAGCATGGTCGTCACGATCAGGTCGGCGAGCAGGTGCAGATCTTCGGTGCTCCAGTCGCGAAGGAAGTCGAAACGCGCGAGGTCGACGGCGAGTTCGCTGACGAAGAGCTTGAGTTCGAAGCCGATCGCCTGCCGGACCGGGCCGGTGCCGCCGTAGCGCTCCCTGGTCAGGAAGTGGAAATGGTCCTCGTGCGCCCGCACGTGCTCGCGCAGGATGCGCACCGAAGAGCGGATCATGTCGTTGTACGCCGACGGCCTCGTGCGCGCGGAGCGGATCATCGTGCGCAGCGTGCGCATCGACTCCTCGACCAGCGCGACGCCGAGCTCGTCCATCGACGCGAAATGACGGTAGAACGCCGTCGGCACGATCCCGGCCTGTTTCGCGACCTCGCGCAGGCTGAGCCCGGAGAAACCGCGTTCCGCGACGAGGTCGAGCGCCGCGTCCAGCAGTGCCTGCCGGGTGCGCTGCTTGCGCTCCTGCCTGGAAACGGGCTCCGTTGTCACGACCGACAGCGTAATCGCCTCCGCACTATCACTCACGTCACATCGCCCTCCTCTCGCGTTGACAAGCGGGAACTTCGCCACTTCACTATTCAGTGTACAAGCGTTCACTGAATTCGGGAGAAGTGATGACGGCACTGGTACCGCGCGGCGCCAGGCGGCTGGCCTCGCTGGCCGAGGCCCTGCTCACGCCCCACGGCATGGACCGCTATCTCGAACTCGTCGACCCGATGCTGGTCCGCCGCGAGATCCGCGGCCTGGTCACCGGCGTCCGGCGGCAGACACCCGACACGGTCACGCTGACCATCCGGCCGAGCCGGGCCTGGCGGGGACACGTCGCCGGGCAGTACGTGCGGGTGACCGTCGAGATCGACGGCGTCCGCCGCACGCGCTGCTACTCGCCGGCCGGTTCGGAGCACGACGGCTCACTGGAACTGACCATCAAGGCCGACCCGCAGGGCCTCGTCTCACGGCATGTGAACCGCACGGTCACCATCGGCTCGGTGCTCGGACTGTCCACACCGGACGGCGAGTTCACCCTGCCCTCGCCGCGACCGCGGCGGATCCTGCTGCTGAGCGGCGGAAGCGGGATCACGCCCGTCCTGTCGATGCTGCGCACGCTGGCCGACGAGAAGTACGAGGGCGATCTCGCCTTCCTGCACTACTCCAACGGCGCCGAAGACGCCCTCTACCGCGCCGAACTCGCCGACCTCGCCCGCCGCCTGCCCGGTCTACGGGTGGTACACGCGTTCACTCACGCGAAGACCGGCGGCGACCTGCACGGGTTCTTCTCGAAGGAGCACCTCGCGGAGGCCGCTCCGTGGTACCCCGACGCCGAAACGTTCCTGTGCGGTCCGAAACCGCTGATGGACTCGGTCCGCGAGGTTTTCGAGGCCGACGGCCTCGGTGCACATCTGCACACCGAGGAGTTCACCCCGCCGGCACTCACCTTCGACACCGAGAGCGCCGAAGGGCAGGTGCGTTTCGCGCGCAGCGGCCGCGAGTTCGCCAACTCCGGGAAACCGTTGCTGGAGCAGGCCGAAGAAGCGGGGCTGCGTCCGGAACACGGCTGCCGCATGGGCATCTGCTTCTCCTGCACGCAGATCAAGACCTCCGGCTGTGTGCGCAACGCCAAAACCGGCGAGACCTCCAGCGAAGAGAACGAAGAGATCCAGCTCTGCATCTCCGTCCCGGTCGGGGACGTCGAGATCAACGCTTAGAAAGGAGCGGGCCATGACCGGCTTGCAGGACAAGCTCACCCCTCAGCAGGTCGAGGACTTCGGCCGCGAACTGGACGAGATCCGGCAGCGGATCGTCGCCGACCTCGGCCAGGTGGACGTCGACTACATCCACAACGTCATCAAGACCCAGCGCGCGCTCGAGGTCACCGGCCGCGGGCTGCTGTTCGCCGGATTCTTCCCGCCCGCCTGGGTCGCCGGCGTCGCCGCGCTCTCCGTCGCGAAGATCCTCGACAACATGGAGATCGGCCACAACGTCATGCACGGCCAGTACGACTGGACGCGCGACCCGGCGCTGAGCTCCCAGCAGTTCGAGTGGGACACCGTCGCGCCTTCGGAGAACTGGCGCCATTCCCACAACTACATCCACCACACCTACACCAACATCCTCGACAAGGACCGCGACATCGGTTACGGCGTCCTGCGGATGGACCCGGCGCAGAAGTGGAACCCGTACTACCTGGGCAACCCGGTGTACGCGACGCTGCTCGCGCTGTTCTTCCAGTGGGGCGTCATGCTGCACGACCTCGAGTTCGACCGCGTCGTCAAGGGCGAGCGCAAGTGGTCGGACAACAAGGAGGTCGGCCTGAAGATGCTCAAGAAGGCGGGGCGCCAGGTCGGCAAGGACTACGTGCTCTTCCCGCTGCTGACCGGTCCGCTCGCGCCGCTGACCTTCCTCGGCAACGCCACCGCGAACCTGACCCGCAACCTGTGGGCGTTCTCGATCATCTTCTGCGGGCACTTCCCCGCCGACGTCGAGAGCTTCACCGAGGAGGAGACCGAGAACGAGTCGCGCGGGCAGTGGTACCTGCGGCAGATCCTCGGCTCGGCGAACATCACCGGCGGCAAGCTCTTCCACATCATGACCGGGAACCTCTCGCACCAGATCGAGCACCACCTGTTCCCGGACATCCCGGCGCGCCGCTACCCGGAGATCGCGGGCGAGGTGCGGGCGATCTGCGAGAAGTACGGCCTGCCGTACAACACCGGCCCCCTGCGCAAGCAGCTGTTCTCGGTGGCCAAGAAGATCGTGAAACTGGCCCTTCCGTGGAACGGCGAACCCCGCACACCGGCTACCGTGGAGAGCGACAAGACCCTCCGAGCGGCTTAAGGTGTCTGACATGGTCGGTCAGTTCGAAAGCACCAAGGACGTGGTCCAAGAGGTCACCGAGTCCGCGGCCACCCATATCGGCAACATCGCGACGATCATCACCGGCGCGATCCGGGACATCGCCCGCGAGACCGGCGACTGGCTGACGGACGTCATCGAGATGCGTGAAGCGTCCCAGCGGGCGCAGGCGGACGAAAGCCGCGAGGACTAGGGCCCCAGGTCCGGGTTGGTCGTGAGTGGCGATTCGGGTTCTAACC
>NZ_JBHXIB010000042.1:11182-46312 GCF_042723975.1 Amycolatopsis sp. NPDC058340 | reverse complement strand
CGCTGCGCGCCACCACAGCCCCTCCTTACAGGCCCACCGCTTTGGGGTTGGCGTTAGTGGCTTTGTGTTCAACACCCCAAACCCCCAACCCACGACCAGCTGTACCGACGCCGCACGCGCGAAGACTAGGGAAAACCGGATGGGCAAGGGGCGGGTGGCCACGGCAGGCTTAAACCGTGATCACCCGCCCCGCCCTGTTCGGACGCGTCCTCGGCGCACAGCTGAACCGCGCGTACTGGGCCGAGCTGGCCTGGGTGGTCGTCGGCGCGCCGCTGACGCTGACGTTCGTGGTGCTCGTCGTCCTCGGGCTGGTCCTCGGGGCGGGCCTGAGCCTGCTGACCATCGGGGTTCCGGTGCTCATCGGCGTCCTGGCAGGCGCGAGGCTGATCGGCATCGCCCATATCGGCCTGGCGCGCGCCCTGCTCGGGACGACGGTCACCCCGCCTGCCCGGCCCGGACTGCGGCCAGGCCTCTGGAACGGCGTCAAAGGCAGGCTCGGGGATCCGCTCGGCTGGCGGTCGATCGCCTACCTGGTGATCCGGCTGCCCCTGTCGTTGATCGAGTTCTTCCTGGTCGTGACGCTGTTCGTGTACGCGGTGAGCACGATGAGCTATCCGCTGTTCTGGTTCACCCTGAACGGCGAGGCCATGCCGACGTTCGACCTGCGCGTCGACACCTGGCCCCTGACCCTGCCGCTCGCCGTCACCGGGCTGGCCGTTCTGCTGGCGATGCCGTGGGTGGTCCGCGGTCTCACCGAGTTCGACCGGCTGCTGGTGCGCGGCGTCCTCGGCGCCGAGGACCTTTCGAAGCGGGTGCGCGATCTCGAACGCAGCCGCGCGACCGCGGTCGACGACGCGGCCCGGCGGCTGCGCCGGATCGAACGCGATCTGCACGACGGCGCGCAGGCCCAGCTGGTCGCGCTGGCGATGAAGCTCGGCATCGCGAAGGACGAACTGGCCGGTGACGGCGACATAGAGCAGGTCACCGCCCTGGTCACCGCCGCGCACGCCAACGCGAAACAGGCACTCGTCGAACTTCGCGACCTCGCCCGCGGTATCCATCCCGCCGCGCTCGACGCCGGCCTCGACGTCGCACTGTCCACTTTGGCCGCGCGTTCGGGCATCGACGCGCGGATCACCGTGGACCTGCCGAGCAGACCGTCCCCGTCGATCGAGACCATCGCCTACTTCACCGTCGCCGAACTGCTGACCAATGCCGCCAAGCACACTTCGTCCGCGATCGAGGTCGACGTGGGTATCGTCGGCGAAGACCTGCGTCTCGTGGTGCGCGACGGCGGCGAAGGCGGGGCCCGGCCGGTACGCGGCGGAGGGCTCGCCGGGATCGCCGAGCGGCTCGCGACGGTGGACGGCGGGCTCGACATCGACAGCCCTGTCGGGGGGCCTACGGTGATCAGCGCGGAAATACCGATACGGAAATAGGGGGCGGCGTGCGCGTCGTGATCGCGGAGGATTCGGCCATCCTCCGGGCGGGGCTCGTCGAACTGCTGAACCTTCGGGGGCACGAGGTCGTCGCGGCCGTCGCCGACGGCGACGGCCTGTGCGCGGCGGTCCGCGAACATCGGCCGGACGTGTCCATTGTGGATATCCGGATGCCGCCGACGCACACGGACGAAGGACTGCGCGCGTCCATCGCGCTGCGGGCGGAGCTGCCGGGTTGCGCGATCCTGCTGTTCTCGCAGTACGTCGAGACGCAGTACGCGACAGAGCTCCTTGCCGATCGCGCGGGCGGCGTCGGCTATCTGCTGAAGGACCGCGTCGCGGAGGTGTCGGACTTCCTCGACGCGCTCCGCCGGGTCGCCGAGGGTGAGACGGTGCTCGACCCGGAAGTGGTCAGCCAGCTGTTCACCGCCACCCGCAAGACGGACGCGCTCGCGGGTCTGACGCCGCGGGAGCGCGAGGTGCTGGGGTTGATGGCCGAGGGCCGGTCGAACTCGGCCATCGCGGCGGCGCTGTTCCTTTCGGCGGGCTCGGTGGAGAAGTACGTGTCGAGCATCTTCGGGAAGCTGGCACTGCCACAGTCCGAAGGGGACAACCGGCGGGTTCTCGCCGTGCTGCGGTACCTGGAGTCTTAGGCGGGGCTGAAGGGGCCTTTCCCCGCATCTCACGCGGTGAAGGACCCTTTCACTGCATCGCATGCGGGGAAAGCGTCCTTCAGCGCCCGGATCACCGCGGCTCCACCGGGGGCCCGTCCAGTTCGGGCAGGCACAGCTGCACCCACGCGACATCCCGCCAAGCCCCGTGCTTGTACCCGATCCGCCGGTAGGTCCCCACCGGCTCGAATCCCAGCGCGCGGTGCAGCCCGGCGCTCGCGTCGTTCGGCAGCACCATGCCCGCGCAGAAGTTCCGGAACCCGCGTGACGCCAGCCCGTCCAGCAGCGCCTGATAGAGCGCGCGCCCGCCACCGGTCCTCCGGCGGCCGAGCTCAAGATAGATGCTGACCTCGCAAGACCAGCGATACGACGGCCTGCCGCTGAAAGGGCCTCCGTAGGCGTAGCCGACGACGCGACCTTCGTCGTCTTCGAGCACGAGCCATGCGTGTGATTTCCGCGCCTTGGCGATGCGTTCGGCCATCTCGTCCGGTTTGGGCGGCTCGGTTTCGAACGAGATCACCGTGTCGGTGACATACGGTGCGTAGATCTCCGCGCACGCCGTCGCGTCGGCTTCCGTCGCTTCCCTGATCACCATGGTGACCATAGTAACCGAGGCTGCCACTATAGTGAGCACCATGCCCGATCCCTTGTCCGCGTCGCTCGCCGCGACGCTCCAGTCCGCGAGACTCGATCAGAACCTTTCGGCCAACGCCCTCGCCGAGTCCTCGGGCGTGTCCAGGGCGATGATCGGCAAGATCGAACGCGGCGAGGCACAGCCGACGGCGGTCCTGCTCAGCAGGCTTTCCGCCGCGCTCGGCATGACGTTGTCCGAGCTGATCGCCCGCGCCGAACACGGCGACCGTCGGCTCGTGCGCGTCGCCGATCAGCCGACTTGGACCGACCCTGACACCGGGTACGTGCGCCGCGCGGTCTCGCCTTCGCTCGGCGGGCCGCTGGAGCTGGTCGAGGTCGTGCTGCCCGCGGGCGCCGAAGTCGCCTTCCCCGCCCACACCTACGCGCTGACCCATCACCAGATCTGGGTGCTCGACGGGCAGCTGCGATTCCGCGAGGGCGATGTCGAGCACGAACTCGACGCGGGTGATTGCCTGCAGCTCGGCACCCCGCAGCCCTGCGCTTACGTCAACCCGACCGAGGAGCCGGTCCGATATCTGGTCGCCTTGGCGCGACGGCACGCCTGATACTCGGATGATGAAGTCCCGGGCCCTCGCGTACGTCGCGGCGAAAGCACGCGGCGGGCACGAGGCCGGATTGCCGGTGACACTGCACTTCCATCCCGACAGATCCACAGTGGACGGACGCCCGCTGCTCGACGCGATGGCCGAGGACGGGTTCTACCGCAACCAGTTCGAAACCGGGACGAGCAACGGCGGGCTCACCGCGCGTCCCGGCGGAGACCGCTGGCTCTGGGAAAGCCGGATGTTCGGCGGCGCCTACGACGACGCGCCCGCGGCCGAACGGCCGAAATACGGCGCGTTGAACTTCCGTCACCGCCCGGCCGGTGGCGCGCCGAGATTCGGCTCCGCCCACTTCCGCATGGCCGCGCACACCCTCGGCAGGACGACGTTCTGCTACCCGGACAGCGTCCTGGATCCGGCGGATTTCGGCCACGGCACCAGGGTTTCCGCGCTGATCGAGCTGGCGGAGCAAGACGACACCGATCTGCTCGACGACTACATCGAGGCACACGTCCACGGCCCTGTCGACCTCGCGAAGGACGTCGAAGCCCTGGTTCTCGACCCGAGCCACCGCGGCACCGACGTCGAGAAGGCCGCTTCACGGCTCGGCTGCCCGGTCGAATGGCATCCGGGTTTCCGCCTGTCCACCGAAGAACTCCAACGGCATCCGGCGTACCGGGGCGCAGAATTCGTCGAACTCGGCCTGGCACTGGCCGAAGACGGCTATCTCGACCCGCGCGTCCTCGGCGAAGCACGGCACCTCGACCAGCAGGCCCTCAAACGTGTGTGGCACTACGTCGCCCGCTTCGGGGCACTACCGTGAACAGCATGTACTCCACGGAGATCGAGGTGCGCACCGGCAGCGTGGCCGTGGTGCACGACCTGACCAAGGACGCCGAGGCCTTCCTGCGCGACGCGGACGCCGAGGACGGGATCCTGCACGTCTTCGTCCCGCACGCGACGTCCGGGCTGGCGATCCTCGAAACCGGCGCCGGCAGCGACGAAGACCTGCTCATGGCGCTCGACGAGTTGCTCCCCCGCGACGGCCGCTGGCGGCATCAGCACGGCAGTCCCGGTCACGGCCGTGACCACGTCCTGCCCGCGCTGCTGCCGCCGTTCGCGACGATCCCGGTGCTCGGCGGGGTGATGACGCTGGGCACCTGGCAGTCGGTCTGCCTAGTGGACACCAACCTGGACAACCCGGTCCGGCGCGTCCGCTTCAGTCTTCTGGAGGGCTGACCGGCCCGGCCACAGCGCGAGCACCAGTCCTGCCACGAGCAGCCCGGCGAGCACCCACACCCCGGTCGTCACGTCCGGCGCGCCGGGCACGCCCTGCAGCAGGCTCCGGAGCCCTTCCGCCGCGAACCGGAACGGCGTCCAGGACCACAGCACCGCGCGGTACGCGGGGTTCAGCAGTTCCGGCACCTGGCCCGCGACGGCGGGCGCGACCAGGTACAGCGGGCCGAGGATCGCCATCGCCCGGATGCCGAGCAACCGCAGCAGCCCGGTCTGCAGGGCGGCGAATCCGGTGGAGGCCAGGAAAAGGAAGCCGAGGACGTCCCAGCCGAGCGGGAGCGCGGAGTCCCACAGTTTCAGGAATCCGGCCAGCACGGCGGTGACCAGCACCCCGGCCGCCAGGATCTGCGTGAAGCGGGCGGCGGCGCCCGCGTCCCGGCCGGTCCGCCGTCCGGCCAGTACCAGCACGGCGCCCGCGATCAGGCAGCCGACCCACGCCAGCGCGCTCAGCGCGAGCGGAGCGACCCGGCCCGCCGCGCTCGCGGGGTGCAGCGTTTCGATCTTCGGTGTCCCGCCGAGGGCCTGCGCGGCACCGGTCAGTGCCTGCTGCGCGATCTGTGTCCCGGACGGGTTCACCGCCCCGGAGAGCACGACCGTCGACGGAAGTTCGAGGACTCCGTAGACCTCCTTGTCCTCCAACAGTTTCCGGCCTTCCTCGGGCGAGGTCACCCGCCACGAGACCTGGCCTCCGCCATGGGCGGCGATCCCGTTCGCGGCCGACTGGAGCGGCCCCGGGGGCGCGGCCACGGCGAGCGGGAGACCGTCGGGCGCGACGGTGGCCTGCGCGCCGAAGGTGAGGAAGCCGAGCACGGCGGCGACCAGCGCGCCGGCCAGCGCGGCGAGTAAGGCGAAGGCCCCGGCGGGGCGACGGTTCGGCATGGCCGTCCTCCATTTATTCGTCACTTGTTGAATTAGCTGCCAAGGTAAGCCCCGTCCACACAGAAGTCAACAGACGTTGAATAAGCTCACCGGTACCGTCGATCGCGTGACTACTCCGCATCGGCTCGTGCTGTGGGACATCGACCAGACCCTCGTGGACCTGCGCGGCGTGGGCGCCGCCTGGTACACGACCGCGCTCGCCGAGGTCGCCGGCGTCGAACTGCGGGCCCTGCCGAATTTCGGCGGCCGCACCGAACGCGCCATCAGCGCGGACATCCTGACCTCGCACGGCGTCGAGCCCACCGAGGAGAACGTGCGCAAGCTCTGGCTCGCGCTGATCGCGGTCTCCGAAAGCCACGCCCCGACCCTGTCTTCCAGCGGCCGGGCGCTCCCTGGCGCCAAAGACGCGCTGAACGCCTTCGCCACGCACGGCGGCGTCGTCCAGACACTGGTCACCGGGAATCTGCCGGAGATCTCGGTGCACAAGCTGACCGCGTTCGATCTGCACGAGCACGTGGACTTCGAGATCGGCGGCTATGGCTCGCTCTCGGCGCACCGGCCCGATCTGGTGCCCGCCGCGGTCGGCCACGCTTCGGCGAAACACGGCACCGAGTTCGCGCCGGAGTCGGTCGTCGTCATCGGCGACACGCCGGACGACGTGCGTGCCGCGCTCGACAACGGCGCCGTCGCGGTGGCCGTGGCGACCGGGCAGTTCAGCGCGGAGGAACTGGCCGACGCGGGGGCGCACACCGTGCTCGGCGACCTGTCCGACCTGGTAGCGGTACGTGCGGCCGTGCTCGGGGGCGCCAACTAAGCTCGGTCCATGGCATACCCAGGCGGCGGCAACGGCTGGCCGGAGCAGCAACCGCAGCAGCCCTATCAGCAGTACCCACCGCAGCAGGGATATCCGCCCCAGCAGCAGTACCAGGGTCACCAGCAGCAGGGGTTCCAGCAGTTCCCGCAGCAGTCGTACCAGGGTTTCGCGCCGGAGCCGCCGAAGGGCGGCAAGAAGGGCCTGTGGATCGGCCTCGGCGCGCTCGTGCTGGTCATCGCCGTCGGCGCCACGCTCTTCTTCGTCCTGCGTGACGGTGACGAACCGCAGCCACAGGCGGCGCCGCAATCTTCGTCCGCGCCCGCGCCGCCGCCGTCGTCTTCGGCGACGAAACCGCCGTCATCGAGCAGCGGAGCGCCGAAAGACAACAAAGTGCCCTCGACGACGCCCGGCTGGCAGGGGATCCTGTCGGTCAAGGACAAAACCGCCTACGACCTGCCCGCGTCGGGCTGGGAGACCGAGCCGGGCCAGATCGTCGGCTACAACGAGGGCGAATACAAGATGGTCATCCACGAGGCGTCGACGTACAAACTCGGTGCCTGCCCGGAGGCCCGCGGCTCGAACCGCGGTGTCGTCGGCTTCGCCACCGCGGACCAGATCCCGGTCGAGAACGCCGCCAGGGGCGCCGTCCGGCTCTGGATCCAGGCCGCCACCGGCAAACCCGACGTCCCGATGCCCGCCATCACGCAGGTGCCGATCGCGGGCGGCTCGATCCAGGCGGTCAGCTCGACCGGGACCTTCACCCCGGCCGAATCCGAGGAATGCCGCGCCCCGAGCGTGAAGGTCACCTCGGCCGCGTTCAAATCCGGCGACCAGACCATCTGCTTCGTCATGGCCATCGACCAGGGCACCCCCGACGCGCTGCCCGAGTCGGAGGCACAGAAGATCCTGGCGAGTCTGAGGCCTCAGCAATGACCGGCCCCGGTGGGCACATCGACGAACCTCGGCAGTGGTTCGTCGATCCGCTCACCGGGCGGCCGCTCGAAACCGAAGCCGAACAGACGAGTCCGCTCCCGGTCGTCCGGGACACCGTTCCGCCGCGCCGCCGCCTGCGTCTCCGCCCGACACTGGGAGTCCTCGGGCTCGCCATCGTCCTCGCCGTCGGCACGACGGCCACCTATCAGGCCAAGACCGCGCCCCCGCCGCCGTCCGCCCACGATCTCGTCCTGCCCGACCCGGTGCCCGCCACCCGGATCGAGCCCGTGATCGCGGGCTGGCAACCGGTGCTGTCCGACGATCACCCGCTCGTCTACGACGCCCCGCCGGACTGGAAACTCGAAGAGCCCGACGTCGCCATCGGCTACGAGACCCCGGCCGGGGACCTCATCACGCTGCAAGGCGTCGCGCGGTACCGGCATGCCTTCTGCCCCGGCTCCGATCTGTCGGCGCGCGCGATGGCGGGGTTCACCACGATCGACGAGGGCGAGGTCGGCGGCCTCGCACAGGCGGCCGAGGAAACGACGATCCGCTGGGCCGAAGCGGCGTACGGGCACGCCCCGAAGGCGGAGATCGGCGAGGCCGGGCCGGTGCCCGTCCTCGACGGCGGGACGACCGCCACCGCCGTGACCACCACCGTCGTCCCCGCCCCGGACGGGCCGTGCCCGGCGCCTTCGGTCGCGATCACCGCGATCGCCCTCCCGCTGCGCGCACTGCCCGGATCGGGCCGTTACCACGTCCTCCTGGTACTGGCGGACCAGGGGATCCCCGGTGCGATAGCCAGCGGCGTCGTCCTCAAGATGGGTGAGAGCATCCGTCGCGAGTAGCACTCCCCTAAGGGAAATATGGGTCCCGTGCCGGATGTGTCCGCGCCCCTCCCGCCCCTAATTTGAGTTCCATGCCAAAAGGGGGAAGCGGGACGGCCGCGCCGGGCCGGACGCACAAGATCGCCACGGTGCTGAGGCACCGGCTGCCTTTCACCACCCTCGTCACGGTGACCATGCTCGCGCTCGCCTTGGCCACGGGCGCGCTCTGGTCGGCCGCCGAGGACCGCGCGGTGTACCCGTACATCGCGTATGGGCTGCCGTCGCTCGAAGCAGGCCGGTGGTGGACCTTGTTCACCGGACCGCTGTTCGCGGTCGTCCCGCTGTACTACCTGCCGATGGTGCTCAGCTTCGCGTTGTTCGCCGGATTCGCGGAATGGCGGCTCGGCACCCGCCGGGCGATGGCCGTCGCCATCGGCGGCCAGTTCGTCAGCGTGCTGGTGGCGGTCCAGTTCCTTGCCTTGAGCCGCAACTCCGGCTGGGAATGGGCGGAACGCGTCGCGGGCAGCCTCGACGTCGGATTCTCCGGCGGCGCGCTCGCCGCGGTCGCGGTCGCCAGCGCCACCCTCCGCCCGCCGTGGCGCCTGCGCCTGCGCGCCGGGCTGTGCGTCTACGCCGGGGTCGCGATCATCTTCGTCGGCACGCTCGCCGATCTCGTGCACTTCTTCGCCCTCGTCCTCGCGTTGCCGTTCGGGCGGAAGTTCGTCGGTGCCAAGGAATCCTCGCGCGGGCGGAGGCCGAGCCTGCGCGAGTGGCGGTTCTACGTGATGGCCGGTCTGCTGGTGCTGACGGTCGCCGAACTGGTGATGTCCTTCGTGCCTGGCAACGGCCCCTTCGGTTCGTCCGAAGAGCTTTCGCTGTCCACCTGGGAAGTCGTCGTCCTGTGCCTGATCGTGGTGCCGATCATGAACGGCCTGCGCAAGGGCAGCCAGGTCGCCTGGTGGTGCGCGATGATCCTGACCTCGTTCGTCATCCTGCAGGTGATGGTCTACGGCGGGGTGCTCACCCTCGCGGAGATCTTCGGCGAGGACGCCGGCGTGGTGGATCCGCCGCTGTTCTTCGTGGACAACCTGCTGTGGACGGTCGAATTCGCGCTGCTGGTCTCCTCGCGCGGCGCTTTCCGCGTGCCGTCGCGGCGGAAGTGCCGCCGTCTCGGCCGGATGGGCAACCCCGCGCTGGCCCGCACGCTGCTCAGCCGTCACGGCGGAAGCACCCTTTCGTGGATGACGACCTGGCCGCAGAACTCGTACTTCGTCGCCGCGGACGGCAAGTCCTACCTCGCCTACCGGCGCCACGCCGGGGTGGCCATCGCCCTCGGCGACCCGATCGCCCCGGACGGCGCCGCCGACCGGACGATCGCCGAATTCATCACGATGTGCGAGAACACCGGTCTCGTGCCGTGCCTGTTCTCCGCCACCGGTGACACCACCGCCAAAACCGAGGAGCTCGGCTGGAAGCAGGTCCAGGTCGCCGAGGACACCCTGATCGAACTGGAAACGCTGGAATTCCGCGGGAAGCGCTGGCAGGACGTGCGGACCGCGCTCAACCGCGCCAAGAAGGACGGCGTCGAGTTCCGGCTCGTCCGGCTCGCCGACCAGCCGCGCGCGGTGATCTCGCAGGTCCGCGCGATCTCCGAGGAGTGGATCGGCGACAAGGGCATGCCGGAAATGGGTTTCACCCTCGGCGGTGTCGACGAGGCGATGGACCCCGAGACCCGGGTGGGGCTCGCGGTGGACGCCGACGGCGTGGTCCACGGCGTGACGTCGTGGCTGCCGGTGTACACCGGCGCGGGCGCGATCGGCGGCTGGACACTCGACGTCATGCGCAAACGCGCCGACGGGTTCCGTCCGTCGATGGAGTTCCTGATCGCGTCGTCCTGCCTGGCTTTCCGCGAAGAAGGCGCGAAGTTCGTTTCGCTGTCCGGCGCCCCGCTGGCGAGCTCCGGCGAACCCGCGCACGCCGTCGAGCGGGTGCTGGACGCGCTCGGCACGATGATGGAACCGTTCTACGGTTTCCGTTCGCTGCACGCGTTCAAGGCGAAGTTCCAGCCGCGTCACGTGCCGCTGTACCTCGCGTTCCGCGACGAGGCGGATCTGCCGCGGATCGGGATCGCGCTCGGCCGGGCCTACCTGCCGAACACCGGGTTGCTGCGGCTGGCGAAGCTCGCGCGGTCGGGCAAGAAGCCTCAGCGCAACGTCGAAGGCGGCGGCGTGATGGTCTTGCGGTCGGCCTCCGGGACACCCCGGTAGGTCTTGAGGATCTTCAGGATCAGCTCGCGGTCCGCACCGCCCGGCGCGTCCTGGCCCGAATAGACGGCCAGGGCCGCCGAGGCTTCACCCAGCTGGGGCGCGATCACGCCGACCAAGGCGCGGTGGGCGCCGCAGGCACCCGGCGGGGTGACGACCTCCGCGAGGACGATGCTCGCGGGGACCTTCTTGCCGGTGCCCAGCGTGAACTCGGTCGTTTGGGGCTGTTCCACGGTGACCTTGGCCGTCAGAGGGCCGTCTTCGGGGTTGTAGGCGCTGACGGTGAGGTCGTCGACCGCCTTCTTCGCCGCGGCGGCCGGATCGGCGAGCTTGATGTTGGCCACGCCGCTGCCGCCGATCCTGCTTCGCTTCTCCTGCGGGCAGTAGCCCTCCCCGACGAAGGCGCTGGCGACCATGGTGATGCCCGGGACCTGGGTGCCCTTCTCCCAGCCGTGGATCGTGCCGGGTTTCGGCGTCCAGTTCGGCGGGACGTCGTAGGCGTAGACGCCGTCCTTCCCCGCCACCGACTGCCAGCCTTCGGTCACCGGCGGCGCGACGACCCGAGGTGAAGGCGTGTAGACGATCGGCGCCCGAGGTGTCGGCGCGCTGGTCTCCGAAGACCGGTCACTGTTGTTCGCGAGCGCGGCGACCGTGATGACGCCGAGCGTCGCGAAGAAGCCGTACATGGCCCTTCGCCCGCTCCGCGACATCGGCTGCTTCGCGGGCTTCTCCGGCTCTGGCTCAGGCGCCGGGGTCTCGGCAGCGGGCGTGTAGCCGGACGAGTCCGAGGGCTGATAGCCCCCGAACCCGTCCAGCGCCGCGTTGTCCTCGTAGCCCGGGGAATCCTCGCGCTTCTTGCCGAACATTACGAACGGACGAGCTTGACCAGGTGCTCCACGACCGCGTCCACGGCGATCTCCTCGCGGTCGCCGGTGCGGCGGTCCTTGACCTCGACGACACCGTTCGCCAGTCCGCGCCCGACGACGAGGATCGTCGGCACACCGACGAGCTCCGCGTCCGCGAACTTCACGCCAGGGGTGGCCTTGCGGTCGTCGAGGACGACCTCGATACCCGCGGCGTCCAGTTCGGCGGCGAGCTTCTCCGCGCCGGCGGCCACCGTCTCGTCCTTGCCCGCGATGACGATGTGCACGTCGAACGGCGAGACCTCGCGCGGCCAGACGATGCCGAGGTCGTCGTGGTTCTGCTCGGCGAGCACGCCGACCAGCCGCGAGACGCCGACGCCGTAGGAACCCATGGTGATGCGGATGGGCTTGGAGTCCGGGCCGAGGGCGTCGAGTTCGAACGCGTCCGCGTACTTGCGGCCCAGCTGGAAGATGTGCCCGATCTCGATACCGCGCGCCGCGACCAGGGTGCCCTTGCCGTCGGGCGACGCGTCGCCCTCGCGGACCTCGGCGGCCTCGATCGTGCCGTCACCGGTGAAGTCGCGGCCCGCGACCAGGTCGACCACGTGGTGGTCGCGCTCGTCGGCGCCGGTGACCCAGGCGGTGCCGTCGACGACGCGCGGGTCGAGCAGGTAGCGGACGCCGTTGTCCTTCAGCGCCTTCGGGCCGATGTAGCCCTTGACGAGGAAGGGGTTCTTCGCGAAGTCGGCCTCTTCGAGCAGCTCGAACTCGGCGGGCTCGAGCGACGCTTCGAGGCGCTTCGGGTCGACCTCGCGGTCGCCGGGGAGGCCGATGGCCAGCAGCTCCCACTCCTTCGCACCCGGCTGACGGGTCTTCACCAGCACGTTCTTGAGCGTGTCCGCGGCGGTGAAGGTGCGGCCGAGGTCCGCGTTGTTCAGGAACGCGACCAGGGACTCGATGGTCGGGGTGTCCGGCGTGTGGTGGACCTTCGCCTCGGGGAGGCCCTCGATCGGCTTCGCCTCGGGAGCGGGCGTGGTGACCGCTTCGACGTTGGCCGCGTAACCCGATTCGGTGCTGCGGACGTAGGTGTCCTCGCCCGTCTCGGCGACGGCGAGGAACTCCTCGGAGGCCGACCCGCCCATCGCGCCGGAGGTCGCCTTCACGACGACGTACTCGATGCCGAGACGGTCGAACAGCTTGGTGTAGGCCTGGCGGTGCAGCTCGTACGACTTGCTCAGGCCCTCGTCGTCGAGGTCGAAGGAGTAGGAGTCCTTCATGACGAACTCGCGGCCGCGCAGGATGCCGGCGCGGGGACGCGCCTCGTCGCGGTACTTCGTCTGGATTTGGTACAGGACGACCGGGTAGTCCTTGTACGAGCTGTATTCACCCTTCACGGTGAGCGCGAAGAGCTCTTCGTGCGTCGGGCCGAGGAGGTAGTCGGCACCCTTGCGGTCCTTGAGGCGGAACAGGGCGTCGCCGTACTCGGTCCACCGGCCTGTGGCCTCGTAAGGCTCCTTCGGCAGCAGCGCGGGGAACTGGATCTCCTGCGCGCCGATCGCGTTCATCTCGTCACGGACGACCTGCTCGATCCGGCGCAGCACCCGCAGGCCCAGCGGCAGCCAGGAGTAGCCGCCCGGGGCCACCCGGCGGACGTAGCCGGCGCGTACCAGGAGCCGGTGGCTCGGTACCTCGGCGTCCGCCGGATCCTCACGCAGGGTGCGAAGGAACAACGACGACATCCTGGTGATCACTTCTGGGCTCCTCGCTGGAATTACGTGCTTAGACGTTCTGCGCAGCGTAGTCACCCCGCCCTGGGCCGGTTCAACCGGTTATCGCGGTCGGCCGGTTTTGTCGGTGGGCGCCGCTAGCGTGCCGGCATGGGTATCGAACTGGGCATGATCACGATCGACTGCGCGGATCCGCGCGAGCTCGCGGCGTTCTGGACGAAGGCGCTCGGGGTCGAGGTGGATCAGGACCACGGCGGCGAGTTCCTGATTCTGCACGCCGCGAAGGAGAACGGGCCCGTGTTCGCCTTCCAGCGCGTGCCGGAGGAGCGGGTGGGCAAGAACCGGGTCCACGTGGACTTCGGGACCGACGACATCGGCAAGGAGGTGGAACGTTTGATCGGACTGGGCGCGAAGAAGCTGGACGAGCACGAGATGCCGGGTTTCGCCTGGACGGTGCTGGCCGATCCCGTCGGCAACGAATTCTGCGTCGCGACCCACGAGGGCTGACGCCGGTCTCGATGGTCAGAATGGCGGCATGACGGAGCGAGCCATCCTGCCCTGGTCCGACATCGAGCTGCCCGAGGGGCTGAGCGCGCGGCTCTACGACGGCGTGGGCCCGCTGCCGGACGAAGGTCTCGACGACGTCGAGGTCTACGTGCTGCCGTACGACACCGGCACCGAGCCGATGAAGCTGATCGCCCAGCTTCCTTCGCTGAAGCTCGTGCAGTCGTTGTCGGCCGGGGTGGAGAAGCTGATCCCGCTGGTGCCGGCGGGAGTGAAGCTGGCCAACGGCCGCGGCCTGCACGACCTCAGCGTGGCCGAGCACGCGCTGGCGCTGATCCACGCTTCGCAGCGGGATCTGCCGCGCTGGTTCGCACAGCAGACGACGGCGTCGTGGGAGCGCGAGCACACGCGCTCCCTGGCCGACAGCCGGGTGCTGCTGGTCGGCCACGGCTCGATCGGCCGGGCCATCGAGCGGCAGCTGATCGCGGCCGAGGCGATCGTGACCAGGGTGGCGAGCACGGCCCGGCCCGCGGAGCGGGTGCACGGCGTCGGCGAACTGGCCGAGTTGCTGCCGTCCGCCGACATCGTGGTCCTGATCCTGCCCGAAACGCCCGCGACCATGGGTCTGTTCGGTGCCGCGGAGCTCGCCGCGCTGCCGGACGGCGCGCTGGTGGTGAACGTCGGGCGGGGTTCGGCGATCGACACCGCGGCGCTCACGGCCGAGACCGTCTCCGGGCGGTTGCGCGCCGCGCTGGACGTCGTCGATCCGGAACCGCTGCCCGCCGGGCATCCGCTGTGGACCGCGCCGGGCGTGATCATCACGCCGCATATCGCGGGCGGTTCGGCGTCGTTCTACCCGCGGGCGAAGCGGCTGGTCACCGAGCAGCTGCGCCGGTACGCCGCCGGGGAGGAGCCGCTGAACCTCGTGAGTGGCTAGGACGGTTAGAACCGTCCTAACCACTCACGAGCCGGCCCGGGCCTGGGCACTGCCGCGCGCCTTGCCTGCCCCGCCGGACGCGTTGCCTGCCCCGCCGGACGCGTTGCGAAAGCCACTTTCACAACGTTGAAGGTTGCGAAAGTGGCTTTCGCATCACCCCGGCCGCCGTGAAAGTCGCGAGGGCTCTGGTCGCACCAGGTCCCGAAAGCCACTTCCAGGACGCCAGACGTCGCGAAAGTGGCTTTCGCGACACACCTCGACGCCACCAGGCGAACCCGGCGCCAAATCGGGAGGGTGCAAGGCGAACAGAGCGCCAGCAACAAGACGCGAAGGGGCCTATCGCCGCATCAGACGGGTCGGCTGCGTCTTTTGTTTAAAACACCCCCCCCCCCCACCTCCCCCCCCTCTGGTGTGTGGTTTGGACGGTTAGAACCGTCCTAACCACTCACGAGCCGGGCGGTTACTGCCAGTGGGTCCGGTAAGCGAGCCACTCCCGCATGGCCCCGGCGAGACGGCGTTGCGCGGCCCGGACTCCCGTCGTCGCGGGCGGTTCCGGTAACCGGCACGCTCGTTCGGCATGCCCGGCCAGCGCGACACCGAACGCGGTGACCGCCCACACCGGGACGCCGGTCAGCACGGGGCGACGCCGGAGCAGCCGGTCGACGTCGGCGGGTTCGTGTCCGGCGTCGAGCAGGTACGGGACGAGCGCGACCAGATCGAGCCAGCCCGCTCCCCTCGCCGGGTAGCGCCAGTTGGTGACGAGCACCCGGCCCGGCCCGGTCCGCACCAGGTATTCGGGCTGGATGTCGTTGTGCAGCAACGTGTCCCCGGCCGACCAGGGATGCCACGACGTCTCCAGCTGGACGAGCCGGTCGAGATTGCGGACGGCCCATCCGTCGAGGTCGCCGGGGCGTTCCTTCGCGAGTTCGCGCCAGCCGCGCAGGAGCGGGCCGAGATCGTCGAGCGCGTCCGGCACGTCGGGCAGCGGGCACGGGGTGAGCGTGCGCCCGAGCGCGCCGAAGGTGGCCAGCACCGCGGAGAGGTCCGGCGATCCCGGGCGCAGGTTCGGCCTGGTGCCGTCGAAGTCGGCGAACACGAGCACCAGCCATTCACCATCCACAAAGGACAGCAGCTTCGGCGTGGGCGCCTCCGGCGGAAGCCGTCGCGCGATGGCGGCCTCCGTCCGGTAGCCGCCCGCGCGCGGGCTGCCCGCCGGGATCGCCTTCAGGAAGACCCAGCGATGACCGCGTTCGAGTTCGAGCCGCGCCGAGACACCGCCGTCGAATTCCGGGGTCTGCCACAGCGAACGACGGACCATCGACCCGAGCTCGCGCTCGACGGCGTCACGCGTCGCCGAAGGAAGGTCGTGCCAGCCGAGGCGTGCGGAAACCGGCAACGCCCTACCACCCCCAGCGATCTCTCCGAGAAGATCGACTGTACCGAAATCCACCCTTTCGGGTGACAACCGGTCAGGTCGGAACAGGTTTCACGTACCCGGCCCAGCGTTGGAACTCGCTGAACCCGACGCGCTCGTAAACCCCGAGGGCGCGGTGCGTGTTGTCCTGGTCGACGTTGAGCGAGGCCCGCTGGAACCCCTTGGCCTTGGCTTGGACGAGCGTGTGCCCGAGCAGCGCGCCCGCGATGCCGCGCCCGCGAAGGCCCGCGTCGGTCGCGACGTGGCTGACGTACAGATCCTTCACGCCCGTGGCGGCCTCGTCGGAGGCGAAGTACGCGCTCAGCACCATCGCGACCACCCTGTCCCGGTCCGGGCTCAGCAGGAGGAACGACAGGTCCGGCTGGAAGTCCTTCCCGCCGACCACCAGATGCCGCCAGGCCTCCGGCGACTGCTCGGTGCTCCCCCAGTGATCCGCGAAGGTCTCGTTGCGGGATCGCAGCGTGAGGGCCTCGTACTTCTCCTCGTACGCGACGAGCGGGAACTCTTCCGGCAGCGGTTTCGCCGGTGGGATCGAGGCGAGGTCGGCACGCATGTCGACGAACCACCGGGCGTGCTCGTACCCGGCGCCCACGAGCACGCCGGTGAGCCAGCGCTGCTTGGTGTTGGCCCCGGCGTGCAGTTCCAGCGGTACGCCCGGGTGGGACGTCGCGTGGAGCTCCTTGCCCGCCTCTTCGAACCAGCTCGTGAGGCGCGCGGCGATGACGTCGTCGCGGTACGCGGGGTGGACGAGCGTCTCCACCCGCATCATGTGCACCTGATCCGCCGCGTCGCGCTTGCGGAGCAGACCGTAGGCGACCAGCTTGTCGCCGTCCCACGCGCTGGTGGACGCCGTCGGCAGGTGGACGGTCGGCGTACCGATCTCTTCGGCGAGATCCTCCGCGCTGTAGTGCTCCTCGATCGGCTCGGCACGCTCCGCCTCGGCGAAGGTTTCGGCCAGTCGCGGCATGTCGTCCAGGGTCAGCGGGCGCCAGATCAGGCTCATGCGGACGAGGCTAAGCCCGCGCCTCGGGGTGACGCACTCCATTTAGTTACGCTTCCGTGGTGCTCGTGCTGCTCCCCCCTTCCGAAACCAAGGCCGCCGGCGGCACCGGCGCGCCACTGGACCTCGGCGCGCTGTCGTTCCCGGAACTGAACCCGGCCCGTGCGAAGCTGGCCGACGCGCTGACCGAACTGGCGGGTGACGTTCCGGCCAGTGTCGCCGCGCTCGGCATCACGCCGCGGCAGGCCGACGAGGTCGCCCGCAACGCCGAGCTGTGGACGTCGCCCACGATGCCCGCGCTGCGCCGCTACACGGGGGTCCTCTACGACGCGCTCGACGTGAAGTCCTTCACCAAGGCGACGCTGGCGAAGGCCGAGAAGCGCCTTGCCGTGGCTTCGGCACTGTTCGGGGTGGTCGCGGCGACCGACCCGATCCCCGCGTACCGGCTTTCCGGCGGCAACGCGCTGCCGTCGCTCGGGACCGTCCGCAGCGTGTGGAAGCCGGTCCTCGAACCGGTGCTCCAGGGCATAGACGGCCTCGTGGTCGACCTGCGTTCCGGTACCTACTCGGCGCTGGCGAAGCTCCGCCCGGACGCGGTGACCGTCCGCGTCGTGACCGAGGACGCGAAGGGCAACCGCACCACGGTGAGTCACTTCAACAAGGCGTACAAGGGACGGCTGGCCGCGGAGCTGGTGAAGTCCCGCAGTGAACCGTCCACTGTGGAGCAATTGATGCGGGTGCTGTCGAAAGCGGGCCTCGACGTCGAACGCACCGGTGACCACGGTATCGAGCTACTCACCGGGGACGGGGCGCATTAGTTCCGTACCCATACGGGCTTCTTCCTCGGTTGTTCCACCAGGCGCGGATGCGGAAAGTGATTTCCAGCCACCTGGAAAGGAACCACCGTGAACAAAAGACAACGGCTACTGGGGATCGCGGCCGCCACCTTCGGCTGCCTCTCGGTCCTCTTGCCCGCGCCCGCGGCCGTCGCGGACCTGCCCGCGGTCACCCCGACGGACCAAGCGGTCGTCCCCAGTGGACCGCACACGAACTCCATCGGCGGCACCCCGGCCTCGGTCCGTGACTATCCGTTCATCATCGCGGGCCTCCGCGAAGGCGGCACCCGCCCGCAAGGTCAGACCTGCACCGGATCGGTCATCGCGCCGCGCAAGATCCTGATCGCCGCGCACTGCAAGGACGCGGCGGGCGAGAAGTCCTTCCTCTACGGGCTGGACGACCTGAACGCCGGTGGCGGAACGCGGATCGGCGTCGTCAGCTACGAAAAGCACCCGAAGTACGTCAACTTCGACCAGGGCTACGACGTCGCGGTGGTCACCACGGACGCCGACATCCCGGTGCCCGGCGGGCAGTACGCGAAGGTCGCGACGTCGGCCGACACGGAGCTGCACAAGCCCGGCAAGTCCGGCCTCGGGCTCGGCTACGGCAAGAAGGACCACAACGACGACACCCGCAACGTCGAACTGCACAAGTTCACCCTGCCGATCGTGCCGGGCAGCAACTGCAGCGGTGTCGGCGCCGGCTTCAAAGAAGCCACGATGATCTGCAGCGGCTACAGCGACGGCCACGTCACCATCCTGCCCGGCGACAGCGGCGGGCCGCTCATCGTGGACGGGACGGTCGTCGGCGTCGCGTCGTGGAGCCGCAGCGACTTCAAGTGGTACAGCGTTTACGGCCGGCTGAACAACGACATGGGCGACTGGGTCAAGCAGCAGATCGGCGAGCCGCAGAACCCGGAGAAGTTCTCCTTGGGCGTGACGCCGTCCGCGCTCAAGGTCGAGCCGGGCAAGTACGTCTCGGCCACGGTGACCAGCAAGCCGGGCAAGAACGGGGCGGAGAAGGTCGACCTCAGTGCTTCGGGGCTTCCTGAGGGCGCGACGGCCACGTTCCAGCCCACGTCCATCAACTCGGGTGAGTCGGCGAAGGTGACCATCGAGGTTCCCGCCGGGACGGCCGAAAAGGACTACACGGTCACGATCTCGGGCAAGGGCACCGCCGACACCGCGACCACGAACCTGACACTGACCGTCGGCGAAGGCGGGCCGCAGCCCGGTGACCTCAAGGTGGGCCTGAGCCCCACCAGCGGGACTTCGCAACCCGGCTTCTTCAGCAACGTCACGGTTTCCGCCACCGGCGGCACGGGCACGATCACGTTGTCGGCGTCCGGGCAGGGGCTGCCGTTCGCCCCGTTCTTCAACCCGCGGACGATCTCGAGCGGCGGCAGTTCGACCATGCAGGTGGTCGCGCCCTTCCAACGGGGCACGTACCCGGTGACCGTCACCGCGACGGACTCGGCGGGCAAGACCGCCACCGCCACCTACACCCTCACAGTCCAGTAAGCGACTGCGCGTGAAGGCCCCCTTCCCTCGGCTGAGCCGAGGGAAGGGGGCCTTCACGCGCTCGCCAGCACCGCCATCGCGGCGTTGTGCCCGGGGATACCCGAGACACCGCCGCCTCGCACGGCCCCGGCGCCGCAGAGCAACACCCGCTCGTGCGCGGTCTCGACGCCCCAAAGGCCCACCTGGTCGTCGTCCGCGGCATAAGGCCACGAAAGATCTCGATGGAAGATGTGTCCCGCGGGCAGCCCAAGCTCGGCTTCGAGGTCCAGCGGCGTCTTCGCCTCGACACACAACCGGCCGTCCGGCGCGCGCAGCACGCAGTCCTCGATCGGCTCCGCCAGCACACTGTCCAAAGAGGACAATGTCGCTCGCAAAGCCTCGTCCCGCGCGGCGTCGTTGCGCCCCTCGAACAGCAGGGCCGGCATGTGCAGCCCGAACAACGTCAGCGTCTGCACCCCGGCCGCCCGCTCGGCCGGGCCGAGGATCGACGGGTCGGTCAGCGAGTGACAGTAGATCTCGCACGGCGGCACCGACGGGATCCGGCCCGCGGCCGCCTCGGCATAGGCCGTCGCCAGCTGCTCGTAACCCTCGTTGACGTGGAACGCGTCCCGCCGAACGCCTCACGCGGATCGACACTCGAATCGCGCAGCCGCGGCAGCCGTGAGAGCACCATGTTCACCTTGAGCTGCGCGCCTTCCGGCGTCTCCGGCGGCTCCTCCCCCAGCAACCGCGCGAGCGTCCGCGGCGCGACGTTCGACAGCACGTGCCCGCCGCGCACGGCGAATTCGTCGTCGCCGAGCCGGTAGCGCACCGAGCCGCCCGGGTCGACGGACAGCACCTCGGCACCGGTCACCAGCCGAGCCCCGGCGGAAGACGCGGCCGTCGCGAGTGCCCCGGTCACCGCGCCCATCCCGCCGACCGGCACGTCCCAGTCGCCGGTCTCGTTGCCGATCACGTGGTAGAGCAGGCACAGGTTCTGCCGGAAATCACCGGCTCCGGCGAAAGTGCCGATCAGCGCGTCGGTGAGGACCACGCCGCGAACGGTGTCGTCGCCGAACATCGCGGTGAGCGTTTCCGAGACCGGCCGCTCGAACAGCGCGTCCCATGCCTCCGGCTCGATACCCGAACGCAGCTCCTCCCTGGAGACCAGAGGCTCGGTCAGGGTGGGGAAGGTCCGTTTCGCGACCTGGGACGTCATCGCGTAGAACCGTTGCCACGCCTCGAAGTCCTTTGTGGACCCGGTGAGCGCGGCGAACGACGACGCGGTACGGCCCTCGTCGCCCGTGTCGACAAGAAGACCACCGTCGCCGACGGGGGTGTACGACGACATCCGCCGCCGCCGGAGATCGAGGCCGAGCCCCAGCTCCGCGATGATCTTGCGCGGCAGCAGGCTCACCAGGTACGAGTACCGCGACAGCCGGACGTCGACGCCGGGGAACGCCCGGAAGGAGACCGCCGCCCCGCCGACCTCGTCGCGCCGTTCCAGCACCAGCACCGAGCGGCCCGCCCTGGCCAGGTAGGCGGCCGCCACCAAGCCGTTGTGCCCGCCACCGACGATCACGGCATCGTAGGACTCCACGCAAGACCTCCCAGCGAAAACGACAGTGCGCCGCGGTCATCGTGACCACGGCGCACCGCCGTTCGCAAGGACTCAGAAGGTGATGGAGAAGCCTTCGATCGTCCCGCTGTCGAACCGGTGGACGTCACGGACCCGCAGTTTCCAGGTCCCGTTCGCCGGTTCGGACGAGGCGTTCACCGTGTACGACGTGTGCACGCCGCCCGCCTCGCCGATCCCTCCCGCCTGCTTGAGGCCGAACACCGCACCGCTCGGCCCGATCAGGTCTATCGCCAGGTCACCGGTGTAGGTGTGCGCGATGTCGACCTTGACCGGCAGCGTCGCCGACGCCTTGCCGTCGCAGCCGTCCTGCGTCACCGAACTGGTCACCGCGTCACCCGCGTCCGGAATGGACACCGGTGTCGTATTCGATTTCACCCCGCACGTCGGGGTGGGGCCACCGCCGCCGATGAACGACACGTTCAGCAGTTTGTTGACCGTGCCGGACGGCAGTCCCTTGAGCACGCCGTCGGAGGCGTTGTTCACCAGCGCGTCCCGCGTCTGCTGCGGGGTGGCCCCGGCGTTCGCCGCCAGGTACATCGCCGCCGCGCCCACCACGTGCGGCGTGGCCATCGACGTCCCGCTCATGTTCGCCGAACCACCGTTGGACGTGGACAGCGACGTGATGTTGCTGCCAGGGGCGAAGATGTCCACGCACGAACTGTGGTTGGAGAACGAGGACTTGTTGTCGTTCTCGTCCGAGGCGCCGACCGTGATCGCCTCGGGAACACGGGCGGGGCTGACGTTGCAGGCGTTCTGGTTCTCGTTGCCCGCCGCCACCACGTAGACGAAGCCCGCCGCGATGGACTTCTTGATGACGTCGTCGCCGACCCCGGCCTGATCCATCCGGAGGCTCAGGTTCGCCACCGCCGGTTTGGTGCCGTTCGCGGTGATCCATTCGGCCGCGTCGATGATGCCGGAGTCCGGCCCGTTGCCCGAACAGTCGTTGCCCAGCACCTTCAGCCCGACGAGTTTGACCTTCTTCGCCACGCCGTAGGTCTTGCTGCCGATGGTGCCCGCGGTGTGACTTCCGTGCCCGTTGCAGTCCTTCCCGTTGCCGCCGAAGAAGTCCTTCCCGACCGACGCGCGCCCCTCGTACTCCGGGTTGTCCGGGTTGATCCCGGTGTCGAGGTCGTACACGGTGACGCCCTCGCCCGTGTTGCCGTAGGTGTAGCTCTTGTCGCGCGGCAGGTTCTTCTGGTCGATCCGGTCGAGACCCCAGGTGGGGTTGGTCTGCGTGCCGACGGCGCGCGCGGTGCCGTCCTGGTAGACCGCCTTGACCGAGGGGTCGGCCGCGAGCCGCCGGGCCTGCCGCTCGGACATGCCCTTGACGGAGAACCCGCGGAGCACGTTCTTGTACGCCGACCGGACTTCGCCGCCGTAGCGGCCGGTCAGCGCGGCCGAAGACTGCTCGACCGCCATGGTGCCGACATCGTGGAGCACGACGATGTACTGATCGCCGTAATGCTGCTTCGCCTGCACGACAACGCCTTCCGCCTCCGCGGCGAGGGCGTTGCCCGCGGCGAGCGCGGCCAGCGCGGTGGCCGCGACGGCCACCACGCCGGCCCGCACGCCGCGCCGCATCAGAGACCCGCCACGTTCAGCAGCTTGTTGGTCGAACCGGCGCCCGGGCTCTTGACGACGCCGCTGGTGGCGGCGTTCGCGAGACCGGAGGCGACGGCGGCCGGGGTGGCCGACGGGTTCGAGGTCAGGTAGATCGCGGCCGCGCCGGCGACATGCGGCGTCGCCATCGAGGTACCGCTCATCTGCTGCGTGCCGCCACCGTTGCGCAGGGAGGTGATGCCGGTGCCCGGCGCGAAGATGTCGGTGCAGCTGCCGTAGTTCGAGAACGAGGACCGGCGGTCGTCGCTCTGGGTGGCGTTGACGGTGATGGCCTCACGCACGCGGGCCGGGCTGGTGGAGCAGGCGTCCGTGTTGGAATTCCCGGAGGCCACGGTGTTCGTGATACCCGCCGAAACCGCGCGGCGCACGGCGGAATCCACCCCGGAGTCGGCAGGACCACCGAGGCTCATGGTGAGCACCGACGGGCCCTTGGCGTTCTTCACGACCCAGTCGATCCCGGAGATGATCTGCGAGTACTGGCCGCTGCCCTGGCAGTTCAGCACGCGGACCGAGACGATCTTGGCGCCCTTGGCCACACCGTAGGTGGCACTGCCGACCGTGCCGGCGACGTGGGTGCCGTGCCCCTGGCAGTCGCGGGCGTCGCTGTCGTTGTCGATGAAGTCGTACCCGCTGGTGGCGCGGCCGCCGAATTCGGACTGGCGGTAGTCGACACCGGTGTCGAGGACGTAGACCGTCGCACCGGAACCGGTGTTCGGGTAGGTGTACTTCTTGTCCAGCGGCAGGTTCTTCTGGTCGATCCGGTCCAGGCCCCAGGTCGGGTTGGTCTGGGTGCCGAGCAGATGCGCGACCGCGTCCTGCTGGACGAAGTCGACGTTCGGGTCGGCGGCGAGGCGTTTGGCCTGCGCCTCGGTCATCTTCGCCGAGAAACCGTTCAGCGCGGCGGTGTAGGTCGCTTTCACCTGGCCGCCGTATTTGGCCGCGAGGCCCGCGTCGCCGCTCTTGAGCGAGACGATGTACCCGTCCGTGACGGCTCCCGGCACACCGGCACCGCGGATCTGTCCCTCGGCGGCCGTGGCCGGTCCGGCGAAGGCCACCGTGGCCGCCGCACAGGCCCCGGCCAGCACCGCACCCGCGATCCGGTGACGTCGAAGTTCTCCACGCATTTCCTGAGCTCCGTTCACTCGAACAGGTGGTTCGCGCCGGCAGGGGTCCAGACCGGCGCCGTGACCTGCAGTCACGCTGGAATCACTTTCGGGTGGCGGGACCTGCGCGAACAAGCGAGGCAACGGTCCGTAGGACTACGTATCTAATGGCGGAATCCACCGTCCCTACGAAAGTCGGGTGACCGTCCGAGCGGGTTCCGTGATCACCGAACCCGCGCTTAAGCTGCGTTCACTCGAACGGTGTGGTTCGTGAAGCGGGGGTGACCCGGCATGGTGATCGGTGGCTGCCGACGCAGGACGAGTTCGCCCGTGCTCGTCGGCCGCGAGGCGGAACTACGCGAGCTCCTCGACGGCGCGCTGCGCTCGCCGTCGGTGCTCATGCTCGAAGGTGAAGCGGGCGTGGGCAAGACCCGGCTCGCCACCGAACTGCTGGCCTGCGCCGAATTGGCCGGACGACCGGTCCTCACCGCGACCTGCCAGCCGCTGCGCGAGCCCTTCCCGTACGGCGTGGTCTTCGACGCGTTGAAGGACGTCCGCCCGGCGCGCGAGCTCAGCCCGGTGACCGGTGTCCTCGCGCCCTACTTGCCCGAACTCGCGGCATTCCTGCCTCAGCCGCCGCCGCGGCCCGGCGATCCGAGGGCCGGACGCCACCAGCTCTTCCGCGCCGTCCGGGAACTGCTCGGCTCGCTGGGCCCGCACGTCCTGCTCATCGAAGACCTCCACTGGGCGGACGACGGTTCCCGCCGTCTGCTGCGGTTCCTGATGACCGAACCGCCCACGGGCCTGACGCTCCTGGTCACGTACCGGCGCGAAGAGACCCCGGGCGGAATCCCGCTCGGCAGTGCCTTCCGGCCAACGCCGGGCACCGCGCACACGCTCGTCACGCTTCGGCCGTTGGACCGCGACGGCGTCCAGGCACAGGTTTCGGCCCTGCTCGGCGAAGCGAACGTCTCCGCCGAGTTCGCCGCGCGGCTGCACGAACGGACCGCCGGGATCCCGTTCGTGGTCGAGGAGATCGTGCACGCGATCGGGGGTGTCGAAGGCGCGGTGCACGCCGACGGCGCGACCGCGCGGCGTCTGCTCGACACGGTCGAAGTCCCGGCGCTGCTGCGGGAAGCGACGGTCGAACGGCTCATGGCATTGCCGCCCGTCGCCCGGCGGATCACCGACGCCGCCGCCGTCCTCGGCACACCGTCCACTTCGGACCTGCTGGCCGCCGTGGCCGCGCTCACCCCCGAACGCGCCCGCCGTGCGCTCGTCCTCGCGCTCGAACGCAACGTCCTCGTGGAGTCCGGCGAAGGCAGGTACGGCTTCCGGCACGCGTTCGCCCGGCAAGCCGCGTACCGCACCATCCCGGGTCCCGATCGCCAGGAACTGCACCGGCGGGCCGCGCGGCTGCTGCGCGACCGCCTCCCGCAGTCACTGGTGCGGCTGGCCGAACACTGCCGGAAGGCGGGCGACCGGGCCGGTGCCCTGAAATACGGTGAAGCGGCCGCGGATCAGGCGTCGACGGTCGGCGATCTCGCCACCGCGACGGATCTGCTCCGCACCCTGCTCGACGAACCGGGCCTTCAACCGTCCGATGTGGACAGACTGGCGGTGAAGTTCAGCTCGGTGGCGTGCAACGGGCTCGCGCAGACCGAAGTCGTCCCGGCGCTGGAGCGGCTGCTCACCGACGGCAGGCTGTCCGGGCGGCTGAGCGGCGAGGTCCGGCTGGGGCTCGGGCTCCTGCTGGTGCGCCAGGCAGGCGGGCTCGAGGCGGCGCGGACCGAGATCGAGATCGCCGTCAACGACCTCTCCGACCGGCCCGACCTGGCGGGCCGAGGGATGGGCGTCCTCGCCCAGCCCTGGGTCGGCGCGACCCCGCTGCGGGAGCACCGGCGCTGGATGGACCGGGTGGACGAGCTCATCGAGAGCGCCACCGACCGGCGGCTGAAGATCATCCTGCTGGCCAACAACACGGCGTCGCGGCTGCACATCGGGGACGCGCGCGGCTGGGACATGCTGGACCGGGCGCCCACCACCGTCGGTTCCGCCGACGAACAACGGCATCTGGCGCGGCTGCACTGCAACAGCGCCGACGCCTGTGCCTGGACCGGTCACCATCGGCGGGCCAGGAGCCTGCTGCACAGCGGGATGCAGCTGGCCGCCGACTGCGGGGCGCCGTACGTCGTCAGCACCGCCCGCGCGACCGCCGTCCACACCGACTGGCTCACCGGCAACTGGGGCGGTCTCGCCGAACGGGCCTGCGCGCTGATCGACGAGTACCGCGACCTCCTGCCGGTGACCAGTGAGCTGTGCCTGGTGCTGGGCCTGCTCGCCGCCGCCCGCGGCGAATGGGACGAGGCCGCGGCCCGGTTCGCCGGTACCGCGGCGGATCAGCCCGAGAACGCGTTCACCCCGGTCGCGATCGCCGCGCACGCCGGGATGGCGGGCATGCTGCTCGCACAGGACCTCGGCGATGCCGCCGTGACGCAGGCCGAGCAGGGACTGGAACTCTTGCGCGCCAAGGGTGTCTGGGCCTGGGGTGCCGACCTGCTCATGGCCGCCGTCGACGCGTACTGCGCCACGGGCCGGGACGCGGAGGCGCAGGCGCTGACCGACGAGTTCGAACGCGAGATCGGCGACCTCGACGCACCGTCGACCCGGGCCGCGCTCGCCGCGAACCGCGGTCTCATCGCGGCATCCCGGGGTGACCACGCGGAGGCGATCGAGGCCTTCGACCAGTCGCGGACCCGGTTCGAGGCCCTGCCCGCGCCCTATCACGCGGCGCTGATCGCCGAACGGGCCGCGCGCTGCCGTCTCGCCCGCAACGAAGACGTCGCCGAGACGTTCGCGGCGCTCGCGGAGACCTTCGACCACCTCGGTGCCACGCGTGACGCCGCGCGCTGCCGACACGCCTTCCGGTCCACCGGCGCCGTCGCCCCCTCGCGGCGCGGGCGCCGGGGTTACGGCGACGAGCTTTCCCCGCGCGAGCGCGACGTCGCCCGCCTGCTGGCCGCCGGGCACACCAACCGGGAGATCGCCGAGGTGCTTTTCCTGTCCCGGCGCACGGTGGAACAGCACGTCGCCAGCGTGCTGCGGAAGCTGAAGGTGCGGTCGCGGAGCGAGCTGGCGGGGCTGCGGTCGGCCTAGCCCGGCTCGCTGGATCGCATGACCGATCGGACGGCACGGATGATCCGGCGGACGGCACGGGTGATCCGACGGACGACACGCGTGACTGGATGGACGACACGCGTGATCCGGCGGGCGCGTCCGTGTGCCGTCCCTCCAATCACGTGTGCCGTCCATCTGGACACAAGTGTCGTCCGGCTGGTCACACGCGGCGGACATGGCTTCACGGGCCCCGGAATTAAATCGGTTGCGCACGCCGCGGGGGGTCCGGGATGATCGTCCGCGATCCGGCAGGGAGCCGGTGGATGCGACAGGGAGGTGCCTCGTGCTGATGACTGTCCGGGGCCTTGGCCGCCCCCATCCACTCGCCCCTCGCGGCTGAGCGCGGAGCCACGACGCTCGCCCGGTGGGGCATCCCTGATCTAGGAGAACCCACCAGTGCGCAAGCACGATCTCGAAGAGTCTTACGAACAACGTCCTCGCCGCACCCGTCGTGCCCGTTTCGACGACGAACCCGAACCCACCCGGGGCGGACGGCTCACCGAAGCCGAACGCGTCCGCCTCGCCCGGTTGCGGGAGGACGCCTACACCGAGACCGCCATCCCCGACGGCGCCGACCGCTGGAGCACCTGGGGAGAAGCGGAGCAAGGACCGTTGCCACGCCCGGACTGGGTGATCACCGAGCTGGCGGCGGTCGACACCGAACTCGGCATCCTCAAAACCGGCAAGGAGGCGGACGTCCACCTCGTCCGGCGCAACCTGCCCGGCACCGACGGCACCGTGCTCGCCGCGAAGCGCTACCGCAGCGGCGAACACCGGCTGTTCCATCGCGACGCCGGCTACCTCGAAGGCAGGCGGATGCGCCGTTCGCGGGAGATGCGGGCGATGGAGTCGCGCAGCAGCTTCGGCCGCAACCTCATCGCCGAACAGTGGGCCGTGGCCGAGTTCGGCGCGCTGAGCAGGCTCTGGTCGGTCGGTGCGCCCGTGCCGTACCCGGTGCAGCGCGACGGCACCGAACTGCTGCTGGAATTCCTCGGCGAGGGCGAGACGGCCGCCCCGCGGCTGGCACAGGTCCGGCCGGAGCCCGACCAGTTGCGGGAACTGTGGTTCCAGACCTCGGCGATGCTGGAGTTGCTGGCGTCGCAGGGGCTCGCGCACGGTGACCTCTCGGCGTACAACCTGCTCGTGCACCGCGAACGGATCATGGTGATCGACCTCCCCCAGGTGGTCGACATCGTGGCCAATCCGGGCGGGCTGGAGTTCCTCGCGCGTGACGTGCGGAACATCGCGACGTGGTTCCACTCGCGGGGCCTGCCGGAGCGGCTCACGGCGGTGCCGGAGCTGATCGAGGAGCTGCGGGAGATCGCAGGCCTTCGCTGACCGTCCACAGTGTCTCGAAGGGGTCTTTCCCGGCCCGATCACGCCGGGAAAGACCCCGCGGTGGAGACCCTGCCCACAATCGGTCCCTCCAGTTGGGAGGCCGGATAACGGTCCGGTACAGTAGTCACAGACCGCAACCGGCGGCGTGGATGAGTTGGTGTCCGTCGCCTCCAAAGCCAACCGAATGGCTCGCGGTATCCGTATCAATCCATTGGCGCGCGGTGTCACGCAGACGCGGTGTGCCGGGTTCGTCCCTGTGAACGCCCATCTGTGCACACCATCTTGCCCTGCCTGCGTGCGGGCAGCCCGGGCCTCCTTGCGACGTGCCACGTCCGAGAGGCATTTGTGACAGTCACGTTCAACTCCGGCCACGTCTCACCGTCGGCGCGTCAGCACCGCAAGCCGCGCACCCGCCCCGCGGGTGACGCGATGCTGCGCGAAGACGCCGTCGAGACGGTCAAGGCGAAGACCTGGGCGGAACTCGGCCTCCCCGAGCCGCTGCTGCGCGCTCTGGCCGACGCCGGTATCACCACCCCGTTCCCGATCCAGTCGGCGACCATCCCCGACGCGCTCGCCGGCCGCGACGTGCTCGGCCGCGCCCAGACCGGTTCCGGCAAGACCCTGGCCTTCGGCCTCGCGATGCTGACCCGGCTCAACGGCGGCCGTGCCCGGCCGAAGCACCCCCGGGCGCTGATCCTGGTCCCGACCCGCGAGCTGGCCATGCAGGTCGCCGACTCGCTGACCCCGCTGGCCAAATCCCTCGGCCTGTGGTGCCGCACCGCCGTCGGCGGGATGGCCTTCACCCGCCAGGCCGACGCGCTTTCCCGCGGCGTCGACCTGCTGATCGCCACCCCCGGCCGTCTGTCGGACCACGTCCGCCAGGGCACCGCGTCGCTGTCCGACGTCAACTTCGTCGCGCTCGACGAGGCCGACCAGATGGCCGACATGGGCTTCATGCCGCAGGTCCGCGAGATCCTCGACCTGACCCCGGCCCGCGGCCAGCGCCTGCTGTTCTCGGCCACCCTCGACGGCGACGTCGACAGGCTGGTCCGCGCGTACCTGACCGACCCGGTCACGCATTCGGTCGCCCCGTCGACCGCGAGCGTCACCACCATGGACCACCACGTGTTCCAGGTGTCGCACCAGGACAAGCAGGACATCATCACCGAGATCGGCGCCCGTGAGGGCCGCACGATCATGTTCGTCCGCACCAAGCACCACGTGGACCGCCTGACCGAGCGCCTGCGCGAGAAGGGCGTCCACGCGGCCGCCCTGCACGGCGGCAAGACCCAGGGCCAGCGCAACCGCGTCCTCGCGGACTTCAAGGAGGGCTACGCGCCCGTCCTCGTCGCCACGGACGTCGCCGCGCGCGGTATCCACGTCGACGACATCTCGCTGGTGCTGCACGTCGACCCGGCCGCCGACCACAAGGACTACCTGCACCGCGCCGGCCGCACCGCGCGCGCCGGGGCGTCCGGTGTCGTGGTCACGCTGGTCACCCACGACCAGCGCCGCATGGTGCGCCGGATGACCGACCGCGCCGGCGTCCGCGCCGAGCAGACCACGGTCCGCCCCGGCGACGCCGAGCTCGCTCGCATCACCGGTGCGCAGCAGCCCAGCGGCGAGCCGGTCGTCGAGCGCCGTCGTGAGTCCCCGCGTCGCGGCGGTGGCCGTGGCTACGGTGGCGACCGCGGCGGTTACCAGGGTTCGCGCGAGGGTCACGGTCACCGCGAGGGCGGCCGTCCCGGCGGCTTCCGCGGCCGCCCGCGTCGTGGCGAGTCCGGTGGCGGCAACGGCCGTCCGCAGCGTCCGGGCGGACGCCCGCGTCGCAGCTACGACAGCTGAGTCGTAACTCGCGTGTTCCTGAACGGGACTCGCGTGCTTGAAGGCGTAACTCTCGAGTTACGTCCCCAAGCACGCGAGTCCCGTCTTCATTCACGCGAGTTCCGCGTTCCGGCACCCGTCTGACGGGTTTGCGACCGGCGGATGGGAGACTGCGGGACGTGACTTCTCCCGGCCCCGCCTCCCAGAACCTCCCGCCCGACCAGGTCTTCGACTGGCTCGACGTGGAAGCGGAGAAGCGGGCCGAGGCCGGGCTGGTGCGCAAGCTGCGCATCCGGCAGGCGCAGGAACCGGAGCTGGATCTCGCCGGAAACGACTACCTCGGCCTCGCCAGGGACAAACGCGTCGCCGGTGCGGCCGCCGCGGCCGCGTTGCGCTGGGGCGCGGGGGCGACAGGCTCCCGTCTCGTCACCGGCACCACCGAGGTCCACGCCGAACTCGAGCACGAACTCGCCCGTTTCTGCGGAACGCAGGCCGCGCTGGTCTTCTCGTCCGGTTTCACCGCGAACCTCGGCGCCGTCACGGCCCTGTCCGGCGCGGATTCCGCGATCGTCACGGACAAGTACATCCACGCCTCGCTGATCGAGGGCTGCCGCCTGTCCCGGTCGGACATCGCCGCCGTCGCGCACAGCGACCCGAACGCCGTCAAGCACGCGCTGGCGACCCGCCGCAAACCGCGTGCGCTCGTCGTCACCGATTCCGTGTTCTCCGTCGACGGCGACATCGCCCCGCTGGAGCAACTCGCCGGTGTCTGCCGGGAGCACGGCGCGTCGCTGCTCGTCGACGACGCGCACGGCTTCGGTGTCCTCGGCGAGGGCGGTCGCGGCGCCGTCCACGCTGCGGGGCTCTCCGGCGCGCCGGACGTCGTCACCACGATCACGCTGTCGAAATCTTTTGGGGCGCAAGGCGGAGCGGTGCTCGGGCCGCGTCGCGTGATCAAGCATCTCGTGGACACCGCGCGCAGTTTCATCTTCGACACCGGCCTCGCGCCCGCCAGTGCCGCCGCCGCGCTGGCCGCCCTCACCGCGCTGAAGGCCGAGCCGGAGCTGGCCACCAAGGTGACCGAAGCCGCGGGAAACCTCGCGATGCAACTGAAATCGGCGGGTTTCCGGGTCAGTCTCCCGGACGCCGCGGTGATCTCGGTGCAGGCGCCGTCACCGGAGGCGGCCGTCGCGTGGGCCGCCGCCTGCGCCGATCAGGGCGTGCGGGTCGGCTGCTTCCGGCCGCCGTCCGTGCCCGACGGCATCTCCCGCCTGCGCCTGACCGCGCGGGCCGACCTCACCGAGGCCGACGTGGACCGCGCGGTCGGGGTGATCACGGCCGCGGCGCCTCCCGGCGCCACATCGTGATGTGCGGGATCCCGTCTTCCATGAACTCCTCGCCCTCGGCCACGAAGCCGTATTTGGCGTAGAACTTCGTCGCGTACGTCTGCGCGTCGAGGACGCACGGCGCGTCCCCGATCCCGGCGAGCGCGGTCTCCATCAGCCGTCCCGCGAGCCCCTTGCCGCGTGAGCGGACGGCCGTGCACACCCGGCCGATGCGGAAGGTGCCGCCGGCGTCCTGCAGCACCCGCAGGTACGAGTCGACGGCGACCGAACCGCCGATCCAGAGGTGCCGCGTGCCGGGCAGGAGGTCGCGTCCGTCGATCTCGTGATAGGCGCAGTCCTGCTCGACGACGAACACGTCCACGCGCAGGCGGAGGATGCCGTGCAGCTGTGCGGCGGTGATCTCGTCACCGGCGACGGACAGCGGGAACGACGAGGTCTCGATGATCGGGGTGTCGGTGCTCACGCCCACTTGTTAGCACATCGGGCGTGCGGAAGGCACCGATCAGCCGATCAGGCCCCGGTTCTTCTGCTGGGAGATCTCGTCCGCGAAGTGGGAGACACGGGTGTACACGCCGGGTTTGCCCGCCTTCGCGCAGCCTTCACCGAACGACACGATCCCGATCAGCGTGTCGCCGACCATGAGCGGTCCGCCCGAATCGCCCTGGCAGGCGTCGACTCCACCTTCGGGGTAGCCCGCGCACACCATGTCGCTCGGGTCGTAGCCCGAGTACGCGGTGCGGCAGGTCTTGTCGCTGACCACCGGGACGACCGCGCTGCGCAGGTATTCCGATCGCGCGCCGCCGTCGGCGACCCGGCCCCAGCCGAGGACCGTCGCCTTCGTGCCTTCGGTGTACAGGTCGGCGTTGCCGCTGTCCGCGACCTTCGCGGGCCGGTACGGCAGCTGACCGCTGACCGTCATCACCGCGATGTCGTCGCCCTTGCCGGGATCGCCGCTGTAGTCGGGGCTGACCCAGATCTTCGAGACACGCAGCTCGACGCCGTCCCGCGAACGTTTGTTGTCCCGCCCGGCCACCACGCGGACGTCGGCGCGTTTGACCGCGACCGCGCAGTGCGCCGCCGTCGCGACCGTCGTGGAGCTGACGATCACCGCGCCGCAGTACTGGTTGCCGCTCCGATCGGCCAGGTAGACCGCGTACGGGTACTGCGAGACCGAAGCCTTGCCGCCACCGACGATCCTCGGCTGGGCGGCCTGCTCCGGGCCGCTCACCGCGCTGTCGTCCGCCGACGCGCTGTTGACCGCGATCGGCACCATCACCGCCGTCGCGAGAACCGCTCCGACCGCGAGCAGCAGCGTGCGACGTGACTTCTTGGGCATGTTCTGTCCCTTCACCGGGGCGTACGTACGGTCAGACCCTGGGAAGTCATTCGACTCCAGCGCGTACACGAGCGATCGCGAATACCCTAATCGGAGAAAGCCCGATGCGGTGTCACTGAAACGGGTGGAACTGTGCTCACCGAACGCATCTGTCACCCTGGACGTCGTGCGGGCTACGGCGACGATCCTGGTGGCTACGGCCCTTCTGCTCTCCTCGTGTTCGAGCCCGGCCGTGACCAGCGCTCCCCCGGAATCCTCTTCGACCGCAACGACTCCGCCCACGCCGACCCCGCCGCCCGCACCGGTCTGGCAGGTCGGCGCGAAGCCGCTTCCCTTGCGCCGTGACGGTTTCGGGCAGATCCTCCCGACTCCTCCCGTGCTGGCGAACCGTGCCCTGCCGACCGCCGACCTGCTGCCCCCGCCCGCCGGGAACCGGTTCGCGGGCACCGTGAATCCCGTCCCCGCCGAGGTTCTCGCGCGCAGCACCTGGCAGGCGGCTTGTCCGGTCAAGGCGGGCGAACTGCGCTATCTCACGGTGTCGTTCTGGGGTTTCGACGGCCGCACGCACACCGGGGAAATGCTCGTGAACGCCTCCGTGGCGAACGCCGTCGTCACCGTACTCGGGCAGTTGTTCGCCGCGAAGTTCCCGATCGAGGAGATGCGCGTGACCGCTCCCGCCGAACTCGCCGCTCCCCCGACGGGTGACGGGAACAACACCAACGCGTTCGTCTGCCGTCCGGCCCGCGGCCAGACGACCTGGTCCGCGCACGCCTACGGGCTCGCGATCGACGTCAACCCCTTCTGCAACCCGTACACCAAGGGCGACCTCGTGCTGCCCGAGCTCGCGTCGGCGTACCTCGACCGGGGAAACCGGCGGCCGGGGATGATCACCGAAGGGGACCCGGCCGTGGCCGCCTTCGCCGCGATCGGCTGGACCTGGGGCGGCACCTGGACGACGCCGAAGGACCGGATGCACTTCAGCTCCACCGGGCGCTGAACCGGGAACAACCGGCCGCCGTGACAAGTTGGCTAGAGTCGGAACCACCCGCTCCCGCCGCAAAGGAAGACAGCGTGCCCCACTACGACCTGGTGATCGTCGGTACCGGATCGGGCAACTCGATCCTCGACCCGCGTTTCGCGGACTGGAACACGGCGATCGTGGAGAAGGGCACGTTCGGCGGCACCTGCCTGAACGTGGGCTGCATCCCGACGAAGATGTTCGTGCACGCCGCCAACGTCGCGGCCACCCCGGCTTCGTCGTCGAAGTTCGGCGTCGACGAGGAGCTGACCGGCGTCCGCTGGCGCGACGTGCGCGACCGGATCTTCGGCCGGATCGACCCGATCGCCGCGGGCGGCCGCGAGTACCGCGTCCAGCACGAGGACAACAAGAACGTCACCGTGTACGAGGGCGAAGGCCGCTTCACCGGCCACAAGGAGCTGCGGGTCAGTTACTCCGACGGCCGCCCCGCCGAGACGATCACCGCCGACAGGTTCGTGCTCGCCGCCGGCGGGCGTCCGGTGATCCCGGACATCCCCGGCCTCGCCGAGACCGGCTACCACACCTCCGACACGGTGATGCGGCTCGACGAACTGCCGTCGAGCATCGTGATCCTCGGCGGCGGGTACATCGCGGCCGAGTTCGCGCACGTCTTCGCCTCGTTCGGGGTGGACGTGACCGTGGTCAACCGCTCCGGCGCGCTGCTGCGTTCCGAGGACGACGACGTCAGCGCCCGGTTCACCGAGCTGGCCGCGCAGCGCTTCGACGTCCGGCTCGACCGGAAGACCGTCCGCGCGCGCAAGACCGCGTCTGGTGTCGCCCTGGACCTCGAAGGCCCGGAAGGCGCCGAAACCGTCGAGGCCGACGTGCTGCTCGTCGCGACCGGCCGCACGCCGAACTCCGATCTCCTGGACGTCGCCGCGACCGGCGTGACCACGGGCGAGCGCGGGCACGTCGTGGTCGACGAGTACCAGCAGACCGTGGTCGACGGGATCTACGCGCTCGGCGACATCTCGTCGGCGTTCGAGCTGAAGCATGTCGCGAACCACGAGCAGCGCGTCGTGCAGCACAACCTGTTGCACCCGGACGAGCGGATCGAAGCCGACCACCGGTTCGTCCCGCACGCGGTGTTCACCTCTCCGCAGGTCGCTTCGGTGGGGCTGACCGAACGCGAGGCGCGCGAGCGTGGCGTATCGTACGTGACGTCGCATCAGGACTACGCCGGCATCGCCTACGGCTGGGCGATGGAGGACACCACCGGCTTCGCGAAGCTGCTCGCCGACCCGGCCACCGGGCAGCTGCTGGGCGCGCACATCATCGGCCCGCAGGCGTCTTCGGTGATCCAGCCGCTGATCCAGGCGATGAGCTTCGGGCTGGACGCGAAGAGCATGGCGCGCGGGCAGTACTGGATCCACCCGGCGATGCCGGAACTGGTCGAGAACGCGCTGCTGAACCTTCCGCTGGACTGATCCCCGCCGCCGCATTTAGTCCTCTAAATGCGGCTCTCCCGGCGCTCAGGTGACCAGGTCGCGAAAGCCACTTTCGCGACACATCTCGCCCCGGGCTCCGCCTCCGTGACGTTGCGAAAGCCACTTTCGCAACGTTGAAGGTTGCGAAAGTGGCTTTCGC